>DASSUD010000236.1:0-5725 GCA_035707385.1 Acidimicrobiales bacterium
CACGCAGTGGGCGGTGATGGGCCAGAGCTTCCAGGGCCACCGGGTGGTGCTCATGGGTCAGTTCGACCCGCACGAGGTGTGGCGCCTGGTCGAGGCCGAGAAGGCCAACTCGATCATGATGACGGGCGACGCCATGGCCCGGCCGCTCATAGAGGCGCTGGACGAGGAGCCCAGCAGCAGCCGCGACCTGTCGTCGATCCTGTCGCTGTCCTCGACCGCCGCCATCTTCTCGCCCTCGCTGAAGGACCAGTTCCTGGAGCGCTTCCCCGACGTCGTGATCACCGATGCCATCGGCTCGTCGGAGGGAGGGGCCAACGGGATCGTGGTCGTGGAGAAGGGCCGCACCGCCATGCGGGGAGGGCCGACGGTGTCGCCGGTGCCGGGCACGGTCGTGCTCGACGACGACCTGCAGCCCGTGGTGCCCGGTTCGGGCGTGATCGGCCGTGTGGCCCGCAGCGGGGACATCCCGATCGGGTACTACGGCGACCCGGTCAAGACCGCCGAGACCTTCGTCGAGGTGGACGGGACCCGTTACGTCATCCCGGGCGACCTCGCCACAGTCGAGGCCGATGGATCGATAACCCTGCTGGGCCGCGGCGCGCAGTCCATCAACTCGGGGGGAGAGAAGATCTTCCCGGAGGAGGTCGAGGCCGCGGTCAAGTCGCACCCCGCCGTCTACGACGCGGTGGTGGTGGGTGTGCCGGACGAGAGGTGGGGCCAGCGGGTGGCGGCGATCGTGCAGCCACGCCCGGGCACGGCGCCCGACCTCGAGTCCGTGCAGGCGCACTGCCGCACCAGGATCGCCGGCTACAAGGTCCCGCGCGAGCTGCACGTGGTGGAGCGCATGCAACGCTCGCCGAGCGGCAAGGCGGACTATCCGTGGGCCGCCAAGGTGGCGGCCCACGGCACCACAACGGCACCGGCCACCGTGCCCGGGACCGGGCCCACCGCGACCGCGACCGACGACTAGGCGCCCACCACCACCGCGCCGTGACGCGGCCTTCACGGCACGGCGGGCGGGTCGGGCGCGTGGCCCCGCAGGGCCTCGTGCAGGTCGAGCTGGGCGCGGTCGGCTGCTGCCGCACCGGCGTGCCAGCCGGCGGCGTCGTTGGCCGAGACGCGGGCCCGGCCGACCGACGGGTACGCCTCGTTCACGGCGGCCTCGGCCGCCTCGCTGCGCCGGGCGAGCACCGGCAGCAGCCCGGCACGGCGGCTGGCCGCCTCGGCCGTCACCACGTCGGCGACCTCCCGCAGCCGGGCGCCGATGCGCCCCGCGAACGCCACCAGGAACGACTGCCGGAACGACCGTGTGCGCCCGGCCGACGCCGCGGTCCGGCCCGCGCCGCCCCCCTCGGCGACCATCGCCCGAGTCGCCTGCACCAGCAGCGAGGTGTACAGCAGCTCGACGGCGTCGAGGTCGCCCTCGTCCCCGAACACGGTGGCGAACCCCCACACCTTCGACCACACCGCGCGGCACCGGTTGGCTTCGGCCACCGCCGACAGCAGGAGGTACCGCGGCCCGGCGTACGGGTCGTCGATGCCCACTCGCCGGCCGCCGACCTGGGACCCTCCGCCGCGCCGGGCGTCGAGCTCGGCGCGGTCGATGGCGTGGCGGGTCATCAGCTCCTGCGCCTTGCCGGTGAGCGCCTCGGCCTCGTCGGGGAACGTGGTCGACTCGGCCTTGGCCAGCAGGGCCGCCACCTTGTGCAGCACCCGGGGGTCGGCCCCTCGCTCGTCGCGCCCGGCGCGCCGCAGCCGGTGGGCCGGATCGCCCGGCGCTGGCCCGAGATGCGGCAACCGGGGCAGCCGGCGCAGGGCCGCCAGCGTCTCGACGGCGACGGCCACCCCTTCGAAGCGGGCCACCCCAGGCGCCACGACCCACGCACCCGGCCGGGACTCGTCGGCCTCGGTGTCGGTGGCCCCGATGGCGTCGAGCTGGCGGCGCCATCGGGCCGGGAGCTCGAGGTCGGGGCGGCGCCGGGCCTCGCAGCCGATGGCGTCGGCCACCAGCCGTGCGTGCGGGCGCCCGTGCAGGCGGGCCACGGCCCGATGGACGTCGGCCGGCTGCCATCCCAAAGTCCATGCCCGGGTCACCGCGTCGATCAGCGCGCGGGCCAGTGCCCTGTCCACGGCCGGGTGAGCGCCGTCGGCCCCGGGCGCGCCGGGCCCGGTCGCCACGCCGGAAGCCAGCGGCTCGACGAGGTGGCGGGCGGGCGGCCCTACCGCCAACCCGCACGACGCCACCGCGGCGTCGATGGCGGCGTCGACCTGGTGCGAGCGCAGGCCGCGGGCGCGGCCGGAGCGGGGAGGCCGGGCGGTGCGAGCCCGCTCACCCTGGCCGTCGCCCGGCCGCTCGTGCTTGCGCTGGCGCTTGCCCATCGACACATCCTCTCCGAAGTGAGCTCCTCCGCACCGGTGCGGCGGGGGATGCGAACAAACGTACGTGTGCGGTGTGACACCGAAGCACGGATCCCGGCCACGCGCCGCGTCCGTCATCGAATCGTCATCTTAGCCTTGTGGCGAACACACGTTCGCCTCTGCCACACTGTCGGCGTGATCCCCAGCCCCACAGCAGCATCGACGCCGGCAAGCATGGCGCGCGACCGGCCAGGAGCCGCGCGCTGCTGGCCCACCCCGCGGGAACGACGTCGGGCAGGTGTGTCGTGAGGGTGCGATCGGGTCAGGCCGAGCTGTCGTGCGATGTTTTCGGCGCCGCCGCGGGCGACGGCGCGAGCGGGGTGGTGCTCCTGCACGCCGGCGTCGCCGATCGCCGGGGGTGGGGCCCCCTGACCGGGGCCTTGTCTGCTCGGCACCGGTGCGTGGCGTTCGACCGGCGGGGCTTCGGCACCACGACCTACGAGCCCGAGCCCCACTCACCCGTCGACGACACCCTGGCGGTCCTGGACGCCGTCGGCATCGGGCAGGCCGTCGCCGTGGGCAACTCCATGGGCGGGCGGGTGGCACTCGACCTGGCACTGGCCCATCCCGATCGGGTGAGCCGCCTCGTTCTGGTCGGCACGGCCGTGCGCGGGGCGCCGGGCCCTGGAGACCTCTCGCCTGCGCTGGCCGAGATCGACCGGGCGATCGACGAGGCCGACGGGGCCGGCGACCTCGACGAGGTCAACCGGCTCGAGGCCAGGTTGTGGCTCGACGGCCCCCACGCCCCGGAGGGGCGGGTTCGGGGTGCCGCCCGCGACCTGTTCCTCGACATGAACGGCCGCGCGCTGGCGGCTGACGACCCGGGACCGGAAGCTGCCCTTCCCTCGGCGTGGGACCGGGTCGACGAGATCGAGGTTCCGGTGCTGCTGGCCGTGGGCGAGCTCGATGTGCCGCACGTCATCGAGCGCTCGGCGCTGCTGGCGGCGCGGCTGCCGCGCGGGCGGCTGGCGTTGCTGCCCGACGTGGCCCACCTGCCGGCTCTGGAGGGCAGTGCGGCCTTCGTGGCCGCGGTCCTCGACTTCCTGGAGCCGTGGGATGCGTCGTGATCAGCGGGGGCCGAGCCGCGTGGCGTCGAAGGTGGCGGCGGCCTCCGCCAGCCCCTCGGGATCGGCGGTGGCGACGCCGGCCGTGAACGGCAGGGCGGCACGGGCCGCCCGCTTCAGCCAGCCGAACGCCAGGGTGCCGTGGCTCGGCTCGACCTCGGGGTCCACCGGCTTGCGGGACACGATCTGGACCGCGGCCCGGCGGACCCGCTCCAGGTCAGGTTCCACTCCGGTGGCCCGGGCTCGGTGTATGAGGTGGGAGGCGACCATGCCCAGCTCGTCGGCCCCGCGGGTGACCGAGGCGGCGAGCGCCGGCACGGCGGCGACCAGCAACCACATGGGCGAGCGCTTGGCGAGAGCGCTCAGGGGCTTGAAGCGGGTGGCGACGCGCAGGGCGACGGCCGCCGCGGTGGCTCCCGCCAGGGCGGGCGCGGGCGGCTTGTCGGCGAGAGCCTTGGCCAGCGCGGCGCGGTCGGCGATCGGCGGGCGGCGCGTCTCGGCGCCTTCCACCACGCGCCGGCTGAGGGATCGGCCGGCGCGCTCGAGGGAGTCCGTCAGGCCCGAGACGGAGATCGTGCCGGCCTTGGACGCCGCGTCCAGCGCGCTGCGGACGACCCCGGCGACGCCCGCGGCCACGCTGCCGTCGTCGGGAGGTGTCCCGGGGGCCGCGGGAACACCGGTTGTCCCGTCGGCGGGGGTGTCGCTGGCGGTGTCGGCGGCCGGCGGGCGACCGCCGGCCGCGGCATCGGCGGGGTTGTCGGTGTTCGTGGTCATGTCCCTGGGTCCTCCGCAGCCGGGGCGAGCGCCCTCTCCGTGTGGACCATGTGTACCCGCCGAACCGATCCCGTCAGTCACCGGGGTAGGTGAGGCCAATCGCCCTGCGGATCTCGGTCAGCGTGGTGGCCAGAGTCACCGTCTCGTCGAGGGGCATCACGGTGCTCTCCGTGCGACCGTCCCGCAGGCAGGCGTTGACCTCGGCAGCCTGGAACCGCAGCCCCTCACCCGCCCAGCCGCAGTCGATCCGCTCCGGGCGGCTCGCCCCTGCGGTGGAGACCAGGAGGTGGTCGGGGCAGTGCATGAAGGCCGGCAGCCCGATCCAGCCCTCCGTGCCGGTGATGCGGGCGGTGCAGGCCGTGGCCACCCGGATGGCCGCCTTCACCACGGCCAGGCCGCCCCCGGGGTGATGGAGGACGGCCGCCACCGACTCGTCGACGCCCGAGGCCCCGATGTGCGCCTGGGCCGAGACCCGGTCGGGCGGCCCGAACACGAGCGACGCCAGCTGGAGCGGGTAGATGCCCAGGTCCAGCAGCGCCCCACCGCCGAGCGCACGGTCGAACAGGCGGTGGCCCGGGTCGAACGGCCGACGGAAGCCGAAGTCGGCCTCGACCAGCTGCGGCTCGCCGATCCGGCCGCTCGCCAGCAGGTCGCGCAGTACGGCGTACGCGGGCAGGAAGCGGCTCCACACGGCCTCCATGAGGAACAGCCCGTGATCCCGTGCCGCGACGACCATCCTCCGAGCCTCGGCGTCGTTGATGGCGAGGGGCTTCTCGCACAGCACCGGCTTTCCAGCGGCCAGGAAGGCGAGCGTGTCGGGCTCGTGGCGCACATGGGGGCTGGCCACGTACACCACGTCGACGTCGGGATCCTCGGCCAGGACGCGGTAGGTGCCGTGGCGGCGAGGGATGCCGTGTGCCGCTCCGAACTCCTGGGCCCGGGCCGACGTCCGGGAGGCGACGGCCGCCACCTCCGTGCCGGGCAGCTGGGCCAGGCCGGTCACGAACCGCTCGGCGATGCGGCCGGTGGCGGCGATGCCCCAGCGGATGGGAGGCACAGTCATCGGGCGACCCTCACCCGGCTGCCAGGAAGTCGAGGATCTCGGGCAGCGCGGCCCGGTCCTGGAGGAAGAACGTGTGCCCACCCTCGTAGACCCGCAGCTCGGCGCCGGGGACCCGGGCCGCGATCACCTCGCTGTTGGCCGGCGGAGCGATGCCGTCGTAGCGACCGCACGCCACCATCGTGGGACAGGCGATGGCCCCGATCCGGGCGACCACGTCGTGGTGGCGGCGGGCCTCCATCTGGGCTCGCTCACCTCGGCGGCGCTGCGCGGCCCGGGCCGGGTCGGTGTCGCCCGCCGCCGCCAGCCGGCGCCGGGCGATCGTGTCGGCCACCGCCCGCTCGGCCGGGTGCTCGGCCAGCCACTCGGGTGTGAACCGGGTATCGGTGATCGCCAGCAGGCGGGCGGT
>DASSUD010000237.1:0-3466 GCA_035707385.1 Acidimicrobiales bacterium
CGTCCGCTCCCGCCGCCGCACCCCGGTCTGACGAGGGCCCGGTGTGCGGGACCGGGTGGCCCGCACGCGAGAATGGTCCCGCCATGCGCGTCCTCCTCCGCAACCCCCGCCGCCAGCTCGACGTCGACGGGCCGGTGTCGGTGTCCGCGCTGCTGGCCCGCCTCGAGCTGAACCGCGAGTCGGTGCTGGTGGTGCGGGGCGACACCCTGGTCCCCGGCGACGCCGTGCTGGCCGACGACGACGAGGTGGAGATCCGCCCGGTCATCTCGGGGGGCGCGGCATGAAGTGCACCGTGTGCCGGGGCCCGGCGGTCATCGACCTGCGGCGGCACAACGCCAACTTCTGCCCCGACCACTTCCTGCGCTTCTGCCGCGACCAGGTGGCCAAGGCGATCGAGGACCACGCCATGATCGATCGGGGCGAGCGCGTGCTGGTGGCCGTGTCGGGGGGCAAGGACAGCCTGGCCCTGTGGGACCTGCTGGTGGAGCTGGGCTACGACGCCGAGGGCATGACCATCGGCCTCGGCATCGGCGACTACAGCGCGGCCAGCACCGCGGCCGCCGTCGCCTTCGCCGGCGAGCGGGGGCTCCGGCTGCGCCGCGTCGACCTGCGCGCCGAGCACGGCTACGACATCCCGACCGCCGCGGCCGTCACCCGCCGGGTGCCGTGCTCGTCGTGCGGGATGTCCAAGCGCCACCTCATCGACGCCGCGGCCCTGGAGGGCGGCTTCGACGCGGTGGCGACGGGCCACAACCTCGACGACGAGGCGGCGGTCCTGCTGGGCAACGTGCTGCGCTGGCAGACCGAGTACCTGGGCCGCCAGCTGCCGGTGCTGCCCGCCCGGCCCGGCTTCCCCCGCAAGGTCAAGCCGCTGGTGCGCCTGTCGGAGCGGGAGACGGCCGCCTACTGCGTGCTGCGGGGCATCGACTACATCGTGGAGGAGTGCCCGATGGCGGCCGGCAACCGCCACCTGCGCTACAAGGAGGCCCTGAACTCCATCGAGTCGGCCTCGCCCGGCACCAAGCACGCCTTCTACTTCGAGTTCCTGGCCAAGGCCGCCGCGCACTTCCGGCCGGAGGCCGCCGAGGCCCAGGAGGGCCTGGCCCCCTGCGCCCGCTGCGGGGCCCCCACCTCCGGCGACGTGTGCGCGTTCTGCCGGCTGGTCGAGCGGGCCGGCGGCCACGAGCCCGTGCCGGTCGACCTGGTGCGCCCGGGGCGGAGGCGGCGATGACCCGCGCCTTCGCCGCCGGCGACCAGGTCCTGCTCATCGACGCCAAGAAGCGCCGCTACCTCGTGACCCTCGAGCCGGGCGGCGAGTTCCACACCCACGCCGGCGTGCTGCCCCACGACGACCTCATCGGGGCGGCGGAGGGCACCACGTTCCGCTCCAGCCGGGGCGCGGCGATGCTCGGCATCCGCCCCACGCTGGCCGAGTTCGTGCTCAAGATGCCTCGCGGCGCCCAGGTCATCTATCCCAAGGACCTGGGCCCCATCCTCATGCTCGCCGACATCTTCCCCGGTGCCCGGGTGCTCGAGTCGGGCGTGGGGTCGGGGGCGCTGTCGATGACCCTCGTGCGGGCCGGTGCGGTGGTGCGGGGCTACGAGCTGCGCCAGGACTTCGCCAACCGGGCCACCAAGAACGTCGCCACCTTCCTCGGCCCCGAGGCGCTCGAGCGCTACTCGGTCGAGCTGCGGGACGTCTACGAGGGCATCGACGAGACCGATCTCGACCGGGTCGTGCTCGACCTGCCGGAGCCGTGGCGGGCCGTGAAGCACGCCGCCCGCGCTATGCACCGCGGCGGCGTGCTGGTGGCCTACACGCCCCAGATCACCCAGGCCGTCCAGCTGCGCGACGAGCTGGCCGGCCAGGGCTTCGGTATGGTCGAGACGATCGAGGTGCTCAACCGCGGCTGGCACATCGAGGCCCAGTCGGTGCGACCGGACCACCGCATGGTCGCCCACACCGGCTTCCTCACCAGCGCGCGGCTGCTGAGCTGACGGGGCGGGGCCGGGGAGGCGGGGCGACCCGAGGGGATGAACGTGCTCGACATCGTGCTGATCCTGTTCGCCGTCGCCGCCGCCTCGGGCGGGTACCGGCTGGGGTTCGTGGCCCGGGCCACGTCCTGGCTCGGCCTGGCGGCCGGCCTGCTGGGCGGTGCGCTCCTGCTACCCGCCCTCCTGCCCCGCATCCAGGAGGCCAGCGACTTCACCAAGACGCTGGTGGCGGTGGCCACCCTGGTCGGCGCGGCGCTGATCGGCCAGGCCCTCGGGCTGGTGCTGGGCAGCCGGCTGCACGCCGAGCTGCCCCAGGGCGCCGCCCGCCGCACCGACCAGGTGGCCGGGGCGCTGGTGGGGGTGGTGGGTGTCGTCGTGGTTCTGTGGATCCTGCTGCCGACCCTCGCCCACGTGCGGGGGTGGACCTCCGAGCAGGCCCGCTCGTCCCGGATCGCCCGGGAGGTGGCCGACCACCTGCCCAACCCGCCCGACACCCTGGAGGCGCTGCGCCGCATCATGGGCGACGACCCCTTCCCGCAGGTCTTCGACGCCCTGCGCCCCGCACCGGAGGTGGGGGCGGCGCCGGGGGCCAGCGGGCTGTCGGAGGAGACGGCCGAGCGGGTCGCCCGGTCCACGGTGAAGGTCCAGGGCGAGGCGTGCGGGCGCATCCAGGAGGGGAGCGGCTTCTTCGTCGCCGAGGACGTGGTGGTCACCAATGCCCACGTGGTGGCGGGGGAGGACGACACCGAGGTCGAGCTGTCGGACGGGTCCCGGCTCGACGCCGAGGTGGTCGCCTTCGACCCCAACCGCGACCTGGCGATCCTGCACACCGAGGACTCCGACCGGGCCCCGTTGCCGGTGCGGCCGGCCGCCGTCGGCGACACCGGCGGCGTGTTCGGCCATCCGGGCGGCATGCCGCTGGAGATCAGCCCGTTCCGCATCAGCGACCAGATCACGGCCGTGGGCACCGACATCTACGACCGCACCCGGACGCGGCGGGAGGTGCTGGTGCTGGCGTCGGAGCTGGCGCCCGGGGACTCGGGGAGCGCGCTGGTGGACCCGGAGGGTCAGGTGGTGGGCGTGGCCTTCGCCGTCGCGCCGGACAAGCCCGGGGTGTCCTACGCCCTCGCCGTCGAGGAGCTGAACGCCGTCCTCGGCGGTGACCTCAGCGCGGTGCGGGACACCGGCGGCTGCCTCGTGTGAGGCAGCCGCTCCCGCGTCTGCTGACTACTCGACCTCGATGAAGATGCACTCGCCGGGGCATTCCTCGGCGGCTTCGATGGTGGCTTCCTCCTGGCCCGCGGGCACGACGGCGAGGCCCTCGGCGCCACCCGGGTCGGAGAAGATCTTGTCGCCCTCCTTGACGTAGGCGAGGCCGTCGTCAAGCAGGGTGAACACGTCCGGGGCGATCTCTTCGCAGAGGCCGTCGCCCGTGCAGAGATCCTGGTCGATCCAGACCTTCATAACGTGT
>DASSUD010000238.1:0-7047 GCA_035707385.1 Acidimicrobiales bacterium
TGGCGATCTGCTCGCGGGTGAGCGGGCCCCGCAGGTACGACATGGCCCAGCGGGTGGTGAACAGCGAGGGGGCGGCGGCCCCGGGCTCGCGCAGCATGAACTCCCGCTTGCCCAGCCCGCCGATCGTGTCGCCGGCGGCGGCCACGTCCACGGCCCCACCGGCCGACGACAGGCCGTCCAGCAACCGGTCCCTGTCCTGCTCGGTCTGCAGCCTCCCGATGATCCAGGTGCCGGCGTTGGCCAGGCCCTTGTAGTCGACGTCCACGGGGTTCTGGGTGGCGAGCACCAGCCCCACGCCGAACGCCCGGGCCTGCTTGAACAGCGTGAGGATCGGCTTCTTGGCCGGGGGCGCGGCGGTGGGCGGCACGAACCCCAGGACCTCGTCGAAGTAGACGAGCACGCGCAGGCGGTCGGTGCCCGGCTGGCGCCGCATCCAGGTGACGAGCCTGCCGAGCAGCAACGACACCACGAACTGGCGCTCCTCGTCCGACAGGTGGGCGAGCGTGACGACCGCGCACGCCGGCCGGGCGCCGTCGGCCGACCGCAGGAGCCGGTCGAGGTCCAGGTCCGGCCCCTCGGCCCAGGCGGCGAACGACCGCGAGGCCAGCAGGCCGTTCAGGGTCATGGCCAGCCTGGTGCGGTCCTTGGCGGGGTAGAACGCCTCCAGCTCGTAGACGCCCAGCTTGCGGAGCGGCGGGTCCTGCACCTGGGTGACGAGCGTGGGCAGGTCGAGGTCGCGACCCGACGCCCAGGCGTGGTCGATCAGGTTGGACAACAGGATGTGCTCGCGGCCCGCCAGCGGGTCGGCGTCGATGCCGACCATGGTGAGCAGGCCGGACACGAAGCCCTCGATCTCGTCGGCCACCGTCTCGGCGTCGGGCTCGGCGCCGCCGGTGGCGGTGGGCCGGGCCAGGCCGCCCACGATGTTCAGCGGCACGCCCGCGGTCGACCCCGGGGTGTAGATGGTGAACTCGGCCGCCGCCCGCAGCGCGGCGATCCTCTCGGGCCCGATCCCCCACCCGGCCAGGCCCTCGGTCCAGGCCGCGGCCGCCCCGGCGCCGTCGCCGCCCTCGACCCAGGGGGCGAAGTCGTCGGGGCGGAGCTCGGGGAAGGTCAGCAGCAGGTTGCCGAGGTCGCCCTTGGGGTCGAGGACGAGGGTCGGGATCCCGGCCAGGAGCGCCTCCTCGACCAGCACGACGCCGAGCCCGGTCTTGCCCGACCCGGTCATGCCGACGACGACGCCGTGGGTGGTGAGGTCGGCCGCCTCCAGCAGCACGGGGTCGCCGTTGCGCTCCCGGGAATCGGGGTCGAGGTGCTCGCCGAGGTAGAGGTGCCCGTCGGGGACGTCGATCACGGCCCCGAGGCTACGACAGCACCGATTTGGCGTCTCTCACGTCCGCATCGCGACGTGAGAGACGCCAGATCGTCATGCCGTCGGGAGGGTGTAGCCCTCGAACTCCTTGCGCAGGTCCTTCTTGGAGAACTTGCCGACGCTCGTCTTGGGGATCTCGGACACGAACGTCACGTCGTCGGGCAGCCACCACTTGGCGACACGGCCGTCGAGGAAGGCGAGGATGTCCTCCTTGGTGGCCGTCTGGCCCTCCCGGAGGACGACGCAGGCCAGCGGGCGCTCGCTCCAGCGGGGATGGGGCAGGCCGATGACCGCCGCCTCGGCCACCGCCGGGTGGGCCATGATCTCGTTCTCCAGCTCCACCGAGCTGATCCACTCGCCGCCGGACTTGATGACGTCCTTGGTGCGGTCCCGCAGCTGGATGTAGCCGTGGGCGTCGATGGTGGCCACGTCGCCGGTCTTCAGCCAGCCGTCCTCGGTGAACGACTCGGGCGAGCGCGGGTCGTCGTAGTAGCTCGACGCCACCCACGGGCCCCGGACCTGCAGCTCGCCGGAGGACTCGCCGTCCCAGGGCTGCTCCTGGCTGGAGCCGGGCTGCACGATGCGGGCCTCGACACCGATGAGCGGCTGGCCCACGGTCGTGCGCAGGTCGGCCATGCCGTCCTCGTCGAGCACGGCGGCCAGCGTCGTCTTGATGTGGCCGGCCGACGCCACCGGTGACGTCTCGGTCATGCCCCACGCCTGGGTGATGGGCAGCCCGACCTCGGCGCGGTAGGCCTCCGAGAGCGCCCGCGGCACCGCGGAGCCGCCGCAGGGGATGGCCCGCAGGCTGGACACGTCGCGGCCCTTCAGCTCGGGCAGCACGCCCATCCAGATGGTGGGGACGCCCGCGGCCAATGTGACCCGCTCCGACTCGATCAGCGCCGCCAGGCCGGCCGGCGACAGGTCGGGGCCGGGCATGACCAGGTCGGCGCCGCACGCCACCGCGGCGTGGGCCAGGCCCCAGGCGTTGGCGTGGAACATGGGCACGACCGGCAGGACCCGGTCCTCCTCGGTGGGGCCGAGGCCCCCCGACGTCAGCACCCCGTAGGTGTGCAGGAACGTCGAGCGGTGCGAGTAGACGACGCCCTTGGGGTTGCCGGTGGTGCCGCTCGTGTAGCACATCGACGCGGCCCGGTTCTCGTCGTCGACCCGGAAGGCGACGGGCGACGCCGCCGCCAGCAGGTCCTCGTAGTCGTGCACCTCCTTGCCGGCGGGGGCGTCGGGGACCTCGCCGGCGCCGTCGTCCATGACCACGATGTGGCGCACGGTGCCGAACTGGTCGAACAGGGGCCACACCAGCTTGGCCAGGGACCTGTCCACGAACACGACCTCGTCCTCGGCGTGGTTGGCCACGTAGGCGAGCTGCTCGGGGAAGAGGCGGATGTTGAGCGCGTGCAGCACCCGCCCGGTGCAGGGCGCCGCGAAGTACAGCTCCAGGTGGCGGGCGGTGTTCCAGCCGAACGTGGCCACCCGGCCGTCGGCGCGGATGCCGAGCGTGTCGAGGACGCCGCCCAGCCGCCGGGTGCGGTCCGCCCACTCGCCGTAGGTCTCGGTCACCTTGCCGGCCGCGGTGACCGTCACGACGCGCTTGTCGGCGAACAGCCGCTCGGCGCGCGCGTGGAAGTGCGGCAGCGTCAGCGGAAAGTCCTGCATGAGGCCGTCCATGGTCCCCTCCCGGGTGTCACTCGCAGTGCCCGTGCAGCCTAGGCTCTGGACGTCATGGCGGAGGATCTGACCACCCGACGCTCCCCCGAGCGCCGCCGGCCCTCGCGCCGGACGCTCACCCTGGTCAGCGTCCCCCTGATCGTGATCACGGTCGCGAGCTACGTCGGCGACGCCATCGCCCCCACCCTGGTCGACACCCACCCGGCATGGCTGATGGCCCTCAACAGCCGGACCCGGAACCTGGCGCTGGTCACCAACGAGGTGGACCCGTGGACCTTCTACGGGATCGGCATAACCCGCCTGCTGCTCAGCGACCCGCTGTTCTTCCTGCTCGGCTACTGGTACGGCGACGCGGCCGTGGCCTGGATGGAGCGCCGCACCAACACCTGGGGCACCATGCTGCGCCAGGTCGAGCAGTGGTTCGGCAAGGCGGCGTACCCGATCATCTTCGTGGCCCCCAACAGCTACGTGTGCCTCTTCGCCGGGGCGGCCGGGATGCCGGTCAAGGCGTTCTTCGCCGTGAACCTCGCCGGTACCGTGGCCCGGCTGTGGCTGGTGCGGCGGTTCGGCGAGGCGTTCGAGGCCCCGATCGACGACGTGGTGGGCTGGATCGGCGAGTACCGGCTGCCACTCCTGGCGCTGAGCATCGGGCTGGTCGTGCTGTCGATCCTCCTGGAGGCCAAGAAGGGCGAGACCGAGGTGGAGTCGCTCGCCCACCTCGAGGAGGAGCTCGAGGAAGAGCTCGACGCCGAGGCCGCCGAGGCCGCCGAGCGCGAGGGCGGCGCCCCCGACCGGGACTGACCGGCCGGCTCACCAGCGCGGCTCGGACGCCCCCGCGCTGTAGGACGACCCGCGCCGCCTGCCGGAGCGGTGGACGACGTCCTCGTTGGTGCCCAGGTATGACGTGATCACCCGGTGGTCGGACAGCACCTGCTGCGGGGTGCCGCCCGCGATGACGGCGCCCTGCTCCAGGGCCACGAACCCGTCGCACAGCGAGGCCAGCAGCGCCATGTCGTGCTCGATGATGATCATCGAGCAGCCGGTCTCGGCCTGGACCCGCCGCAGCAGCGGCCCCAGGGCCTCGGTCTCGCGCTGGGCGACACCGGAGGACGGCTCGTCGAACAGCACGACCGCCGGGTCCTGGGCCAGCAGGCAGGCCAGCTCCACGATGCGGCGCATGCCGGTCGACAGCTCGCCGGTCGGGCGGTCGGCGTAGGGGCCGAGCCCCAGCAGCTCCACCAGCTGGTCGACCCGCGCGGCCGCCGAGCGCTCCGAGGCCACCGAGGCCGGCAGCCGCAGGGCGGCGGCGAGCGGGTCCCGGTTGGCCAGGTGCTGCTCCAGCGACACCGCGATGGCGTCCTCCACGGTGAGCGACGGGTAGACCAGCGCCTCCTGGAACGTCCGCCCCACCTCGGCGATGGCGCGGCGGTGGGGCGGCCAGTCGGTGATGTCGACGCCGTTGAGCAGGACCTGCCCGCCGTCCGCCGGCAGGAACCCGGTCACCACGTCGAACAGCGTGGTCTTGCCGGCGCCGTTGTGGCCGATGAGGCCGACGATTGTGGCCGGGTGGATGACGAGGTGGACGTCGTCGAGCGCCCGGATGCCGCCGAATCGCTTGGTGATGCCCCGGGCCTCCAGCGTGATGTCCCGGCTGGCCCGCTCCCACGGCGGGGGCACGGCCGGCGGGGCGGCCGGGACGCCCCCGGGCCGGCCGTTGCCGTCGCCGCCGATGAACACCGCCCGCAGGATGTCGGGCCGCTCCAGCAGCCCGGCGGTCGGGCCCCGGAACCGGACCTGCCCCTTCTCCAGGAACAGCGCCCGGTGGCAGAGCAGCAGCGCCACGTTGACCGACTGCTCGACCACGACCACGGTGGTGCCCGCGGCGTGGATCTGGCGGACCTTCTCGATGAGCCGGTCCACCACCGTGGGGGCCAGGCCGAGCGACAGCTCGTCGATGCAGAGCAGCTTGGGGCGGGTGACGAAGGCCATGGCCAGCGACAGCTGCTGCTGCTCGCCGCCCGACAGGTCGCCGGCCAGCTGGTCGACCCGCTGGCCGAGGATGGGGAACATGGCGACGACGTCCCGGCGCATGGCCTCGGCGGCCGCCTGGTCGTGGCGCAGCATCCAGCACGCCAGGCGCAGGTTCTCGCCCACGGTCAGGGTGGGGAACACGCCCTTGCCGCCGGGCATGAGCGACAGGCCGAGGCGGGCGATGGCCTCGGCGGGCAGCCCGGCGATGTCGCGGCCGTCGAAGACGATGCGCCCCCTCGACGGGGGCAGCAGCCCGGCGATGGTCTTGAGCACGGTCGACTTGCCGGCGCCGTTGGTGCCGAGGAGGGCGAGCATCTCGTTGCGCTCGACCTCCATGTCCACCCCGAACAGGACCTGGAGCGAGCCGTAGGCCGCCTCCAGGCCGTCCGCCTCCAGCAGGTGGAGCCCGAGCCGCTCGCGGCGCACGCTCCCCACCATGAGGCCGGCTCCCGCGGCGTCGCGGTGGATGGCGGTGGGCAGTCCGGGCTCGGCGGTCTGCTCGATCGTCTCGACGTGGTCGACCTCGCCGAGCCCGTGGCGGACGGCGATGCGCTTGACGAAGCGGTCGCGCCACCGCTCGAAGGCCTGGGCCAGGCCGCCGGGGATCACGAGCAGGATGGCGAGCAGGCCGACGCCGGTGAGCAGGAGCTGGGCCCGGGGGAACAGGTAGCCCGCCCACTGGACCAGGGCCACGCCGGCGAGCGTGCCGCCCACCGAGGTGACGCCGCCGATGACCGCCATCGAGAACACCAGCAGGCTCACGGCCGCCGGGTAGGTCGACTGGCCGATGCCCCGCAGGGCGATGGCGTGCAGCCCGCCGGCCACGCCGGCGATGATGCCGGCGAACACGAACGCCGCCAGCCGCGTCTCGACGATGTTGATGCCGGCCGACGCCGCGTTGCGCTGGTTGTCGCGGGTGGCGGCGATGCTGCGGCCCGCCCGGGCCGCCCGCAGGTTGCGCACGACGTACACGCAGCTCACCAGCAGGCCGAGGGCCAGGGCGTAGAGCCAGCGCTCGTCGGACAGGTCGAGCGCGCCCCACAGCTCGGGCCGCCCGTAGGCCGCGGGCATGAGCGAGCTGAAGTTGGCCGGGTTGAGGACGTAGAGCTCCATGGCCACGGCGAACGCCAGCGTGGTCACGGCCAGGAACTGGCCGGACACCCGCAGGGCCGGCAGGCCGAGGACTAGCGCGACGGCCCCGCCGGCCAGCGCCGCCAGGCCGAGCGCCACGAACAGGTCGGCGTTGCGGTCGGCCACCAGGTTGGCCGTCACCACCGCCCCCACGCCCATGACCGCCACCTGGCCGAGGCTGACCACGCCGCCCCAGCCGGTGAGCACGACCAGGGACAGGGCCACCATGCCGTAGGCCAGCGTGAGGGTGCCGAAGTTGACCTGCGCGTCGGTGCCGAGCAGCGGCAGCGCCAGCACCGCGACGGCCACGACGGTCCCCAGCGCCGCCTTGGCGGTCCGGACCTCGCTCAGCCGGGCGTAGGCCCGGGGCAGGCCGTGGCCCACCCCCACCACCGACCACGAGGCCTCGCCGGCCTCGTCGGCCCGGTTCGCCGAGCGCCGCTGCACCAGCAGCGCCACCACGATCACCACCAGCAGCACCACCGAGGTGGGCGCGGCGTCGTCCACGTTCCACAGCACGAGCTGGTCGAGGACGGACAGCAGCACACCCGCCACGAAGGCCCCGGTCAGCGAGCGCATGCCCACCACCACCGCCGCCGCCAGGGCGGGCAGCAGGACCGTGGGGCCCGCGGCCGCGGTCAGCGGCACGCCCTCGCTCGGCGCCCGCAGCACGACCGTGAGGGCGGCCAGCCCGCCGGCGACCGACCACAGCAGCAGCGAGAGCTGGTTCACCGGGATGCCGAGGAGCCGGGCCCGGTCCATGTTCTCGGCCATGCCGCGCACGGCCATGCCCGCCTCGGACCGCAGCAGGAACCAGGTGAGCACGA
>DASSUD010000239.1:0-8134 GCA_035707385.1 Acidimicrobiales bacterium
AGATGCTGGAGCTGGTGGGGCGGCTGGCCGGCTTCGGGATCTCCGCCATCCTGGCCACCCACCTGCTCGACGACGTGCAGCGGGTGTGCGAGCACGTCGTGATGATCGACCGGGGCCACCTGGTGCTGGCCGGCCCGATCGAGCAGCTGATGCAGACCACCGGCCTCATGCGCGTCGAGGTCGGGGGGCGGGACGACGCGGTGGCGGCCCTGGCCCGGGCCCTGGCCGCTCGGGGGCTGGCGGCCACCGCGGTCGACGCCCATCACCTCGACGTCGACACCCGCGCCCTCGGCGACGACGCGTTCGACCTGGTGCGGGACACGGTGGCCGACCTCGAGCTGCGCCTCTACTCGCTCTCCACCCGGCACCGCTCGCTCGACGACATCTTCCTCCAGAAGGCCTACCAGTGACCGCGCTGCCGCCGGCACTGACCGGCGCCGTCTACGACCGGGGCTACCGGCCCTACCAGGGCCCGCGGGGCGGGCGCCGGGAGGCCACGCTGGCGCTGTGGCGGCTGTCCGTCCGCCGGGCGCTCGGGTTGCGGCGCTCGTGGCGCCAGAAGGTCTTCCCGTGGTCGCTGCTGGGCCTGGCCACCATCCCGGCCGTCGTCAACGTCGGCGTGGCGTGGGTCATCCGCAACAACCCCATCGAGATGGAGGACTTCGCCTTCATCACCTACCGCGAGTACGTGGGGGTGTCGACGATGCTGCTGCTGTTCGTCGCCCTCACCGCCCCGGACGTCGTGTGCCCCGACCGTGCCCAGCGGGTCCTTCCCCTGCTGTTCTCCCGGCCGCTCACCGGCGTCGACTACGTCGTGGCCAAGGTGGCGGCCATCTCCGCCATCGTGTTCGGCTTCTCGTTCCTGCCCCAGGTCGTGCTGTTCGTCGGCCAGATGCTGGTGAGCGACGGGGCGCTCGACTACTTCACCGACAACGCCGAGGTGCTGTGGCAGGTGCCGGTGGCGGTGGCCCTGCTGGCCGTCTACTACGGGGCGGTGGGCGTGGCGCTGGCGTCGCTGACCGACCGGCGCATCGTCGGCGGAGTGGCCATCTTCGGCTTCGCGCTCATCACGTCGGCCGTGGCCGGCATCTTCCAGTCGGCCGCCGACGGCGGTACCGCGCTGTCCCTCGTCAACGTCATGTTCCTCCCGCTCGACGTGCGGGACCTGGTCTTCCTGGGCCACCTCTCGGACGACTCGGGGTTCTCGGGCGTGGCCGGCGGCGGTGCGCTGGCGGTCATGGGCTACGTGGTGGTGCTGGTGTCGGCGCTGGCCGTGCTCGTGTGGCGCTACCGGGAAGTGGACCTGTGAGCGCCGAGCCGGTCCCCGCGCCGGCGCCGGAGCCCGGGCCGCCACCTCCGCCACCTCCGCCACCCCCTCCCCCGGCGGGCGCCGCTCCCCCACCCGCGGGCGCCCACCCGGTGCCGCTCCCCCCGCCCGCCCCGCCACCGGCGTTCGACCCGGCCTACGTGCCCGAGCCCACCGTGGTGGTCCGGGGGGCCTCGGTGTGGTTCGACCAGAAGGTGGCCCTGACCGACGTGTCCTGCTCGTTCGGTCCCGGCGTCACCGGCCTGCTGGGGCCCAACGGCGCCGGCAAGACCACCCTCATGCGGGCGATGACCGGCCTGCTGGCGCTCAACGAGGGTCGGGTCGAGGTGATGGGCCGGGACCCCCGGCGGGACCGGGAGGTCCAGCGGGTCATCGCCCTCGTCCCCGAGGACGAGGCCGTGCCGATGGCCCTGACCGCCCGCCAGCTCGTCCGCTACACCGCGGCCCTGCACCGCGTGGACGACCGCGGCCTGCCCGACGCCAGCCTGGCCACGGTGGGCCTCACCGACGTCGCCGACCGCAAGCTGCGCGGCTTCAGCAAGGGCATGCGCCAGCGGGCCAAGGTCGCCGCCGCGCTCGTGACCATGCCCCGGGTGCTCGTCCTCGACGAGCCCCTCAACGGCGCCGACCCGGTCCAGCGGGTGGCGCTCATCAACCTGTTCCACGCCCTCGGCGACCAGGGTCGCACGGTCATCGTCAGCTCCCACGTGCTGCACGAGGTCGAGCGCCTGGCCTCCCGCCAGATCGTGATGATCCGGGGCCGGCTGGCGGCCGCCGGCGGCCACCGGGCCATGCGGGACGCGCTGGCCGACCGGCCCCGCTCGGTGCTGGTCCGCACCCCCGCCGCCCGCGAGCTGGCCGCCCGGCTGATGGCGCTGGACGCCGTGCGGGGCGTCACCGTCGACGGCGGCACCCTCACCGTGTCGTCGGACCGGGCCGGCGAGCTGGCGGCCGTGCTCCCCCGGGTGGCCCGGGACGTCGGGGCCCGGCTGCACGAGGTCCGTCCCCTCGACGACTCGCTCGAGAGCGTGTTCCGGGAGCTGCTGCGGTGAGCACGACCGCCCCTCCCCCGCCCGCGGGCCCGCTGCCTGCCGGCGGCCCGGCGCTGCCGGCCCCGTTCTGGGCCGTCGTCGGCTACACGCTCCGGGCCTGCCTGCCGGCGCGGCGCTGGTGGGGCGTCCTGCTGCCGTGCGCCGGTGCCCTGCTGTTCGGCTGGCTCACCCGGTTCGCCGACACCACGGCCGAGGACATCTTCGCCGACGTGGCCGAGAACGGCCTGTTCGGCCTCGTCCTCCCGCTGACCTGCCTGGTCGTGGGCGACGCCGTCATGGGTGCCGACCTGCGGGCCGGCACCTTCGGGTTCACCTGGCTGTCGCCGGTGCGCTTCGGGACCATCGTCGTGGGGCGGTGGCTGGGCGGCTGGCTGGTGGTGCTGGTCACGCTGGTCCCCGCCATGGTGCTGGCCACCATCGTGGCCGACGTCCCCGAGGGCGCCGGGCCCATGGCCCTGGCCACGGCCGCCGGATCGGCCGCCTACATCGGCCTGTTCGTGATGCTGGGCGCGCTCACCCGCCGCTCGGCCGTGTGGGCGCTGGCGGTGGTGCTCCTGGGCGAGCGCCTGCTCGGCGGCTACCTGGCCGGCATCGCCCAGATCTCGCCCATGTGGGAGGCCGGGCAGGTGTACGCCGGCCTGGCCCGCGACGACGGTGGCTGGCGGCTCCTGCGGGACGGCACGCCCAACGGCTGGGGGGCCGTGGTCCGCCTGGCGGCCATCGCGGTCGTGACCCTGGCCGTCGCAGCCTGGCGCCTCGGCCGGCTCAAGCCCACCGGCGGAGACGAGTAGCACAGCGGTCCCGGACAGGAACGAGGACCGTTCCTGTCCGCCATGCGTGCCACCATGCGGCCATGTGGGACACCTCGGCCCGCCTGCTGCGGCTGCTGTCGCTGCTCCAGGTCCGGCGCGACTGGTCGGGCCCCGAGCTGGCCGACCGGCTGGCGGTCGACGTCCGCACCGTGCGGCGCGACGTCGAGCGCCTGCGCTCGCTCGGCTATCCCGTCGAGTCGACCCCCGGGGTGGCGGGCGGCTACCGGCTCGGCGCCGGCGCCGACCTGCCGCCCCTGCTGCTGGACGACGACGAGGCCGTGGCCGTGGCGGTCGGCCTGCGCACCGCGGCCAACGGCACCGTGGCCGGGATCGAGGAGGCCTCGCTGCGGGCCCTGGCCAAGCTCGAGCAGGTCCTCCCCGCCCGGCTCCGCCACCGGGTCGGGGCGCTGGGCGCCGCCACCGTCGCGCTGGTTGGGCCCCGGCCCACCGTCGACGCCGAACTGCTGACCCAGGTCGCAGCCGCGTGCCGGGCCACCGAGCGCCTGCGCTTCGACTACCGGGACCACGGCGGGGCCACCAGCCGCCGCAGCGTCGAGCCCTACCACCTCGCCCACACGGGCCGCCTCTGGTACCTCGTGGCGTGGGACGCTGACCGCCGGGACTGGCGGACGTTCCGGGTCGACCGCATCGCCTCCACGCCGGTTCCCGGCGACCGGTTCACGCCCCGGCCGCCCCCCGACGGCGACATGGCGAGCTACCTGGCCCGATCGGTGACGACGTCGCCGTACCGGTTCACGGCCCGGGTCGTGTTCCAGGCCCCGGTGGCGGAGGTGGCCGAGCGCCTCTCGCCCGCCGGCGCCACGCTGACCCCGCTGGGCGAGGACCGGACCCGGGCCGACTTCGGCGGCGGGACCCTGAACGCCCTCGGGGCCCTGGTCGGCGCCACCGGGCTCGACTTCACGGTCGAGGACCCGCCCGAGCTGGCCGACCACCTGGTCCGCATGGCCGAGCGCTTCCTGCGGGCGGCGGCGGCCGGCCGCCGTAGCTGATGTTCGGCCTTTGTGCGCCGGTGCACTAGCCTGGGCCGCTGCTGACGACCTCCGTGGGAGAGATCCGGGGCCACGCCCCCGGGCGCCGAAGGGGCAACCACCCCGGAACCTCTCAGGCACCAGGGACCACTGGGGCGAGGCAGCTCTGGAGTCGCAGCACGCGGCGACAGAGGGGGCACCACGAGCCACGACCTCGACCCCTCCGGAGCACGACGTGAGCACCAGCGCCGCCCCCTTCCGGCATCCCGAGCCACGACCTCGACCCCTCCGGAGCACGACGTGAGCACCAGCGCCGCCCCCTTTGCCGATCGTCACATCGGGCCCTCGGCCGCCGACGTCGAGCACATGCTCGCCGCGCTGGGCCTGTCGTCGCTCGACGAGCTGATCGACCAGGCCGTCCCGGCCTCCATCCGCGACGGCAAGCCACTGGAGCTGGAGGACGCCATCAGCGAGCCCGAGGCCATCGCCCGACTCCGGGCCCTGGCCGACCGCAACCAGGTGGTCACCTCGCTCATCGGCGCCGGCTATCACGGCACCCACACGCCCGGGGTGATCCTGCGCAACGTGATGGAGAACCCCGCCTGGTACACGGCCTACACGCCCTACCAGCCGGAGATCAGCCAGGGCCGCCTGGAGGCGCTGCTCAACTTCCAGACGATGGTGTGCGACCTCACCGGCATGGAGATCGCCAACGCCTCCATGCTCGACGAGGGCACCGCCGCCGCCGAGGCCATGACCCTGGCCCGCCGCTCCACCCGCCACGCCGCCGAGGCGTTCTTCGTGGACGCCGAGTGCCACCCCCAGACCATCGCGGTGGTGGCCACCCGGGCCGAGCCGCTCGGCATCCCGGTGGTGGTGGGCGACCCCGTCGCCGACCTGGTGCCCGGCGACGTGTTCGGCGTCCTGCTCCAGCACCCCGGCACCTCCGGCGTGGTCCGGGACCTGCGCCCGGTCGTCGAGGCCGTCCACGGGGCCGGGGGCCTGGCGGTGGTGGCCACCGACCTGCTGGCCTGCACGCTGCTGGTGCCGCCGGGTGAGCTGGGGGCGGATGCCGCGGTCGGGTCGTCGCAGCGGTTCGGGGTGCCGATGGGCTTCGGCGGACCCCACGCCGGGTTCCTGGCCACCCGGGACACCTTCCGCCGCTCGCTGCCCGGCCGGTTGGTGGGCGTGTCGGTGGACGCCGCCGGCCGCCCCGCCCACCGCCTGGCGCTGCAGACCCGCGAGCAGCACATCCGGCGCGAGAAGGCCACGTCCAACATCTGCACCGCCCAGGTGCTGCTGGCCGTCATGGCCTCGATGTACGCCGTGTACCACGGGCCCGACGGCCTCACCGCCATCGCCAGGGGCGTCCACGCCCAGGCCGGCACGGTGGCGGCACGGCTGCGGGAGGCAGGCTTCGACCTGGTCCACGACACGTGGTTCGACACCCTGACCGTGCGGGCCCCCGGGCAGGCGGCCGAGATCACCGAGCGGGCCCGCCTGGCCGGCCTCAACCTGCGGCGCATGGACGGCGACCGTCTCGGGCTGGCGTTCGACGAGACCACGGCGCCGGTGCTCGGGCGCCTGCTGGCGGCCTTCGGGATCGACACCGACTCCGACCAGCTGGCGGCGGACGGCCCCGGCCAGGAGGGCATCCCGCCCGGCGAGGCCCGCACGAGCGAGTTCCTGACCCACCAGGTGTTCCACGACCACCGGTCCGAGACCGAGATGCTGCGCTACCTGCGCGGCCTGGCCGACAAGGACGTGGCCCTCGACCGGGCCATGATCCCGCTCGGGTCCTGCACCATGAAGCTCAACGCCACCACCGAGATGGAGCCGGTGACGTGGCCGGAGTTCGCCGACATCCACCCGTTCGCCCCGCTGGACCAGGCCGAGGGCTACCGCGAGCTGATCGGTGACCTGGAGACGACCCTGGCCCGCATCACCGGCTACGACGCCGTGTCGCTCCAGCCCAACGCCGGGTCGCAGGGCGAGCTGGCCGGCCTCCTCGCCATCCGGGCCTACCACCGCAGCCGGGGCGACGACGAGCGGGACGTGTGCCTCATCCCCGCCTCGGCGCACGGGACCAACGCCGCCTCCGCGGTGATGGCCGGCATGCGGGTGGTGGTCGTGGCCTGCGACGACGCCGGCAACGTCGACCTCGACGACTTCCGGGCCAAGGCCGCCGAGCACGCCGAGCGGCTGGCCGCCCTCATGGTCACGTACCCGTCGACGCACGGCGTGTTCGAGGCCGGCATCGGCGAGATCTGCGACATCGTCCACGACCACGGCGGCCAGGTCTACGTGGACGGCGCCAACCTCAACGCCCTGGTGGGCGTGGCCCGGCCCGGCTGGTTCGGCGGCGACGTCAGCCACCTGAACCTGCACAAGACGTTCTGCATCCCCCACGGCGGCGGTGGTCCGGGAGTGGGGCCCGTGGCGGCCCGGGCGCACCTGGCCCCGTTCCTGCCCAACCACCCGTCCACGGCCGAGGCGGGCCCGGAGACCGGACCGGGGCCGGTGTCGGCGGCACCCTGGGGCTCGGCCGGCATCCTGCCCATCAGCTACACCTACGCCAAGCTCATGGGGCCCGACGGCCTGCGCCGGGCCACGGAGGTCGCCATCCTGAGCGCCAACTACATCGCGGCCCGGCTGGGCGGGCACTTCCCGGTGCTGTACACGGGCGAGCACGGGCGGGTGGCGCACGAGTGCATCGTGGACATCCGGCCGCTGACCAAGGCCACGGGGGTGACCGTCGACGACGTGGCCAAGCGCCTGGTCGACTACGGGTTCCACGCGCCGACCATGAGCTTCCCGGTGGCGGGCACGCTGATGATCGAGCCCACCGAGTCCGAGTCGCTGGCCGAGGTGGACCGGTTCTGCGACGCCATGATCGCCATCAAGGGCGAGATCGACCGGGTGGCCTCGGGCGAGTGGTCCCACGCCGACAGCCCGCTGCACCACGCCCCCCACACCGCCGAGGACCTGATGGTGGCCGACTGGGACCGCCCGTACACCCGGGAGGAGGCGGCCTACCCGGTGCCGGCACTGCGCCGATCCAAGTACTGGCCCCCCGTCAGCCGGATCGACGGCGGCTACGGCGACCGCAACCTGGTGTGCGCCTGCCCGCAATGACGATTTGGCGGCGCATGGGCCGAGATCTCGGCGTATGCGCCGCCAAATCGCTCAACCGGTGACCAGATCGGCGATCTGGTTGAGCAGGGGCCCGGGGCCGGCCACCAGCAGCGTGGTCACGCACGTCTCCCGCCAGCGGGCCAGGTCGTCGCGGAGCTTGGCCGGCGGGCCCACCAGGTACACGTCCTCCACCATGGCCGTGGGCACGGCGGCGGCCGCGTCGGCCTTGCGGCCGCCGAGGTACGCCTCCTGGATCTTCTCGCAGTCGGCCTCGTAGCCCAGCCGGACGAACACGTCCTTGTGGAAGTTGCGGTCGCGTGCGCCCATGCCGCCGATGTACAGCGCCAGGTTGGGGCGCAGCAGGTCGGCGCAGGCCTCGACGTCGTCGCCGGGGACGACCGGGACCACGCAGGCCACCTCGAAGTCGCCGGCCGTGCGGCGAGCCCCGGGGCGGGCGAAGCCCTCGGCCAGCGCCGCCCGGTAGAAGTCGTCGGCCTTGGGCGAGAAGAACATGGGCAGCCAGCCGTCGCCGATCTCGGCCGCCAGCGCCACGTTCTTCGGCCCCTCGGCCCCCAGGTAGATCGGGATGTCGGCCCGCAGCGGCCGCACGATCGACTTGAGCGGCTTGCCCAGGCCCGTGCCGCCGGGCAGCGGCATGGCGTAGTGCTCGCCCTCGAACGACACGGGCTCGTCGCGGGCCACGATGCGGCGGATGATCTCGACGTACTCGCGGGTGCGGGCCAGGGGCTTGGAGTAGTCCTGGCCGTACCAGCCCTCGACGACCTGGGGGCCGGACACCCCCAGACCGAGGATGAACCG
>DASSUD010000240.1:0-6276 GCA_035707385.1 Acidimicrobiales bacterium
CTGATCCTCGGGTCGGGCCCCAACCGCATCGGGCAGGGCATCGAGTTCGACTACTGCTGCGTCCACGCCAGCTTCGCCCTGGCCGACGCCGGCTACGAGACCGTGATGCTCAACTGCAACCCCGAGACCGTCTCGACCGACTACGACACCTCCGACCGGCTGTACTTCGAGCCGCTCACCCTGGAGGACGCCCTCAACGTCATCGAGGCCGAGAGCAGGGCCGGGGAGCTCGTGGGCGTGGTCGTGGCCCTCGGCGGGCAGACCCCGCTCAAGCTGGCGGGGGCGCTGCCCGAGGGGCTCGTGCTCGGCACGTCGCCGGCCTCCATCGACCTGGCCGAGGACCGCGAGCGGTGGAACGCCCTGTGCGCCCGCCTGGAGATCCCCCAGCCGGCCGGCGGCACCGCCACCACGGTGGACGACGCCCTGGCGATCGTCGACCGCATCGGCTACCCGGCCCTGCTGCGGCCCAGCTACGTGCTGGGCGGCCGGGCCATGGAGATCGTCTACGACGCCCCGGGCCTGCGCCGGGCCATGGCCGAGCTGGCCGCCTTCGGGTCGCTCGGCCGGGAGGGCGGGCTGTCCGCGACCCGGCCGGTGCTGGTCGACCGGTTCCTGGAGGACGCCACCGAGGTCGACGTGGACGCCCTGCGGGACCACACCGGCGAGGTGGTCATCGGGGCGGTCATGGAGCACGTGGAGGAGGCCGGGGTCCACTCCGGCGACTCGGCCTGCTCGATCCCGCCCCACTCCCTGTCGCACGAGACCGTGGCCGTGATCGAGGACTACACCCGGCGCGTGGCCGACGCCCTCGACGTGCGGGGTCTCATCAACGTCCAGTACGCGGTCAGGCAGGGCCAGGTGTTCGTCATCGAGGCCAACCCCCGGGCCAGCCGCACGGTCCCGTTCGTGGCCAAGGCCACCGGCGTCCCGCTGGTGAAGGTGGCGGCCCGGGTGATGGTGGGCGCCACCCTGGCCGAGCTGCGGGCGGAGGGCCTGCTGCGCGAGCCGGTGGGCGGCCACATCGCCGTCAAGGAGGCGGTGCTGCCCTTCAACCGCTTCCCGGACGTGGACACGGTGCTCGGGCCGGAGATGCGCTCCACCGGTGAGGTCATGGGCATCGACCGCACCTTCGGCCTCGCCTTCGGCAAGGCCCAGATCTCGGCCGGTGACCGCCTGCCCGACACCGGCACTGTCTTCGTGTCGCTGGCCGACCGGGACAAGCCGGCGGGGGTCAAGGCCGCGGCCCGCTTCGTCGAGCTGGGCTTCGCCGTCGCCGCCACCGACGGCACCGCCGATCACCTGGAGCGCCACGGCGTCCCCGTGGCCCAGCGGGTGGCCAAGGTGATGTCCGAGGACGACGCCCTCCCGCACCCGCCGCCCGACGGCCGCCCCACCGCGGTCGACCTCATCGCCGGCGGGCAGGTGGCGCTGGTGGTCAACAGCCCCCGCGGGCGGGGTGCCCGGGCCGACGGCGCCTACATCCGCCGGGCCGCCAACGTCCACCGGATCCCGTGCCTCACCACCGCGGCCGCCGCGGTGGCCGCCGCCGAGTCGAGCGTCGACCGGGCGCGCCACGACCTGCGGGTGCGGACCCTGCAGGAGTACCACCGGCCATGAGACGCCGGACCGGGCGGCCGGTGGACATGGCGGTGGCCGTGGGGTCCGTGACGCTGCCCAACCCGGTCATGACCGCCTCGGGCACCTCGGGGCACGGGGCGGAGCTGGCGCCCTACCTCGACCTGGCCGCGCTGGGCGCGGTGGTGGTGAAGTCCCTGCACGCCGATCCCTGGCCGGGGAACCCGCCCCTGCGGGTGCACGAGACGACGGCCGGGATGATCAACTCCGTGGGCCTCCAGGGCCCCGGGGTGCCCGCCTGGCTGGCCGGGGACCTGCCGCCGCTCGTGGCCACCGGGGCCCGGGTCGTGGCCTCGATCTGGGGCCGCAGCGTGGACGACTACCGGCGAGCCGCCGACCTGCTGGCCGGGGCGCCGCCGGAGGTGGTGGCGGTCGAGGTCAACCTGTCGTGCCCCAACACCGAGGCCGGCCGCGACCTGTTCGCCCACTCGCCCGCCGCGGCGGCCGAGGCCGTCGCCGCCACCGCGGGCTGCGGGCGGCCCCGCTGGGCCAAGCTGAGCCCCAACGCGGCCAACGTGGCCGAGGTGGCGGCGGCGGCGGCCGAGGCGGGGGCCGAGGCGGTCACCCTCGTCAACACCGTGATGGGCATGGCCATCGACCCCGAGGCCCGGCGGTTCCGCCTGGGGTCGGGGCCGAACGGGGGCGGGGTGTCCGGCCCGGCCATCCACCCGGTGGCGGTGCGGGCAGTGTTCGACGTCCACCGGGCCCTGCCCGGGCTGCCCGTGGTGGGCGTGGGCGGCATCGCCCGCGGCGCCGACGCGGCGGAGATGATCCTGGCCGGTGCCCGCGCCGTGCAGGTGGGGACGGCGACGTTCGCGGACCCCCGGGCGCCCGGGCGGGTGCGGGACGAGCTGGAGGACTGGGTGCGGCGCCAGGGAGCGTCGCGCCTCGACGAGCTGATCGGAGACGTGCATGGCTGACGACGCCGCTGACGACAAGGTGGCCCCCGAGGTGCGGAGCCGGCTGGCGCTGGCCCTCGACTTCGACGACCTCATCCCGGCGCTGCGCCTGGCCCGGCAGCTCTCGCCGTGGTTCGGCACCATGAAGGTCGGCCTCGAGCTGTACAGCGCCGCCGGGCCGGAGGCGATCACCACGCTGGTCGACGTGGGCGTCGACGTCTTCGCCGACCTCAAGTTCCACGACATCCCCAACACGGTGGGCCGGGCGGCCCGGGTGGTGGGGGCGCTCGGCGCCCGCTACCTGAACATGCACATCGCCGGGGGCACGGCCATGGTCCGGGCCGGGGTCGAGGGCTTCCGGGAGGGCGCGGCCGGCGCCGGCGGTCCCGAGCCCGTCCCGCTCGGCGTCACCGTGCTCACCAGCGAGCCGGAGGCGTCCACCCACCTCCTGCGCCAGCGGGTCACCGTGGGCCTGGACGCCGGCTGTGCCGGGTTCGTGTGCGCGGCGCCCGACATCGCCACGGTGCGCCAGATCGCCCCTGCCGCCGTGCTGGCCACCCCGGGGATCCGCCCGGAGGGCGCCCCCGTGGACGACCAGGGGCGGGTGGCCACGCCGGCCGCCGCGTTCGCCGCGGGGTCCGATCTCGTGATCCTCGGCCGGGCCGTGACACGGGCGCCCGACCCGGTCGCCGCGGCGCGGGCGATCGTCGCTTCGCTGGCCTGAGGGGTGGCCGGAGGCGCAGGTGTCGCGAGTCGCGTGTGAGCGCGCGCTAGGGTGCGCGCCATGCCGCAGCCACCGCAATTGACTCCTGAGCAGCGCGAAGCAGCACTGGCCAAGGCCGCCGAGGCACGCCGCGCCCGGGCCGAACTGAAGGAGAAGCTCAAGATGGGGTCGTTGACCCTGAGCGACCTCCTCGACCAGGCGCACACGAGCGACATGGTCGGCAAGATGAAGGTGCTGGCCGTCCTCGAGTCGCTCCCGGGCGTGGGCAAGGTCCGCGCCCGCCGGGCGATGGAGGAGATCGGCATCGCCGACAGCCGGCGCGTCCGGGGCCTGGGCGATCAGCAACGCAAGTCGCTGCTCGACGCCTTCTCGGGCTGAGCGCGCTCAGGCCCGCTTGTTGATCACGGTCTCCGGCCCTCCGGGGTCGGGCACCACGACAGCAGCCGAACACGTCGCCGCCCGGCTCGGGATCGTGCTCGTCCCGGGCGGCAAGGTGTTCCGGGCCATGGCCACCGAGCGGGGGCTCACGCTCCCCGCGTTCGGGCTCTACGCCGCGGAGCACCCCGAGGTCGACGTCGAGCTGGACCGCCGGCTCGCGGCGCGGGCCCGGGAGGGCGACGTGGTGATCGAGTCCCGCCTGGCGGGCTGGATGGTCCGCAACGAGGGCCTGGTGGCCACGACGGTGTGGATCGACTGCGACCCCGCCGCGCGAGCCGAGCGGGTGGCCGCCCGCGAGGGCGTCGCCGTGGCCAGGGCCCGGGCGGACAACGACGAGCGCCAGGCCGTCGAGCGCGCCCGCTACATGGCGCTCTACGGCCTGGACCTCGCTGACCTGTCGGTCTACGACCTGGTCCTCGACTCGGTCGCCCTCGGCCCGGCCGAGCTGGCCGACCGCATCGTCGAGGCGGCGCGCAAGCTCTTCGCCTGACATCCACGGGGATTCACCGCAGGTGGTGCCGGTCCGGTACCCTTGTCGGCTGGATCTTCCCCGGCTGCCCGAGGTGCGCGCCCCCATGGCTTCACGCCAAGACACGATGATGAACCCGTCCATCGAGGAGCTGTTCGACCGCGCCGGGTCGAAGTTCTCGCTGGTCACGCTGAGCGCCATGCGCGCCCGCCAGATCAACGCCTACTTCAACCAGCTGGGCGAGGGCCTGGGCTCGATCGTGCCACCGCAGGTCACCTCCGTGGCCCGCAAGCCGCTGTCGATCGCCTTCGAGGAGATCGCGGGCGACAAGATCGTCATGGTGCACCCGAGCGAGCAGGCCGAGGGCGAGGCCACCGCCGACAGCGCCGAGGCCGAGTAGCGACAGGTGCTCGACGGGCGGCGCATCGTCCTCGGCGTGTCCGGCGGCATCGCGGCGTACAAGGCGATCGCCGTGTGCCGCCGCCTGGTCGACCGGGGGGCCCACGTCACGCCGGTGCTGACGCGCGGCGCCACCCGCTTCGTGGGCGAGACCACGTTCTCGGCGCTGGCGTCCGAGCGCGCGCACACCTCACTGTTCGACGACGCCGACCCCATCCCGCACACGCGCCTGGGCCAGAGCGCCGACCTCGTGGTGGTGGCGCCAGCCACGGCCCGGGTCATCGGCAGCTACGCGGCCGGCATCTCCGGCGACCTGCTGACCGCCACGCTCCTCGCCACCCGGGCGCCGGTGGTGGTGTGCCCGGCCATGCACACCGAGATGTGGGAGCACCCGGCGGTGCAGGACAACCTGGCGACGCTGACCCGCCGGGGCGTGCACGTCGTGGCCCCCGAGGAGGGGCGCCTGGCCGGCGGCGACGTCGGGAAGGGGCGCCTGGCCTCGCCCGAGGCCATCGTCGCCGCCTGCGAGGTCGCGCTGGCCGGCCGGCTCGACCTGGCCGGCCTGCACGTGGTCGTCACGGCCGGCGGCACCCGCGAGCCCATCGACCCCGTGCGCTTCGTCGGCAACCGCTCCTCCGGCAAGCAGGGCCACGCCCTGGCGGCGGAGGCCGCCGACCGGGGCGCCAAGGTCACGCTCGTCACCACCGTCGACCTGCCGGCCCCCGCGGGGGCCACCGTGGTCCGGGTCGAGACCGCGGGCCAGATGGACGAGGCCGTGCGGGAGGCCGCCACCGGCGCCGACGTGGTGGTCATGGCCGCCGCGGTGGCCGACTTCCGGCCCGCCCGGGTGGCCGCGTCCAAGCTGAAGAAGGCCGACGGCGTGCCCGAGATCGTGCTCGAGCCCACGGTCGACATCCTCGCCGGCCTGGGCTCCCGCAAGCGCCCCGGGCAGACCGTGGTCGGATTTGCTGCAGAGACCGATCGGGTGCGGCAGAATGCAGCTTCCAAGCTCGTGGCCAAGGGTGCGGACCTCATCGTCGCCAACGATGTGACGGCCCCGGGCGCTGGGTTCGAGCACGACACCAACCAGGTCGTGATCCTCGATGCCGACGGCACTGAGCGCGAGGTGCCATTGGCCGACAAGCGGGCGATCGCCCGTGCCGTGTTCACTGCCGTCCTACACAGGAGAAAGCAATCGTGAGTCGTTGGACCTTCACGTCCGAGTCAGTCACCGAGGGCCATCCCGACAAGATGGCCGACCAGATCAGCGACTCGATCCTCGACGCGATCCTGGCCCAGGACCCCCAGGCCCGGGTGGCCTGCGAGACCCTGGTCACCACCGGCCTGGCCATGGTCGCCGGCGAGATCACCACCACGGCCTACGTCGAGATCCCCACGATCGTGCGCGACACCATCCGGGGCATCGGCTACGACCGCGAGTCCGTCGGCTTCGACGGCAACACCTGCGGTGTCGTCACCTCGATCGATCCGCAGTCGCCCGACATCGCCCAGGGCGTCGACACCGCCTACGAGAAGCGCACCGCCGGTGCCGAGGAAGACCTCGACAGCCAGGGCGCGGGCGACCAGGGCATGATGTTCGGCTACGCGGTCGACGAGACCGAGGACCTCATGCCGCTGCCGATCTGGCTGGCGCACCGCCTGGCGCACCGCCTCTCCGAGGTCCGCAAGGCGGGCATCCTGCCCTACCTGCG
>DASSUD010000241.1:0-9934 GCA_035707385.1 Acidimicrobiales bacterium
CAGCGCCACCCGCACCATCGCCCCCGGCGCCGGGTCGTGGAACCGGGCCACCGCCTCCTCGCTGGCGGCCAGGATCGTGTCGTCGTCCTGCACCACCGAGTCGGGCGGCAGGCCGCCGTCCTTCTGCGACAGCGACATCGACCCCCGGGTGGGGTGGAAGCGCACGCCGAGGTCCCGGGCCGCCTCGATCTCCGCCGCCAGCAGATCGCCCCCCGCCGCCGGGTGGACGTAGAGGTGGTCGGTGGAGGTGGTGCAGCCGCCGACCGCCAGCTCCGCCAGGCCCACCCAGGCCGACACGTAGGACGCCTCCTCGTCGAGCAGCGCCCACCGGGGGTACAGGGCCGTCAGCCAGTCGAACAGGCTGGCGGCGGTGGCCGGCAGGTAGGCCCGGGTGAGGTTCTGGTAGATGTGGTGATGGGTGTTGACCAGGCCCGGCGTGACCAGGCAGCCGTCCGCCCGCAGCACCCGCAGGGCCGCCGGCGGCCGGTCCCCGGCGGCACCGACCGCGGTCACGAACCCGCCGTCGCACGCCACCCAGCCCCCGGCCAGCTCGCGCCGGTCGTCGTCCATGGTCACGACGAGGTCGGCGCCGGCCACCACCAGATCGACGCGGGGATCGTCGCTCTGCCCGCTTCGCTCGCTCATGGGCGCCGATGCTGTCAGGCCTGGCGCACCACCTGCAGCGACACCCGGGACGCGCCCGCCCCCATGGCCGCCCGCACCACGTCGTCGACGACGGCCAGGACCGCCTCGTCGTCGCCGGTGACGAGGGTCCCGAACGGGCCGACGTCGACGGCGAGGCCCGACCGCTCGGCCGCCTCCACCGCGGCCCGGACGTGCGGCCCCGGCTCGCCCTCCACGAACGGCTCGACGGTGAACTCGACGCTCAGCACGGCACCCTCACCTGCCCGCCGCGTTCAGGTAGTTGTAGACGGTGAAGCGGCTGACCCGCAGCGCGTCGGCCACCTCCTCCACCGACTTGCGCAGCTGGAAGGCGCCCCGCTCGTCCAGCAGGTGCACGGCCTGCTGCTTGCCCTCCCGCGACAGGTCGGCGAGCCGCGCCCCGAGCTCGGCCTCCACCGCCCCGATCATGCGGTCGAGGGTGCCATGGACGCCGGGGAGGCGCATCCCGCCCACCACCTCACCCTCCCAGCGCAGCGGGATGTCCCCGGACCCTACGGCGGCCGGCGGCACCAGGTCGGCGCCCAGGGCCTCGGCCACGGGCTCGAGCGCGGCCAGGAGGGGGTGGGGGGACACGGGACGAAAATGTAGGCAATGTGGGCGCCGTGCGACGCGTAGCTGTGATCGGGTGCGGCGGCGCCGGGAAGTCGACCCTCGCCCGCCGGCTCGGGGAGCGGACCGGCCTGCCGGTCGTCCACCTGGACGCCCTGTTCTGGCGGCCCGGCTGGGAGGCCACGCCGGGCGACGAGTGGCGGGCGGTCCTGGCCGGTGTCGTGGCCGGCGACCGCTGGATCACCGATGGCAACTACGGCGGCACGCTCGACCTGAGGCTGGCGGCGGCGGACACGGTCGTGTTCCTCGACATGCCCCGGCGGGTCACGATCCCGGGCATCCTCCGGCGCTGGGGCCGGAACCACGGCAGGCCCGTGCAGGCGCCGGGGTGCCCCGAGCGGGTGTCCGGGGAGTTCCTGCGCTGGGTGTGGAACTACGGCCGCGACACCCGGCCCCAGGTGCTGGCCGCCCTGGCCGAGCACGCCGCCCACGCGCAGGTGGTGACGCTGCGCAGCCGGGCCGAGGTCGAGGCGTTCCTGTCACGGCAGCGCCAGGCGCCCGACCCGGTCGGGGTCGCCCAGGGCGTCGATGGCGACGATCCGCCCCCCGGCCACCGTGAAGGCCATGACCGCGACCGGCCGGCCCTCGATCGAGACGACGACGCCCGCGAGACCGTCGACCAGCACGGGCCGGATGACCCGGTCGGTGGCGCCGAACATGGCGGCCTGCCGGGACACGGCATCGGCGCCCCGTAGGACCCTCGACCCGGCCCGCACGCCCCCGTCCGACCGCAGCACGACATCGGGGTCGAGCACCGCGACGAGCGCCCCCAGGTCACCGCGCCGGGCGGCGGCGAAGAACGCGTCCACGACCTCGCGCCGGCGGGCGGGGTCGGCCTCGGGGACCGGCGCCGCCCCGTCGACCCGGCGGCGGGCCCGGCTGGCCAGCTGGCGGGTGGCCTCGGGCGTGCGGTCGACCACGGGGGCGATGTCCTCGAACGGCACCGAGAACATGTCGTGGAGGACGAACGCCACCCGCTCGGCCGGCGACAGCGCCTCCAGCACCACGAGCAGGGCCAGGCCGACCGAGTCGGCCAGGACGACCTCCTGCTCCGGGTCGAGCGCGGCCACGGGGGTCACCACCGGGTCGGGGACGTGCGGGTCGAGCGGCTCCTCCCGCCGGGTGGTACGGGACCGCAGCAGGTTCAGGCACACCCGGCTGACCACGGTCGTCAGCCAGCCGCCCAGGTTCGCCACGTCGCTCGTGTCGGTGCGGCGATAGCGCAGCCACGCCTCCTGGACGGCGTCGTCGGCCTCGGCCGACGAGCCCAGCATCCGGTAGGCCACGGCCCGCAGGTGGGGCCGGTGGCCCTCGAAGGTGCTGGTCAGGGCGTCTTCTGCATCCATCGGTCACGTCCGATCGGTCCGCCGGGTCATCGCAGCATGACCACGAACACCCCCACAAGCGCAAAGATCGCCGTCGCCGGGGCCACCGGCCGGCTGGGCCGCCACGTCGTCGCGGTGCTGGGCGAGCAGGGCTACGACGTCGTCCCGATGTCCCGCACCCACGGCGTGGACGTCGTCGGTGGCGAGGGCCTCGACGCCGCCCTGGCCGGCGTGGACGTGATCGTCGACGTCGCCACCTCGCCGTCGCCCGACGAGGCGGAGGCCACCGCGTTCTTCACGGCGGCCACCCGCAACCTCCACGAGGCGGGCCGGCGGGCGGGCGTCCGGCGCACGCTCGTCGTGTCCATCGTCGGCACGGACGGGTACTCCGGCGGCTACGGGGCCGCCAAGATCGCCCACGAGCGGGCCGCGCTGGCCGGCCCGCTGCCCACCCGGATCCTGCGGGCCACGCAGTTCCACGAGTTCGTGGAGCAGCTCCTGGCCTGGGGCACCCAGGGCGAGGTGGCCTTCGTGCAGGAGATGCGCACCCAGCCCATCGCCGCCCGGTCGGTGGCCGAGGCCCTGGCCGGCATGGTGGCCGAGCCCGGCGGCCCCCCGGTCACCGACATCGCCGGCCCCCGCGAGGAGAGCATGGTCGACCTCGCCGCCCTGCTCGCCTCCCGGCGGGGGCTGCCGGTGAAGGTCGAGGGCGTCACCGACCCCACCGACGCCGACAGCAGGCTGGCCGCCGGCGGCGGCCTGCTGCCCGGGCCCGGCGCCCGTCTGGCCGGCCCCACCTTCGCGGACTGGCTGGAGACGGCCGGGCCTGCTCAGACGTAGCCGTGGCGGCCCAGCCACCGCAGCGAGAACCAGCCCCACACCGGCGGCAGGTAGTAGGTGGCCATGCGGTGGACCAGGGCCGCCGCCAGCGCCGCCGACGGCGGCACCCCCACCGCGGTGAGGCCGGCCGTGAGGCCGGCCTCCGCCACGCCGATGGCCCCCGGGATCGGCACCAGCCCGCCCAGCAGCGATACGCCGGTGTTGACCAGCAGCAGGTCGGCCAGCGACGCCTCGGCCCCGAAGGCCCGCACCGACGCTCCCAGGACCAGCGCGAACAGCAACTGGGTGGCCACATTGGCGCCCAGCAGGCGGAGGAGGCGTGACGGCGAGGTGGCCAGCGATCGGACGTTGCTCACCGCCGCAGACACGAACGGCCACACCTTGCGCCGCAGCCCGGGGAGGGCCAGGGCCAGGATCCCGAGGATGGCCGCAGCCGCCAGCACGCCGAGCCCGACCCACAGCAGCGTCGACGCGTCCCCGTCCGAGGCCGCGTCGTCGAGCGAGATGTCCACGTCGGCGAGGGGCACGACCACGATCAGCACCAGGGCCTGGACCACGAAGCCCATGAGGCCGTCGATCGACCCCTGGGTGAGGGCCACCGCCCGCTCCACGCCCTGGCGCTCCAGGTAGCGCATGGTGAGGGCGATCTTCCCGGCCGTGCTGGGGACGGTGAGGTTGATGAACTTCACCGCCGACTGCAGCACCGTCGTCGGGGCCAGCGGCAGCGGACGGCCCACGGCGGCCAGCGTGGCGAGGGCGTCGGTGACCAGCGTGACCTGGGCGATCAGCAGCGCCAGCAGGGCCCACCCCCACCGGGCGCCCGACAGCTCCTCGACGATGGTGGCGAAGCCGATGTCGGCCAGCTGGCCCAGCAGCAGGTAGGCGGCGAAGGCGGTGAGGGCCACCATCACCACGTCCCGGGCCGACACCCGGCGCACCGCGGCGATCTCGGGCATCTCGCCGCCCGTGAGGTCCACGACCTGCTGGCGCAGCCGGCCCACGTCCAGCTCGGCCCCGTGGGCGTCGTCCCGCACCCCGGGGGAGAGGGCGGCCCGTTGCAGGAACGGCAGCGCGGCGTACAGCGCCTCGTCGCCCATCGCCTCCCGGGCCGCGGCCAGCGCCCGGTCGGTCCCCACCAGCAGCGCGCACGACACCAGCAGCTCGGCCAGGTCGGTCGCCAGCACCGCATCGGCGGCGTGGAGCCGGGCCGCCGCCAGGTCGGCGACGAGCACCCCGGGCCGGGCGACGACCAGGGACCGGGTGTTGAGACGGCCGTGGCCGATGCGGGCGTCCCGCAGGGCCCGGGCCGCGGTCCACGTCGCGGCCAGCAGGGTGTCGTCGACGTCCTCCGGCGCCAGCGCGGCCAGCGCCGGCGCCTGGGGCTGGGTGGTGACCAGCACGGCGTCGCCGCTGGGTGCGGTCCCCGCGGCCTCGACCCCGGGGACGGGCACGCCGTGGTGGGCGGCGGCGAACAGCATCAGGCCCTCGTGCTCGACCTGGGCGCGGCGGGTGATCGACGCCTCGGGCCCGGGGTCGCGGTACCAGAGCATCCGCCACACCCGCGCCAGGAGCTGGGTGTCCCGGGCGTCCCGGCCGTACACCGCCACCGCCCATCCGGTCCCGCCCCGGCCCACGGCCCGGTAGCGGGCCACGCCGCCCCGCTGGTCGGCGTCCCGCCGCACGTCGACGGCGTCGATGCCGAGCGCGGCCAGGTCGGCCAGGACGCGCCGCTCGTGGGGGAAGCCGGCCGACGACCCGAACGCCAGCCGCACCCCGGCCCCCACCCCCACCCCGAGGGCCAGGCCGCCGACGACGTGGACGGGGTAGGCCTGGCCGAGCACCGTCGCCGCCACCGCGCCCAGGCCGACGACAACCAGCGCCCCGTAGCGGAAAGGCCGGGTCAGGTCGGGCGACGCCACCAGCACCACGGCCGCCACCACCGCCAGGCGCAGTGACGGGTAGGTCGCGTCCTCGCCCCGCCACACCAGCTCCGACCACGCCGGCCACCGGTCGTCCACGGCCCGGGTCACGGCGGCGCCGATGCCCAGGGTCAGCAGCCCGCCCAGCAGCGCGTCCCGGGCCAGTGCGTGGCGCCGCCCGATCAGCGCCGCCGCCAGCAGGACCGGCACCAGCACGCTCGAGGCGGTGTAGGCGGCCACCCACAGGGGGTCGAGCCAGCCGAGCAGCCCGTCGAGCGCCGCCACGGCCTCCTGGCCGGACTCGCCCGTCTCGTGCGCCAGCAGGGCGGCGGCCAGCACCGTCACCGCGCCCGCCCCCAGCAGCACGGCGTCGTCGACCCGGCGCCGGCGCGGCTCGTCGCCCGCGGAGGCGAAGATGGAGTGCGGCATCGACACGAACGGGACGCCGTCACCGCCGGGCTCGGCCTCGACCGCGGGCGGCTCCGCTACCCGGGCCACAGGACGCTCCCCCTCATCGGGAGTCGACAGGGTGGGGCGCCGGAGGCGAGGGTAGAGCCATCAGTGACACGACCGGCACCGCCCCGGCGGGACCCGAGGCCGAGCCGCCCGGTGCACCGCCCGTCCCCGGCATGGTCCGGGTTCCCGGGGGCACGTTCACCATGGGCTCGGACGACCACTACCCCGAGGAGGCCCCCGCGCACCGGGTCCACGTCGACGGGTTCTGGATCGACCGCACGACCGTCACCAACGACGCCTTCGCGGCCTTCGTGGCGGCCACCGGCCACGTCACCATGGCCGAGCGTCCCCCCGATCCCGCCGCCTACCCCGGCGCCCTGCCGGAGATGCTGGTGGCGGCGTCCACCGTGTTCCGCCGGCCCCGCGGCCCGGTCGACCTGTCCGACCCGTACCAGTGGTGGACGTGGGTGCCGGGCGCCGACTGGCGCCATCCTCGCGGCCCCCAGTCCTCCCTGCGGGGCCTGGGCGACCACCCGGTGGTGCACGTGGCCTACGACGATGCCGCCGCCTACGCCGCCTGGGCCGGCAAGGACCTGCCGACCGAGGCGGAGTGGGAGCGGGCGGCCCGCGGCGGCCTCGACGGCGCCGAGTACGCCTGGGGCGACGAGCTCACGCCCGGCGGCCGGCACCTGGCCAACGTATGGCAGGGCGAGTTCCCGCGCGAGAACCTGGTCCTCGACGGCTGGGAGCACACGGCTCCGGCCAAGTCGTTCCCGCCCAACGGCTACGGCCTGTTCCAGGTGACGGGCAACGTGTGGGAGTGGACCTCGGACTGGTACCAGGACCATGCGGCCCTCGCCGCGACCGTGGACCGCAGTTGTTGCGCCGTCGCCGACCCCCGGGGCGGCACCCGGGACGCCAGCGTCGACCGCGCCGACCCCGCGGCCGTCCCCCGGCGGGTGATGAAGGGTGGCTCGCACCTGTGTGCCCCCAACTACTGCCGTCGCTACCGGCCGGCGGCCCGGATGGCCCAGCCGGTCGACACCTCGACCTCGCACCTCGGCTTCCGCTGCATCGTGCGTCCCTGACCGGCGCGGGGTCAGATCAGCTCCAACTCGCGGCCCCGCAGCACGGCGTCCCGGCGGCCGTCCACACCGAGCTTGCGGTAGACGGCCTTGAGGTGCGACTTGACCGTGTTGATCGACAGGTGCAGCCCGTCGGCGATCTCGGCGTTGGACATCAGCGTGGGGAGGTACTGGAGCACCGCCGTCTCGCGGTCGGTCAGCGTCTCGACCGGGCTGGCCGACGGCGAGCGGCGGAGCTGGTCGAGCAGCTCGAGGACCAGGCGCCGCCGGGCGGGGTCGGCCATCTCCTGTTCCAGCAGCCCGACCAGCGACCGGGCCCGCTCGCTCAACGGCGCCCGGATCCCCGTGGCGGCCACCAGATCGAGCGCCAGGCGCAGCTGGGTGCGGGCGTCTGCGTCCCGGCCGCCGGCGGCGGCGGCCACGGCCGCCAGCGTGCGCGCCTCGATCACGGTCCGGGTGTGGACCGAGGCCAGCGAGACGGTCAGGGTGTGTTCCAGCCCCCGGCGGGCGGCCTCGGGAGCCCCCCGGTCGAGGTCCTGGCGGGCCCTGACGACGGCCCGCTCGGCCGGCCCGCCCACTGCCACCAGGCGCCGCTGGGGGTCGACGATCTCCAGCGCGCCCCCCGCCACCAGGACCTGCGCCACCAGCGGGTGGCCGGCGGTGGCGCTGTCGAGCCACGCCGAGCCGGGCGTGGCCCCGCGCACCGTGGCGTGCAGCGCCCGCTGCACCGCGGCCAGCGGGCGGGCAGCTACCGGCCCGGCGGCATCGGCCGCGTCCAGGTGCGCGTGCGCGCTGCGGCGCTCGCCCCGCTGGGCGCAGCACAGCGCACGGGCCAGGTGGACGGCCCGCAGTGCGGTGGGATGGACCTCGGCGACGTCAGAGGCCAGCACGGGCGCGGCCCGCCGGTCGGCGCCCTCCAGGTTGCCGCTGGCCGCGTGGATCAGCGCCAGCACCGCGGACGCCTCCAGCGTCGTCCACTCGTCGTCGCCGACGTCGGCCAGGGACGTGAGGGTGGCGACGGCCGCGTCGAGGTGGCCGTCGTCGAGGTGCAGCTCGGCGCGGCGCAGGCGTGCCAGCCGCCGTATGGCCGAGGCGTGCCCGGCGGCGTCGGGGCAGGTCTCGCCGGCGGACGCCATCACCCGGGTCGCTTCCCGGGCTCGGGGGTTGGCGCCGAAGGCCCAGCCGTAGCAGGCGTCCACGATCCGGCGCCGGGCACCGCGCGCCTCGGCCGAGGCCTCGCGGCGCGGGCCGAGCAGCTCGTCGGCCCGGGACCGGTGCAGGTCGGCGTCGTCACGGGCGCCCCGGGCGCACGCCATCGCCGCGGCCACCAGGGCCAGGTCGGGGACGTCCCTGATGGCGGCCGGTGGCGTCCCGGTCAGCGGGTCCGGCGCGGGTTGCGCGTCGTCCAGCGTCGCCACCAGCCAGCGGTCGGACACCAGCCGGCCCACCATGTCCCAATCGCCGGCCAGCCGGGCGTGCGACTCGGCCTCGGTGCGCGCCCCGTGGGACAGCATCCACGCCGCCGCCCGCCGGTGCAGCTCGAGGAGCAGGTCGGGGGAGCGGCGGCGCAGCCCCGCCCGCAGCAGGTCGGCGAACAGGGCGTGGTAGCGGTACCAGCCACCGTCGGACACGTCGGTGATGAACACCCCGCTGCGCGCCAGCTGGTCCAGGCGGGCGGCGGCCTCGGGGTCGGCCGACAGCTCGGCGGCCAGGCTGGGGGTGAGCCGCTCCACCACGCTGGTGCGCAGGAGGAACTCCTGGGTGGCGGGGTCCTGGCGGTCGAGGACCTCCTCCAGCAGGTACTCGGCCACCGCCGCCTCGGTGGCGGTGGTGCTGCGCACCACCTCGTGGCGGTCGTCGTCGCCGCCGCCGAGCGCCCCGGCCGCCAGCCGCAGGCCGGCGATCCACCCCTGGGTCCGGCGCCACAGGGCGTGGACCTCGTCGTGGCGCAGCTCGATGCCGCACGCGGCGAACAGCTTCTCGGCCTCGTCGACCGTGAACTCGAGGTCGGCGTTGCGGATCTCGCCCAGGCGGCCGGCCAACCGCAGGCGCCCGAGCGCCACCGGCGGGTCCGCCCGGGCGCACAGCACCACGGGGAGGGTGGCGGGGGACCGGTCGAGCATGTGCCGCAGGACCTTCAGCGCCTCGGGGGAGCGCAGCTCGTGGACGTCGTCGAGCACCAGGACCCACGAGCCGGCGGCCAGCGACGCGAACGCCTCGTCGAGCGCGGTGGTGGGCACCCGCCGGCGCCGCCCCCGCGTCTCCTCCACCGCCGACGCGCCGGCCAGGGCCGACACGACCGACCGGGCCAGCCGGCCCGGCTCGTTGTCGCGGGCGTCGAGGGCGACCCACGCGGCCCGCCGGTCGGCGGTCCGCAGCCACGACGCGACGAGCGTGGTCTTCCCGGCCCCCGGCAGCCCGGACACCAGGGTGATGTGGCGCCGGCGCCGGTCGTCGAGCAGATCCTCGAGCCGGCGGCGGGGGACCAGCGGGTGCGGCAGGGTGGGCACCGCGTGCCGGGATGGCAGCAGGCGCAGTGGGGAGACGGACACGACAACCCCCTGGGTGCGAGGGGACATGCTGACGGCGCTGTCAACCTTAAGCTTGGCCTAATTCTCTCCGCAGCGCATCACCCACCCTGGGTGATGCGCGATCGTTCACCCGCGGGTCAGCCGGCCATCACCTCCGGGGACACCCGCGTGTGGAGCGCCGGCTGCCGGTCGCCCAGCGCCGTGTGCCACCGGTCGGGGGGCCCGCCGCCACTCAGGACGACGAGCGCGGACGTGCCGGGCGTGACGTCACGCCGGACGGCGGCGACGAAGTCGTCGTCGATCCCGAGGTCCGCCAGCGACCCGGCCAGCGACCCGGCGGCCGCCCCCAGCAACGGAGCGAAGAACACCACCCCGAACAGTAGACCCCAGAAGGCGCCGCCGAGCGCACCGGCGCCGGTGTCCCCGCTCACACGGCGCGTCGTCGGCCGCGGGGCCCCCGCCGCCCACGACACGATGGCCGCGTC
>DASSUD010000242.1:0-9754 GCA_035707385.1 Acidimicrobiales bacterium
GGGCCCGGAAGTAGGGCTCGGCCCCGCCGCCTCACGTCGCCTCGGCCCGCCAGGCGACCGGGTCGGTGGCGTAGTGGCAGCACCACTCGACGACCTTGCCCGAACCGTCCACGCGGAGCAGGTCGGCGCCCGGCTTGGACCGCCCGTCGGGCAGGTGGCAGGTGTAGACGAGGACCACCGTGTCGGTCCCCGCCAGGGCCCGCTCGACCGAGTAGCGGACGTCGCCCGCCCGGGCGAGGGCGTCGGCGACGTAGCGCCGGAGCGCGCCGGCGCCCTCGATCGAGCGCCGGGAGGCGTCTCCGGTCACGGTGGGGATCCCGGGCGAGGTGAACACGACGTCGCCGGCGAAGGGCGCCATGATCACGTCGACGTCCCCGCCGTTCCAGCCTTCGTCCCAGTGGCGGACGAGGTCGGCCACGACGGTGTCTGCGAGCATGCCCCGGATCGTACCGGTGAGCGAGCGTTCGCATACTGTGGGGGCGTGGGACTGGCATGACGGCGCCGCTCCAGGGGGTTCGGGTCGTGGAGGTCGCCACGCACGTGTTCGTCCCCATGGCCGGCGCGCTCCTGGCCGAGTGGGGGGCGGACGTCGTCAAGGTCGAGCACCCGCGGGGTGGGGACCCGTACCGGGGGCTCGTCACGGCCGGGCTCCACCCGCTGCACGACGGCGTCGACCCCTTCTTCCAGGCCGCCAACCGCTCCAAGCGCTCCGTCGGCATCGACCTCGCCACGCCCGAGGGGCGGGGGCTGCTGGGCCGGCTGCTGGCGGCCGGGGACGTGTTCACGACGAACCTCCGCCCCGCCGCCCGTCGACGCCTGGGCATCGACGTCGACGGCGTCCGGGCCGACAACCCGTCGATCGTCTACGCCAGCGGCACCGCCTTCGGCGGCCGCGGCCCCGACGCCGGGCGGGGCGGGTACGACGCGGGCGCGTACTGGGCCCGCTCCGGCATGCAGCACCTCTTCACGGCGCCGGCCGCACCCTGGCCGGCTCCCACCCGGCCCGCGTTCGGCGACGTCGCCGCCGCGCTGGGCCTGGCCGCCGCCGTGACCACCGCCCTCTACCGCCGGGCGGTCACCGATGAGGCGACGGTCGTCGATTCGTCGCTGCTCGCGGCCGGCATGTGGCAGGTGCAGAACGACGTGGTGAGCGCCCGGCTCGGGGACGGCACCCACGCCCGCGGGCCCGATCGGTACGCGACCTGGAACCCGCTCATGCTCCCGTACCGCACGGCCGACGGCCGCTTCGTCGCCCTGATGGTCCTGGCCCCGGACGGGCACTGGGCATCCCTGTGCTCGCTGATCGGCCGCCCCGAGCTGGCCGGTGACCCCCGCTTCGCCGACCTCGACGCCCGGCGCCGCCACGCCCGGGCCTGCGTCAAGATCCTGGAGGCCGCGTTCGCCGAGCGCACGCTGGCCGAGTGGCGCACCGTCCTCGCCGCCTTCGCCGGCGAGTGGGCCGTGGTGCAGGAGCCCGCCGAGGTCCACGACGACCCCCAGGTGCGGGCCAACGGCTACGTGGCCGGCGTGGACACGGGCCGGGGCTCGACCCTGCCCATGGTGACGTCACCGGTGGAGTTCGACGGGGCGCCGGGGGCACCGACGCGCGCCCCCGAGGCGGGCGAGCACACCGAGGAGGTGCTGCTGGCGCTGGGCCTCGGCTGGGACGACATCGCCGCGCTGAAGGAGCGCGACGTCATCACCTGAGCGCCGCTCAGGCGACCTGGATCGCCCGCTCGGGGCAGTTCCGGGCCGCGTCCCGCGCCTTGCCCTCGAGGTCCGGCGGGACCTCGGCCAACCTCACGACGGCGTGGCCCTCCTCGTCGAGGTCGAAGACCTCCGGGCAGATGCCCCAGCAGCGGGCATGGCCCTCGCACCGGTCGGCGTCGACCGAGACCTGCATCAGCCCACCCCGGCCGGGACGATCGTCGCGGGGTCGGCCGGCGTGAAGTCGTAGACGCGGCAGGCGTTGCCGACGGTGATCTTGTGCTGGACGTCGTCGGGGAGGTCGCCGAGCCACTTGTTGGCGAGGGAGATCGTGTCGGGCCACGTCGAGTCCGAGTGCGGGTAGTCGCACTCGAGCATGACGTTGTCCTCGCCGATGACGTCGAGCAGGCGCAGGCCGGCGTGGTCCTCGATGAACGTGCCGAACACGTGGTCGGCGAAGAGCCGGCGGATGTCGGTGTCGAGGTCGAAGCGGGCTGCGCCCTTCTGCTCGCCCCGCTCGTGGGAGGCGTTCATGTCGATGTCGAAGCGGGACGCCCAGAAGCGCTGCTTGTCGATGACCTGCTCGGCCCGCTCCAGGAAGTAGGGGATCCACCCGATGGACCCCTCCGACAGGGCGATCCTGAGCCGCGGGAAGCGCACGAAGTTGCCGCTGAAGAGCCAGTCGAGCAGCGTGCCGGCCTGGTTGGCGGCCGCCGAGTAGGCCATGAACGCCAGCGTCGGCATGTCGGGCGACGTGCGGATGAGGTTGGACGACGACCCGACGTGCATCGACACGACGAAGCCGGCGTCGTCGCAGGCCCGCAGCACCGGGTCCCAGAAGTCGGTGTGGATCGAGGGCAGGCCGAGCTTCGTCGGGTTCTCGGAGAAGGCGATCGAGCGGGCGCCGAGGGCGGCGGTGCGCTCGATCTCGGTGGCGGCGGCCTGCGGGTCCCACAGGGGGATGATCATCATCGGGATGAACCGGCCGGGGAACGCCCCGGCGAACTCCTCGAGGATGAAGTCGTTCCAGGCCTGGACGCAGGCGAGGGCGATCTCCTTGTCCTTGGCCTCGTGGAAGACCTGGCCGCAGTAGCGGGGGAACGAGGGGAACAGCATCGAGGCCAGGACGTGGCCCTGGTCCATGTCGGCGACCCGGGCGGCCGGCTCGTAGCAGCCGAGGCGCATGTCCTCGTAGGTGATGGGCTCGGGCGAGAACTCCTCACGCGACTTGCCGGCGACCGCGTTCAGCCCGGTCGTCACGATCTGGCGGTCCTCGTAGACCCAGAACTCGGAGTCGCCTTCCCGCACGATTCGGGGGGCGGTGTCGCGCCACCGGGCCGGGACGCGCTCCTGCCAGAGCCGGGCGGGCTCGATGAGGTGGTCGTCGACGGAGATGAACCAGTTGAACGACATCGTCTACCTCCACCGGCCGGCCCGGCTTGATGAGCGAACGCTCACATCGTAGCCAGTGCCGCGTAGCGGTGCGCCAGCCTGGCGCGGTGCGCGGTGGGCGAGCCGAACAGCGACCGGTTGAGGGCCGCGCGCTTCAGGAGCACGTGGAGACCGCGCTCCCACGTGTAGCCGATGCCGCCGTGCAGCTGGATCGCGGTGCCCGTGGCCGCCACGGCCGTCTCGACGGCGTGGGCCTTGGCCATCGACACCGCCACCTCGGCGTCCTTCGCGCCCCTGACGAGCCGCTCGACGGCATCGGCCACCAGCCGGCGCGAGACCGTCAGCTCGACCGCCACGTCCGCGCACTGGTGCTTGACGGCCTGGAACGACCCGATCGCCCGGCCGAACTGGCGGCGCTCGGTGGCGTAGGCCACGGTGGCGTCGAGCGCGGCCTGCGCCAGGCCGACGCTGTCCAGGGCGATCGCGACGGCGCCGCGGGCGAGCAGGTCACGGGGGTCGCCGGCCAGGCGCCAGCACCGGTCCCCGCCGACCGGGGTGCCGTCCGCGGTCACCTCGGCGAGGGACCGGGTGGCGTCCACCACCGGCGTGGGCGCCACCGCCACGCCGGCCCCCGGCGCCACGTCCACGAGCACGGGACCGGACGAGGGGTCGGCCGCCACGACCAGGATCCGCCCCGCTCCCGGGGCATCGGGCACGAACGGAGCGCGACCGACCAGACGGGCGCGGCCGCCGGCATCCTCGACCCGGAAGGGGAGTGGCCCGGCGACGCCGTCACGCGCCCCGGTCGGCAGCGCCACCGCGGCCCGCACGTCGCCGGCGGCGATGCCGGCCAGCAGCTCGTCCCGTTCGGTCGACGGCTCCACGAGCCGCAGCGCGCCCACGGCCAGGACGGCGCCGAGCAGGGGGCTGGCCGTCGCCGCCCGCCCGACCTCCTCCAGCACGACGGCGACCTCGGCGAGCGACGCGCCCGCACCGCCCTGGGCCTCGGGGACCTCGAGCCCCGGCCAACCGGCCTGGGCCAGCCGCCGCCAGTCGGCGGCCACCGGGTCACCCCCCGTCACCAGCGGGCTGGTGGGGGCGAGGAGGTCCCGGGCGACGGCGCGCAGCTCGTCGTGGAACTCGGCCAGCGCCGCCGTCATGGCGTGCTCGGCTCCCGGGGCAGTCCGAGGCCCCGCTCGCCGATGATCGTGCGCTGGATCTCGCTCGACCCGCCGGGAATGGTCCACTCCCAGGAGCCGACGAAGTCGAGGACCCACGCCCCCGACTCCCAGCCGCTCGACAGCGGCTTGGCCCGCCGGGTGTGGGCGCCGAGGCCCCCCACCTCGGCGGCGAAGCCGGCCAGCCGCTGGAGCAGCTCGCTGTAGTACAGCTTCACGATCGACGCGTCGGCGGGCCCGGCCCGGCCGGCGTCGGCCCGCTCGACCAGGTCCCGGCACACCGACCGGAGACCCGTGAGCTCGGTCTCGAACCGCGCCAGCCGGTCGCGGACGACCGGATCGTCGATCGGGCGGGGCTCGGCCTCCCGGGGGCGGCAGCAGTCGTCGAGGAGCCACCGGAAGCCGCCGGCGAGGCGCTCGGCCAGCTCGAGCATCGTCATGCCCCGCTCCGCGCTGAGGGTCGCCTGGGCCACCTGCCAGCCGGCGTGCTCCGCGCCGACGAGGTTCGCCTCGGGGATCACCACGTCGTCGAGGAACATCTCGCAGAAGTGCGAGTCGCCGAGCGCGTTGCGGATCGGCCGCACGTCGATCCCGGGCGAGCGCATGTCGAGGAGGAAGTACGAGATGCCCCGGCGCTTCGGCGCGCCGGGATCGGTGCGCGCCAGCAGCAGGCACCAGCCGGCGTGCCGGGCGCCGCTGGCCCACAGCTTCTGGCCGGTGACGAGGAACCGGTCGCCGACCCGCCGCGCCGCCGTCCGGAGGCTGGCGAGGTCGGAGCCCGCCTCGGGCTCGGAGAAGCCCTGGCACCAGATCTCCCCGTCGAGGATCGCCGGGAGGTGGCGCCGGCGCTGCTCGTCGGTGCCGGTGGCGAGCAGCGTCGAGGCGGCGTGGTGGATGGACACGAAGGCCAGCACGAGGCGCGGCGCGTCGTGGGCCGCCAGCTCCTGGTAGAGGACGACCTGGTGGGGGACGGACATGCCGCCGCCCCACTCGGCGGGCCAGTGGGGGACGGCGTAGCCGGCCCGGCGCAGCGTCTGGAACCACTCCTGCTGGAATGCGACGAAGCCGTCCTCCGGCACGCCGGTCTGGGCCTCCCGCCAGCCGGCGGGCACGTGGGCGCGGCACCACGCCCGGGCCTCGGCCCGGAAGTCGCGGAGGTCGGTCACGAGAAGAGCCCGGTCAGGCTGCCGCGGCCCAGGCGGCTCGTGAGGGCGGCGCGCGTCGCCGACGGGCCGAGCGGGAGCCGGCGCAGGGGCTGGCTGGCGCGGGACAGCCACGACAGGGCCGTCTCGTCGCAGAAGCCGATGGCGCCGTGCAGCTGGTGGGTGACCCGGAACACCACCTCGGCCGCCTCGACGGCGGCCAGCCGCAAGGAGAGGGCGTCGGCGACCGCGCCGGCGGGGTCGGTGGCGACGCTCCACAGCGCGTGCTTGGCCAGCTCCTCGACCCCGAGCCGCTCGACCTCGGCGTCGGTGAGCTGGAACTGGACGCCCTGGAACGACGACAGCGGCTGGCCGAACTGGTGGCGGGCCCGCACGTAGTCGGCGGTCAGCTCGACGGCCCGGTCGAGCATGCCGAGCAGCGTCCAGCAGGGGAGCACGAGCCCGAGGGCGACGTCGCCCGTCCCGCCGTCGTCGAGGGGCGCGAGGTCGAGCGGCACGGCCACGCCGGGCTTGCCGACCGGGGCCGTGGCGGGCCGCGGGGTGGCCCGGCTGCGCCGGCCGCCGGGGTCGACGGCGACCCAGCGCAGCGGGAGCCGGGACACCGCCTCGGCGATGGCGCCGCCGGCACCGTCGCCGGTCACGACGACCAGGGCGTCGGCCTCGACGTCGCGGGGGCGCGCCAGCCGCTCGGCGACGGGGTGGGTGGCGGCCCACCAGCCGGCGCTGCGGCACAGCGCGGCGGCGGCCTCGAGCTCGTCGGTGCTGCGCCGGGGATCGAGGTCCCAGGCGCCGAGGTCGTCGAGCACGCCGGCGGCGCCCCCGCCGTCGCCGGCCGCCTCGGCCGACCGGGCCAGCTCGTCGCCGCCGGCGGCGCCGAGCGCCCGCCGTGCGGTGCGGCCGTACTCGACCGCCTCGGGGCTCAGGTCGGTGTTCACGCCGCCGCCAGCAGGGCTCGGGCCAGCAGGATCCGCTGCATCTCGATGCTGCCGGACGCCACCGTGGCCGACACGGAGTACCGGTGGTGGTCCTCGACCGCCCGCCGGAACCGCTGCGCGTCGTCGCCGGGGCCGACCTCGGCGGCGATGTCCATGAGCACCTCCGCGCTCTCCTGGTCGAGGCGGGTGACGGCGATGCGGTAGGCGGCCGTGTCCCCCGGGCGCACCTCGCCCGACTGCTGGGTGGCGATGACCCGGTAGGCGAGCAGCCGCGCCCGGCGGGCGTGGACCAGCATCCGGGCCCAGCGGCTGCGCAGCTCATCGGGCAGGCCGTCCCAGGCGCCGCCGAGCGCGGCGGGCGCCCACTGGAGCAGGCGTTCGACCCGGGCGTAGCGGGCGATGCCGACCCGCTCGAAGGCGAGGACCTCCTGCACCACCTTCCAGCCCTCGTCGACGGTGCCGAGCACGTCGGCCCCGGTGACCCACACGCCGTCGAGGAAGACCTCGTTGAGGTGGTGGGGCCCGAGCATGCACGGGATGGGCCGGACCTCGATGCCGGGGGCGTCCATCGGCACGAGGAAGACGGTGATCCCCTGCTGCTTCCGCTCGCGCCGCGACGTGCGGGCGAGCAGGAAGCACCACTGGGCCATGGTGGCGTAGGAGGTCCAGATCTTCTGCCCGCTGATGCGCCACCCGTCGCCGTCGCGGCGGGCGGCGGTCTGCAGCGATGCGAGGTCGGAGCCGGCGTCGGGCTCGCTGAACCCCTGGCACCAGATCACCTCGCCCTGGGCGATGGGAGGGAGGTGGAGGCGCTGCTGCTCGGCGGTGCCGTGGCGCATGATGGCGGGGCCGACCCAGTTCACGCCCATGTACTGGGCTCCCCGCGGCTCGTGGTGGGCCCACATCTCCTCGCGCACGGCGGTCTGCTCCCAGGGCGAGGCGCCGCGGCCGCCGAACTCCTCGGGCCAGGCGGCGCACAGCAGGCCATGGGAGGCGAGCAGGCGGCAGAACGACTGCGCGACGGCCAGGTCGGCCGGGTCGTCGGTGAAGGCTCCGAGGTAGTCGGCGGGGACGTGGTCGGCGATGAGCCTCCGCAGCCGGGATCGCAGCTCGGCGACCTGTGGCCCCTGGTCATAGTCGAGCACGGCGGTCGGCGCCTCCATATGATGAGTGAGCCCTCATTCTTCTCGTACGGTCGAGCGGCCGTCCACACGCCCGAGGGAGCCGTCCCCGATGACCGCGAGCACCACCGATCGCCACGAGGCTGCCACCCCGCCGGCCGCGCCCCGCCGCCTGCTGTCCGGCGTGGAGGCGGTGTGCGAGGCGCTGGTCGTGCGGCGGGCGCTCGACGAGCGGGCCGGTCTCGACACGGCCACGCTCGTGTCCGGCTACCCGGGCTCGCCGCTCGGCACCCTCGACCTGGCCCTCGGGCGGCTCGGCGGGCGCCTGGAGGCCAACCGCATCGTGCACCGGCCCGGCCTCAACGAGGAGCTGGCCGCCGCGGCCGTGTGGGGCTCGCAGATGGGCGAGGCCGTCCCCTACGCGGGCGTCGACGGCGTCGCCGGCGCCTGGTACGGCAAGGGCCCGGGGCTCGACCGCTGCGGCGACGTGCTCAAGCACGCCAACTTCATGGGGACCGGGCCCAACGGCGGCGCCGTGCTGTTCGTCGGCGACGACCCGGCGGCCAAGTCGTCGACGCTCCCGTACGACACGAACGCGCCCCTCGCCGACGCCGCCGTCCCGACCCTCGTGCCCGCCGACCAGCAGGACCTGCTCGACCTGGCGGTCGAGGCGTTCCGGCTCAGCCGGGCCTGCGGGTCGTGGGTCGGCGTGCGGATCGTCACGGCCGTCGCCGACGGCATCGGCGCGGTGGACGCCGACCCGGCCCGCCTCGCCGCCGCCGACCCCGCGCTGGTCCTCGACGGCGAGCCGTGGCGCCACGAGCCCTCGGGCACGATCCTGCGCCCCGAGCTCGAGGAGCTGTGGCTCGACCGCCGCCTGCGGGCGGCCCAGGCGTGGGTCGAGGCCCGCGGCCTCGACCGGACCCTGGGAGCCGGCGACGGCGCCCGCCTCGGCATCGTGTGCGCGGGCCGGACCTACCGGGACGTCCTCGGCGCCTTCGAGGCGTGCGGCATCGGGGCCGGCGACCTCGCCGCCGCGGGCATCCGCATCCTGAAGCTCGGCCTGACCTTCCCCGTCGTCCCCGCCACGGTCCGGGCCCTGGCCGGCGCCTGCGACCAGGTCCTCGTCGTGGAGGAGAAGCGGCCCTTCGTCGAGCAGCAGGTCCGGGCGGTGCTCCAGGAGGCGGCGAGCCCGACCCCGGTGCGGGGCAAGCGCGACGGCGACGGGCGGCCGCTCGTGCCCGCCACGGGCGAGCTCACGGCCGAGCGCGTCGTCGAGGTGCTCCGCCGGCTGCTGCCCGACCTCACGCCCGCCCCGGCCGCGCCCGGCGGCGGGCGCACGATCCTCCCGCTGCTCGACCTGCCGGCCCGCACCCCGGCGTTCTGCAGCGGGTGCCCCCACAACCGCTCGACCGTGGTGCCCGGCGGGTCGATCACCGGCGGCGGCGTCGGCTGCCACGGCATGATCCACTTCGAGCACCGGCACGCCGGGGAGGTCTTCGTCCCGCCCACGCCGATGGGCGCCGAGGGCGTGCACTGGGTCGGGCTGGCGCCGTTCGTGGGCGACCGGCACATCTTCCAGAACCTCGGCGACGGCACGTTCAGCCACTCGGGCAGCCTGGCCGTACGGGCCTGCGTCGCCGCCGGCGTCCACATCACGTTCAAGCTGCTCTACAACTCGGCCGTGGCCATGACCGGGGGCCAGGACGTCGCCGGCCTCATGGACGTGCCGGCCCTCACCCGGTCGCTGGCCGCCGAGGGCGTGTCGGCGATCACGGTGTGCACCGACGATGTCGGGCGCTACGGGCGGGCCGCCGCCTTCGCCCCCGGCGTGCAGGTCCGGCCCCGCGAGGACGTCGTCGCCGTCCAGGAGGAGCTCCGGGGGCACCCGGGCGTCTCCGTGCTGGTCTACGACCAGCGCTGCGCGGCCGAGGCGCGGCGCCTCCGCAAGCGGGGCGAGCTCGACGAGCCGCCGCAGCGGGTCGTCGTCAACCAGGCGGTGTGCGAGGGCTGCGGCGACTGCTCGCGGGTCAGCAACTGCCTTTCCGTGCTGCCCGTCGAGACCGAGTTCGGCGAGCGCCGCGAGATCCACCAGTCGTCCTGCAACAAGGACTTCTCCTGCCTGGAGGGCGACTGCCCGTCGTTCCTGACCATCGTCCCGGCGAGACCCGGCGCCACCGCCACGCCCGGGGCGGGCGCCGCGCCCGGCGCCGGGGCCGGCCGGCCGAGCCTGCCGGCGGGCGAGCTGCCCGAGCCCG
>DASSUD010000243.1:0-4834 GCA_035707385.1 Acidimicrobiales bacterium
ATCGCCAGCGGCGTGGCCTACGTGATCGGCGTGCTGGTGACCGACTCCTACTGGCGGCGCCTGGGCACCAGCGCGGCGGCCGTCGGGGTGCAGACCGCCGACCGCGTGGCGGCGGCCGGCGTCATCGTGATCGGCGCGGCCGCCACCGCGTTCGTGGCCGTCAACGTGCAGGACCGGCCCGGTGTTACGGGGCCCCACGCCCGCCTCAGCTGGTTGCTGTCCCCGTGGGCCAGCGTGGGGCTGCTGGCCATCGTGGCCGTGCTGCTGTCCGGCGGCTGGCGGCTGGTGGCCTTCTGGGCGGCGGGCACGCTGCTGGCGTCGGTGCTGGTGGCGCAGCTGGCGGGCCGATTCGCCGGCTACGAGGGGCGCACCAACCTGGTGTTCGTGGCGGCGGTGTCCCTGCTCGTGTCGTCTGTGGCCGCCGAGCTCGACCTCCGGCTGACGGGGCTGACGCTGGCGGAGACGACCGACGCCCACGACATCGAGCGGCCGATGCTCACCCGGCTGGGCCCCTCGATCCGGGGTGCGGTGGCGTACGCCGAGGTCGACGGCAGCGAGGTCGCCGACCGGCTCGACGGCCGGTGCGTGTGGATCATGGGCGACGGCGGCGACGTCACGGTGGCCCGGGACCCGGCGATCGGTGTGACCTACACGCTGCCGCCCGGCGACCTGGCCTTCGAGCAGCTCAAGGACCGCACCGAGTGCCGCGACTGAGGTGCCCGGCTAGCGCCGCTTGGCCGGGAGCGCCCGGGCGTACGCCGTTCCCCGCCTGACCCACGGTGCGAGCTGGCGCCGGGTGCGGACGTCGCCGCCGTCCAGGCGCAGCCACCCCCGCATCGGCCGTCCCCGCATCTCCATCGGCCGGGCCGGGGTCGTCGCCAGCAGCCGGTCGGCCTCGGCGGGGTCGACGCGGACCAGCAGGCCGCCCTGCCCGCTCGCCGCCACGGCCATGTTGCCGCCGACGAGGAACGCCAGCCCGCCGAACATGCTCTGCTCGGTCAGGTCCGCCTCGCCGCCTACGAGCTCGCGTATGCGGTCGGCCAGGTCCTCGTCGTACGCCACCGGTCCGATCGTAGGCCCGGCCGGTGGCGCAAGCGGGGCGCAAGCGTGCGTCGAGCGGGGCCTGGTCGGATGCGCGCATGCACTCCACCCACCGCTTCCGCAGCTTCGTCGCCGCCTCCCCCGAGCGGGTGTGGACTGCCCTGACCGACGGCCGCGAGACCACCGGCTGGCTGCACGGCCTGGCGCTCGTGGCCGACTGGCGGTCGGGCCGCTTGGAGCTGGTCAACGGGGACGTGGTCGCCGCCCGCGGCGAGGTGCTGGACGTCACGCCGCCTCGGCGCCTGGCCCTCGCCGTGGACGGGGGCCACGGCCCCGCCACCTACCTGACGTGGGAGATCCGGAGCACCGACGGGGGCTCGATCGTCCGCCTCGACGTCGACGAGCCGGTGGCCGCCGGTGACGACGGCCGGGAGGCGGAGGACGTGTGGCTGCCGGTGCTGGCCGGCCTGCAGGCGGTGCTGGCCGCCCCCGTCACCATCTGACACCTACGGTGGGGGCGATGCCGTACGCCGTCCACAAGGTCGTGCTGGAGAGCGTGTCCGACGCCTCCGGCCTCGCCGCCCTGATCCGCACCGGTGAGGTCGCCGCCGACGGGGTGGTGGCCGTCGTGGGCAAGACCGAGGGCAACGGCGGGGTCAACGACTTCACCCGCATCCTGGCCGACCAGGCCTTCCGGGCCGTGCTGGTCGAGCACGGCACGCGGGGCGCCGACGAGGTCGCCCGGGTCCCGATGGTGTGGTCGGGTGGCACGGACGGCGTGCTGACCCCCCACGCCACCGTGTTCGCCCGGGTGGACGGCCCGGCCGGCGCCGAGCCCGGCCCGGAGCCCCGGCTGACCGTGGGCGTGGCCATGAGCGACGTGATCCTCCCCGAGCACATCGGCCGGCCCGAGATGGTGGCCACCGTGGCCGAGGGGGTGCGCCGGGCCATGGCCGACGCCGGCATCGACGACCCGGCCGAAGTCCACTACGTGCAGACCAAGACGCCACTGCTCACCATGGCCAGCATCGAGCAGGCCCGGGCCCGGGGGCGGGACACCGCGACCGACGAGCCCCTGGAGTCGATGAACCTGTCGAACGGGACCACGGCGCTCGGCGTCGCCGTGGCGCTCGGCGAGATCGACACCCCGGCCGCCGACCAGATCGGGCGGGACCTGGCGCTGTACTCCCGCGTGGCGTCGTGCTCGTCGGGCGTGGAGCTGGACCGGGCCCAGATCGTGGTCGTGGGCAACGCCCCGGGAGTGGGCGGCCGGTACCGGATCGGGCATGCGGTGATGCGGGACGCCCTCGACGCCGCCGGGGTGTACGAGGCCATCCGCTCGGCGGGCCTCGACCTGCCCGAGCGCCCCGCGGCCGAGGACCTGGGCGGCCGGCTGGTCAACGTGTTCCTCAAGTGCGAGGCCGATCCCACGGCCCGGCTGCGCGGGCGCCGCCAGGTGGCGCTCGACGACTCCGACGTCCACCACCACCGCCACATCAAGGGCGCGGTGGGCGGGGTAGTGGCCGCGGCCGTCGGCGACCCGGCCGTGTTCGTGTCGGTCGCCGCCCTGCACCAGGGCCCGTCCGGCGGCGGGCCGGTGGCGGCCATCGTTGACGTCGGCCACTCCTAGTGGGGTGGCTCGCAACGTAACGCGGGAATCGCCGGCCAGCCGCACCGCTGGACGGCGTCCTCGTCCTCGCCGCAGCTAGGGCTGCGCCTTCGTCCTGCGTCCTGGCCAGCGGCACGGCTGACACGCCGATTCCCGGGCGAACGTCACGAGCCACGCCACTAGTACGGGCCACCCCACCAGAGCCCGTAGCATGCGTTTCTTGGGAACGCGGACGGCCACCCCCACGTGCACGGCGGCGGCGAGCACGCTGGTGCGCGCGGCGCTGGCCGGCCCGGTCGGCCCGGCGACGGTGGTGGCCGCCGGCACTGCGGCCGCGTACCTCGACGTCGGCGGCGACCTGGTGGCCGTTGTCGCCCCCGGCGCCGTCGCGCTCCCCTGCGCGATCGTCCTGGCCCCCGGTGGCGAGGGCGCCCTGGCGGCGCTGGTGCGTTCCGTCGACGCCGGGCGCATCCCGCTCGGGGTGGGGGCCGGGGCGGTGTGGTGCGACGGCGAGCCGGTGGTGACCGTGCGCCGGTGGTTCGACCCCCGGGTCCGGCTGCGGTCGATCGACCCGGAGGCCGCCGGCCGCCTTATGGCGACCGTGTGTGCCGTCCCCCCGCCCGATCCCGCCGTGCCGGGCGCCACGGCCTCCACGGACCTGCTCGGGCTGGGTGCCGGGCTCACCCCGTCGGGCGACGACCTGGTGGCCGGGTACCTGGCCGCCCTCCGGGCCCGGGGCCTCCCGGCCGCCGATGCCCTGGGGGCCGAGGTGCGCCGGCTCGCCCCCCGGCGGACCACCCGGCTCTCCGCCGCCCTGCTTGTGGCCGCCGACCGGGGCGCGGTGGTGCCCGAAGCCGCCACCGTGCTGCGGGCCGCGGGCGGCGACGGCGACGTCGAGGCCGCCACCCGGCGGTTGCTGGCGCTCGGCCACACCAGCGGGTGGTACCTCGCGGCAGGGTTGGCGGCGGGGTGCGCGGCGTGACCGAGATCGTGCGGGTGGAGCGGGGGCGGTACCACGACTCCGTGACGCTCATGCGGGCCGGGGCGGCCGCGGCCGAGGCCACCGGGGTCGGCGCCGTCATCGCGGCCATGGCCACGCCCCTCAACCGGGACCTGCTGGCCGGCGCAGGGTTCCCCCCGCCGGACGCGGGCGCCGACGACCTGGTGATCGCGGTGCGGGCCGCCAGCGAGGCCGATGCCGATGCGGCGGTGGCCGCCGTCGAGCGCGCCCTGGCCGCCCGGCCCCGGCCTGGCGCCGCCGCCCGCACCCGACCCCACACGGTCGAGGCGGCGGTGGCCGAGGCGCCGGACGCCCCGGTGGTGCTGGTGTCGGTGCCCGGCCCCCACGCCTACGTGGAGGCGGCCGCCGCGCTCCGCGCCGGTCGGCACGTCATGGTGTTCAGCGACGGGGTCGACGTGGCCGCCGAGGTCTCCCTCAAGCACGAGGCGACCAGCCGGGGCCGCCTGGTCATGGGACCGGACTGCGGGACGGTGATCCTCGGGGGCGTCGGCCTCGGCTTCGCCAACGTCGTTGTCCCCGGGCCCGTCGGCATCGTGGCCGCCTCCGGGACCGGCGCCCAGCAGCTGTGCGGCCTGCTCGACGGGGCCGGCATCGGCGTGCGCCACGTGATCGGCGTCGGTGGACGGGACCTGTCCGCCGCGGTGGCCGGGCGCTCGGCGCTGGCGGCGCTGGCCGCCCTCGACGCCGACCCGGACGTCCGGGTCATCGCCCTCGTGTCCAAGCCACCGGACCCCGAGGTGGCGGCGGCCGTGGCCGCGGCCGCCGGCGCCTGCGCCACGCCGGTCGTCATGGCCCTGGTCGGACCGGGCCGGCCGACGCTGACCGACGCGGCCGGCGCCGTGGCCGCCGCGCTGGGCAGCCCGTTCCCCGAGCCGGCCGCCTGGCCGGCCGACACCCGGCCGGGCCCGGGCGGCGGCCCGCTCCTCGGCCTGTTCAGCGGCGGGACCAACTGCGTCGAGGCGCTGGCCGTCGCCGAGGACCTGCTGGGGGCGATGTGCTCCAACGTCCACCCCGACCCGGCCCGGCGCATCGCCGCCGATGCCCGGCCCGAGGGCGCCCACGTCCTGGTCGACCTGGGCGACGACGAGCTGACCGCCGGCCGCCCCCACCCGATGATCGACCCCGCGGCCGTGGCCGATCGGCTCCGGGCCGCGGCGCAGGCC
>DASSUD010000244.1:0-15892 GCA_035707385.1 Acidimicrobiales bacterium
GCCCTCGGCGTCGAGGCCCTTGCGCAGCAGCGCGGCGATCGCCTCGGGGCCGAGCGGCTGGAGCCGGAACAGGGTGGAGCGGGACAGCAGCGGGGCGTTGACCTCGAAGTACGGGTTCTCGGTGGTGGCACCCACCAGCACGTGGAGCCCGGTCTCGACCGAGGGCAGGAGGGCGTCCTGCTGGGCCTTGTTGAACCGGTGGACCTCGTCGAGGAACAGGATGGTGCCCTGCTCCCGCTCGCCGAGGCGCTGGGTGGCCTTGGCCACGATCTCGCGGACGTCCTTGACGCTGGCGCTGACCGCCGAGAGCTGCTCGTAGGCCTTGGCCGTGTGGCGGGCGATCACCTGGGCCAGCGTCGTCTTCCCGGTGCCGGGCGGCCCCCAGAAGATGGCCGACGACAGCCGGTCCGACTCCACCAGCACCCGCAGCGGCCGCCCCGGCCCGACCAGCTCGTCCTGCCCGACGATGTCGTCCAGCCGCAACGGCCGCAGCCGCGCCGCCAGCGGCGCCTGCCGCGCCAGGTGGTCCTCGGCGGCGGCGGCGAACAGATCCATGGCGGCCGACGCTACCGGCCCGGCGATTTGGCGGCTCTCACGTCGCATATGCGACGTGAGAGCCGCCAAATCGGTCAGACCGTGAGGATCAGCTTGCCGGTGGTGCGGCCGGTCTCGCCGCGGGCGTGGGCCTCGGCCGCGTCGGCCAGGTCGAAGGTGGCGGCCACGTCGACCACCAGCTCGCCGTCCTCGACCAGCGTGGACAGGGCGAACAGGCCCTCGTGGTCCGGCTCGACCAGGAAGCCGGTGTAGCGGGCGCCGCGGTCGCGCACGGCAGGGGCCAGGTCGGCGGGGGCGGCCGACGGGACGTTGACGAACAGCCCGCCCGGGCCCAACGTGCGGACCAGGTCGCGGCTGCCGCCCACCAGGTCCACCACCACGTCGACCCGGCCGGCGGCTTCGGCCACGTCCTCGCCGCGGTAGTCGATCGGCTCGTCCACCCCGTAGGACCGCAGCTTCGCGTGCTTGGCGGCGCTGGCCGTCCCCAGCACGACGGCGCCCCGGCTCTTGGCCACCTGGGCGGCCAGGTGCCCGACGCCGCCGGCGGCCGCGGTGATCAGCACTCGCTGCCCCGGCTGGACGTTGGCCGTGTCCACCAGGATCTGCCAGGCCGTCAGCCCGGCCAGCGACAAGCCCCCGGCCTGCTCGAACGACAGCTCCGGCGGCTTGTGGCAGAACTGCCGGGACGGGGCCGTCACGTACTCGGCGTAGCCGCCGGCGGCCCGCGGGAACCACGGCATGCCGAACACGGCGTCGCCCGGCGCCAGGGTCGTGACCCCGGGGCCGACCGTCTCGACGACCCCGGCCACGTCCCAGCCCAGCGTGAACGGCGGGTCACCCAGCACGGCCGCCACGCCCTTCCCGGCCCGGGTCTTCCAGTCGACCGGGTTGACGCCCGCCGCCCGCACCCGCACGAGCACCTCGGTCGGCAGCGGGGTCGGGGGCGGCGCCTCGGCCAACGTCAGGACCTCGGGGCCGCCGAACGACGTCTGGGTGATGATCCGCATCTCCCCCAGGCTGCCTCATCGGCCGGGCCGGGGCGGACAGGTTCGCGATGGATCGGCGAGACTGGGGGCTGATGCGCGACGCCGACCGACCGACGCGCCTGACCAGGGACCAGGTGGCCCTGGTCCTGCGGCGAGCTGCGGAGCTCGACGCACTCACGACCGCGCCCGGCGAGGACGACGGCTACGACCCCGGCGCGGTCGAGGAGGCGGCGCGCGAGGTGGGCCTGTCCCCCGCCGCCGTCCGCCAGGCCGTGGCCGAGCTACGGGTCGGCGCCCTGCCCGTCCCCGCCGCCGACCGCCGGCCGGCCCGGGCCGGCCGCTCGCGGATCGTCACCCACCAGCGCCTCGTGGCCGTCACGCCCGCGTCGGTGCAGGTCACGGTCGAGCGGTTCATGCGCACGCAGATGTTCGAGCTGCGGCGCCGGGCCGGCGACCGGTCGCTCTACCGGCCCCGCAGCGACCTGGTGGCGAGCCTGCGCCGGGGCCTGGACTTCGCCGGGGCCATCAAGCTCGACGGCCTGCGCACCGTGTCGGTGACCGCCATCGAGGCCGACGACCGCACGTTGGTGCGGGTGGAGGCCGAGCTGACCGCCAGCCGGGCCAACGCGGTGGCCGGCGGCGCGGCCGCGGGCACCACGGTGGCCCTCCTCACCGGCCTGACCGGCGCGCTGCTGGCCGAGCCGGCCCTGGTGGTGGGCGCGTTGCCGGTCGGCGCGGCCGTCGGCGGGGGCGGGATCCGGGTGGCCGAGGCCCGCTGGCGCAAGCGACGGGACGACGTGGCCGAGGCCCTCGACGCCCTGCTCGACCGCCTCTAGCCGGTCGCGATCGAGCGCCGCCGCTCCAGGCTCACGGCGAGGAGGATGCCGGTGGCCACGGCCGCCAGCCCGGCCCGCGCGGCGAGAGCCGCGAACAGCAGGCGCTCGGCGTCGGCGTCGCCGGTGAGCTCGCCGGCCCGGTCGTCGATGGCCGCCTCCACGCCGTCGGAGAACGAGGCGTGGCCGGCGGCGATGGCCCCGTAGCCCGGCGAGGCGTTCAGCCGTCGTCGCGCTCCTCCACCCGGATGCCGAGCGACGGGAAGACCGCCAGCGCCACGTCCAGCACCTGCTCCGGCCCGACGACCAGCTTGCGCAGGGCCGCCGACCCCCGGACGCCGTCGATCGAGGTGCCGTGCAGGGCCACCCCGTCCAGCCGGGACTGCGACAGCTCGGCCCCGTCCAGGCGGGAGTCCCGGATGCGGGTGTTCGTGACCCGGGCGCCGTACCAGTCGCTGCCGGTGAGGTCGCAGGCCGACAGGTCGGCCCGCTCGACCCGGGCCGCCCGCAGCCACGCCTCCTCCATCCGGCACTCCAGGAACCGCACGTCCGACGCCACCAGGTCGGCCGCCACCAGCGACGTGAGCCGGCAGCGCCGGAACGTCACCCGCCGCAGCACCGTGGACGCCAGCGTCAGCCCGGCCAGGTCGCAGTCGTCCCAAACCACGTCGACCATCTCCGCGTCCTCGAACGTGGCGCCGGGCAGGCGGACCCCGGCCAGCCGGGCGTGGGTGAGGGTCAGGGCCCGCACCCGCACCTCGGCGCCCACCCCGCCGGACACCGCCACCCCGTCGAGCCGGGCCTCGTCGGCCAGGTCGTCCAGCGTGGCGTCCTCCAGGTCGGCCAGGTCCTCCGGCAGCCGGGGCTCGGCCGCGGGCGAGGGCACCTCAGCCCCGGGGCGGCAGCGTGCGCAGGCCCAGCTCCGCCAGGTACGACGGATCGATGGGCGTCGGGGCCTGGGTCAACGGGTCGGCACCCGACTGCGTCTTGGGGTAGGCGATCACCTCGCGGATGTTCTCCTCGCCCACCAGCAGCGCCACCAGCCGATCGATCCCGAAGGCGAAGCCGGCATGGGGTGGCGCCCCGAAGCGGAAGGCGTCGAGCAGGAACCCGAAGCGGGCCTGGGCCTCGTCCGGGGCGATGCCGAGCAGCCCGAAGATCGACTGCTGCACGTCGGCCCGGTGGATCCGGACCGAGCCCGACCCCAGCTCCCAGCCGTTCAGCACCAGGTCGTAGGCCTGGGACCGCACCCGCAGCAGGTCGGCGGGGTCGTCGGACGACAACAGGTCGAGGTCCTCGGGGTGGGGCATGGTGAACGGGTGGTGGGCCGGCACGGGCCGGCCGTCGTCGCCCAGGCCCTCGAACAGCGGGAAGTCGACGACCCACAGCAAGTGCAGCCCGCCCTCGGTCACCGGCGGCCGCCCCAGCTCCAGGCGCAGCAGGCCGAGCACGCGGCGCACGACCGGCCGGGCGTCGGCCACCAGCAGAAGCAGGTCGCCGGGCTCGGCGTCCAGCGCCGCGCGTACGCCGCCGATCTCGCCGTCCGAGAGGAACTTGGCCACCGGGCTGTCGAGGGCGTCCTCGGTGACCCGCATCCACACCAGGCCCTTGGCCCCCCAGCGCTTGGCGGCGTCGGTGAGGTCGTCGAGCCGCTTGCGGGAGGTCTCGGTGCCGGCGCCCGGCACCCGGATGCCCTTCACCGTCTGGCCGGCGAAGGCCTTGAAACCCGTGGAGGCGAACACCTCGGTCAGCTCGACCAGCTCCATCCCGAAGCGGATGTCGGGCTTGTCCGAGCCGTAGCGCTCCATGGCGTCGTGCCAGGTCATGGTGGGGATGTCGCCCACCTCGGCACCGGTCACCGCCCGGGTGGCCTCGGCCACGGCATCGGACACGAAGGCCAGCACCTCGTCCTGGCCCACGAAGCTGGCCTCGACGTCGAGCTGCATGAACTCGAACTGGCGGTCGGCCCGGAGGTCCTCGTCCCGCAGGCAGCGGGCGATCTGGTAGTAGCGGTCGAGCCCGCCCACCATGGTGAGCTGCTTGAACAGCTGGGGGCTCTGGGGGAGGGCGTAGAAGCTGCCCGGGTGCAGCCGGGACGGAACCACGAAGTCGCGGGCCCCCTCGGGCGTGGAGGCGATCAGCATGGGCGTCTCGACCTCGACGAACCCCTGGCGCTCCATCGAGGACCGGATGGCGCTGTTGGCCGCGGCCCGGGCCCGCAGGTTGCGCTGCAGCCGCTCGCGGCGCAGGTCGACGTAGCGGTGCCGCAGCCGCACGACCTCGTCGGTGTCGACCCGGTCGTCGACCGGGAAGGGCGGCGGCTCGGCCCGGTTGAGGACCTCGACCGTGCACTCCCCCACCTCGACCTGGCCGGTGGGCAGGGCCGGGTTCTCGGTGCCCTCGGGCCGGGTGCGGACCACGCCGGTCACCCGCACCACCCACTCGTTGCGGACGTCGACCGAGCCGTCGATGACGCACTGCACGACGCCCTCGCGGTCGCGCAGGTCGAGGAAGGCCAGGTGCTCGCCGTGCTCGCGGCGCCGGGCCACCCAGCCGCACAACGACACGGTCTGCCCCGCGTGCTCGGGGCGCAGCTCGCCGCACCAGTGGGTGCGCATCCCCCAGGCCGGGGCGTACCCGGTCACCGGCGCACCCTCGCTCCGCTCGCTCACTGTGCCTCCAGGATCTTGCGGACCCGGTCGATGACCTGGTCGCGGGGGACGATCTCCTGCTCGCCTCGGCCCAGGTCGCGCACGGTGGCGCTGCCGTCCGCCACCTCCTGCTCGCCGACGATCACCGCCACCCGGGCGCCCGAGCGGCCCGCGGCCTTCATCTGGGACTTCATCGACCGGCCGTCGTAGGCCCGGTCGGTGCGCAGGCCGGCCGTGCGCAGCTCGTGAGCCAGGTCGCGGGCGGCGCGGCCGTCGGTGGTGTCGACCACGAACACGTCCAGGGCACTGGCCGGAGCGCCGAACACGCCCTCGGCGTCGCAGGCGAGCAGCATCCGCTCGATGCCCGACCCGAAGCCGATGCCGGGGGTGGGCGGGCCGCCCAGCTGCTCGATCAGGCCGTCGTAGCGGCCGCCGCCGATGAGGGTCGACTCGGCGATGCCGAGGGCGTCGCTCTGGAACTCGAACAGGGTGTGGGTGTAGTAGTCGAGGCCCCGGACCAGGCCGGCGTCGAGCGTGAACGGGATGCCGAGGGCGCGCAGGCCGTCCTGCACCCGGTCGAAGTGGGCCCGGGAGCCGGCGTCGAGCACCTCGGCCATGCGAGGCGCCCCCTCGAGGACCGCCTGGGTGGCGGCATGCTTGGAGTCGAGGACACGCAGCGGGTGGGTCTCGACCTTCTCGCGGTCCTCGGGGGCGAGGTCTGCGGACCGGTCGCCCAGCCACGCGGTGAGCGTCGCGGCGTAGCGCGCCCGGTCGGCGGGCGTGCCCATGGTGTTGACGCGCAGGTACCAGCGGGTCAGGCCCAGGGCCTGCAGGTAGGCGTGTCCGAGTGCGATGACCTCGACGTCCACGTCGGGATCGGCGGCGCCGATCACCTCGACGTCCACCTGGTGGTGCTGGCGCAGGCGGCCGGCCTGGGGGCGCTCGTAGCGGAAGGCCGGGGTGACGCACCACACCTTCCAGGGCGTGAGCGGCCGGTGCTGCACGAAGGCCCGCGCCACCGAGGCCGTGGCCTCGGGTCGCAGGGCGAGGTGGCGGTCGCCCTTGTCGCGGAAGTCGTACATCTCCTTGCGGACGATGTCGGTGCCGGTGCCGAGCCGCCGGAAGACCCCGAGGTCCTCGAACAGGGGACCGTGGACCATCCCGTGCCCGAACCGCTCGGCCACCCGGGCGAAGGCGGACACCAGCGCCTGCCACCGGGCGGACTCCGGCGGCAGCACGTCCTGGGTGCCGATCGGGGCGCGGAAGGTCTCGGGCATGGCCAGTCGAGGCTAGCGGCGCCCGGTCAGCCCGCGGGCACGGGTTCGGCCCGGACCGGCTGGGCGGCGGCCGCCGGCTCGGGCCGGAGGCGCCGGATGGCGGCGTCGAACGCCACCGCCGCGCCGAGCACGAAGGCGGGCTCGGCCGGGGCCCGGAACCGGGTCGAGCCGTAGAACACCATCACGGTGACGGCGACGTTGAGCACGGCGCTCCACAGCGGGAAGGACGGGATGCCCCGGCGGCGCAGCACGACGGCGCCGGCGACGGCGGCCAGCCCGATGACCCAGAACGCGCCCACCGCGGCCCGGGACGACTCGATGGGGCGGGCCTCGGCGAACCAGTCGAAGTTCACCTGGTTGGAGACGTGCGCCAGGTTGAACGTGCGCAGCAGCCGGGCCACCAGGACCGGCGGCAGCCGGTCGCGGTGGTCGTCGACGTAGTCGAGGGCGTTGTCCCGGGCCTGCCGGTCGAGCACCGAGCGGTCCCTGTCCCCGAACTCGGACGAGCACGCCAGCGACCACGAGCCGATCCCGCCCCCGTAGTAGGTGTCGTCGCAGTTGGCGGCCTCGAGCGTGGGGCCCATCTGTGTCGACAGCGTGGCCGGCTCCTCGAAGCGCACCAGGTTGGCCCCCACCCAGGGCGCCACCACCAGGGCGGCGGCGCCGGCGGCCAGCGCGAACCGCCCGGTCCGCGCCCTGGCGCCGGCCAGGCCGGGCGCCCACAGGGCCAGCGGCACGGCCAGCAGCCCGACGAGCATGAAGGCCTCGGCCCGGGCCAGGGTGGCGAGGCCGATGGCCGCCCCGGTGAGCGCGAACCAGCGCGCGGACGGCCGGTCCCAGGCGTTGTAGGCGGCCAGGATGACCAGCGTCCCGCACAGGAGCGCCAGGCTCTCGGACATGAGCGACGCGTCGTTCAGCCACAGGGCCGGGTACAGCGCGCCCACGCCCGCGGCGACGAGCCCGGCCCGGTCGCCGGCGATGCGGCGCCCGGCCAGGCCGAGCAGCAGGACCGTGCCGGTGCCCAGCAGGGACCCGACGAGCTGGTGGGCGAGGATGGTGTCGAGCCCGACCAGCGACGGCACGGCCAGCACCAGGATGTACCCCGGCGGGTGGTCGGCGCCGGGGATGCGCACGCCGTTGTCGTAGGCGTAGGGGTGCACGAACCCCTCGCCGTCGGCCAGCAGGTTGGCGCCGCGGTGGTAGTAGTACGCGTCGCCGCCGATGGTGTCGACCTGCTTCCAGCCCAGCGTGTAGCCGACACGGACGCCGAGGGCGACGACGCAGATGGCAAGCAGCGCCAGCCACCAGCGCCGGCTCGGGCGCGGCAGCCGCGGCAGCCCGGACGCGGGCGGCTCGGGCGCGGCCTCGGCGCCGGGCTCGGCCGGAACGGCGTCGTCGGTCGCCGGCTCGTCGCTCACCGCGACGTCGGATGCTCCCCCACCTGGCACGCGGGCGAGGTTACCCGGGCGGCGAGACCACGCTCACGGCGCCGCTGTCGAGGTCGTAGACGGCGCCCCACACCAACGTCTCCGCCGGCAGGAAGCCGGACGACGTCAGGGCGGCGACGTCCTCGGCCAGGCCGGCCTCGATGTCGGCCACGGTCAGGAAATCGACCCCGGTCAGCCCGGTCTGCCGGGCGAGCGACGCGTTGTCCTCGGCGTGCACCCCGCACCCCGTGTGATGGACGACCCCGACCTCCTGCACCCCGAGGACGTGGGCCGACAGGGCCAGGCTGCGCAGCACGTCGGGCGTCACCCGCCCTCCGGCGTTGCGCAGCACGTGGGCGTCGCCCAGCTCCAACCCGAGGACGCCCAGGGGGTCGATCCGGGCGTCCATGCAGGTCACGACGGCCACGCGGCGGGCCGGGGGCCGGGGCAGGTGCCCCACGGGGGCCGGCTCGCGCCGGGGGTCGGGTGCGAGCAGGGAGCGGATGACCGGCGGCATGGCGGCAGACGGTACCCAGCAGACCGCGGCCCCAGACGTCCGGCGGCGCAAGCTCCGCTAGGAGCCCTTCCCGGGGACGATCCGGTAGGCGTCGTAGACGCTGTCGATGCCGCGGATCGTGGACAGCAGCGAGTCGAGGTGCGACGGGTCGCCCAGCTCCATGTCGAAGCGCATCTTCGACACCCGGTCGGAGCCGGTCTGGGTCGTGCAGGTGAGGATGTTCACGTGGTGGTCGGCGAAGGCCGCGGTCACGTCCCGCAGGAGGCGGGCCCGGTCGAGGGCCTTGACCTCGATCGAGGCGATGAACACGCCGCCGGGCTCCAGGTCCCACTCCACGTCGATGAGCCGGTCCGCCTGGCCCTCGGCCAGCGACACCGCGTTGGCGCAGTCGGCCCGGTGGACCGACACGCCGCGGCCCCGGGTGACGAAGCCGATGATCTCGTCGCCCGGCACCGGGGTGCAGCAGCGGGACAGGCGGACGAACACGTCGTCCAGGCCCTCGACGTGCACACCGGCCGGGCCCCGATTGGGCCGGGTCCGGCGGGGCTCGCGGATGGTGGTGGGCAGGGAGTCCTCGCCGTCGCCGGTGGTCTCCCGCAGCGCCTTGGACACCCGCGACGCCGCCGCCTTCGCGGACACGTGGCTCTCGCCGATGGCTGCGTACAGGGCGTCCAGGTCGGCGTAGTTCATGGCCCGGGCGGTCTCGGACAGCATGTTCCCGGACTGGAGCTTCTGGACCGGCAGGCCCTCCCGCCGCAGCGCCTTGACCAGCTCGTCGCGGCCGGACTCGATGGCGTCCTCCCGGCGCTCCCGGGAGAACCACTGGCGGATCTTGGACGCGGCCCGGGGCGTGCCCACGATCTGCAGCCAGTCCCGGGACGGGCCGGCGCCCTCGACCTTGGAGGTGAAGATCTCGACCGTGTCGCCGGACGACAGCGTCGAGTCCAGGGGAACGAGCCGCCCGTTGACCCGGGCACCGATGCAGGCGTGGCCGACCTCGGTGTGGATGGCGTAGGCGAAGTCGATGGGGGTGGCGTCCACCGGCAGGGTCACGACCTTGCCCTTGGGGGTGAACACGAACACCTCGTCCTGCTCGAGGTCGACCTTGAGCCGCTGCATGAACTCGTCGGGGTCGCTCGTCTCGGACTGCCAGTCGACGATGCGGTTGAGCCACGGCAGGTCCCCGGCGTTGGGGTCGCGGTCCTTGTAGGCCCAGTGGGCGGCCACGCCCTGCTCGGCCCGGGCGTGCATCTCCCATGTGCGGATCTGCACCTCCAGCGGCTTGCCCTGGGGGCCGATCACCGTCGTGTGCAGCGACTGGTAGAGGTTGAACTTGGGCATGGCGACGTAGTCCTTGAACCGGCCCTGGACCGGCTTCCACGTGGCGTGGATCGACCCCAGCGCCGCGTAGCAGTCCTTCACCGACTCGACGACGACCCGCATGCCCACCAGGTCGAAGATGTCGTCGAACTCCCGCCCCTTCACCACCATCTTCTCGTAGATGGAGTACAGGTGCTTGGGCCGCCCGGTGACCTCGGCGGTGATGCGCAGCTCGGCCAGGCGGAGGCGGACCTCCTCCAGCACCTGGGTCAGGTAGATGTCCCGCTCGGGCGTGCGCACCGACACCATGTGGTCGATCTCGGCGTAGCGCTTGGGATGGAGGGCGGCGAAGGCCAGGTCCTCCAGCTGGGTCTTGACGTCCTGCATGCCGAGGCGGTGGGCCAGCGGGGCGTAGATGTCGAGCGTCTCGCGGGCGATGCGGTCCTGCTTCCAGGCCGGCATGGCGGCGATGGTGCGCATGTTGTGCAGCCGGTCGGCCAGCTTGATGATCAGGACCCGCAGGTCGCGGGCCATGGCCACCAGCATCTTGCGCATGGTGGCGGCCTGCTGGGCCTCGCGGGAGTTGAACTGGACCCGCTCCAGCTTGGTGACGCCGTCGACGATGGCGGCCACGTCCGCGCCGAAGCTGCGCTCGATGTCGTCGAGGGTGGTGCCCGTGTCCTCCACCGTGTCGTGCAGCAGCGCGGCGGCCACGGTCACGTCGTCGAGGCCGAAGTCGGCCACGATGCGGGCCACCGCCAGCGGATGCTGGACGTAGGGCTCCCCCGAGTTGCGGGACTGGCCGCGGTGGGCGTCGGCCGACCGCAGGTAGGCCCGGGTGATCAGCGCGGTGGGCGCCTTGGGGTGGCGCCGCCGGAAGGCGTGCAGCAGGGGCGCGACCTCGTCCGCCGGCGGCTGGTGGTTGCGCCGCCATGGCAGGACCCGGTCGACGGTGGGCACGCTGACCTCCTGTGGAGCGATCTACACGGTGATCACGCTGAGTATGTCGTGATCAGGCAGTTTCGCCCGGCCACCGAGGAAACCCAACTCGACCACGAACGCCAGCCCGGCGACACGCCCGCCGACGCGCTCCACGAGCCGGCAGGTGGCGGCGGCCGTGCCCCCGGTGGCGAGCACGTCGTCGAGCACCAGGATGGTGTCGTTGGCGGCGAGAGCGTCCGCGTGGATCTCCAGGGTGTCGGTGCCGTACTCCAGCGCGTAGGTCTCGGACACCGTGGCCCACGGCAGCTTGCCCGGCTTGCGCACCGGGACGAACCCGGCCCCGATCCGGTCCGCCACCGCGGCCGCGAACACGAAGCCGCGGGCCTCGATGCCGACCACCTTGTCGATCCCCATCCCGGCGGCGTGGCGCGAGAGGGTGTCGACGGTCGCCCGCAGGGCGACCGGATCGGCCAGCAGCGGGGTGAGGTCCTTGAAGACGACGCCCGGCTCGGGGAAGTCGGGCACGTCGCGCAGGAGCGAGGCCAGCCAGGCCGCGTCGGGGCTCACGGCGTGCGAGGTCAGCGCCGACCGCCCTTGGCCTTCTTGCGGGGCCGCGGCGGGATGACCGGGCCGGCGCCGGGTCGGGGCCCGGGATCGGACGTGGACCGCGCCGCGGTGGCGGCCGCCCGAGTCGAGGGCCGGCCGGTGACCACCGCGGCCGCCACGGCGTGGGCGTCGCCGCCGCGGGCCTCGATGCGCCGCTTGATGTCCCGGTAGCGGGGCTCTCGCTCCTTCAGCAGCGCCAGCAGCGGCGAGGCGACGAAGATCGAGGAGTAGGCGCCCGAGAACAGGCCGACGAGCAGGGCCAGGGCGAACTCCTCCAGCACGGCGGCGCCCAGGACCCACGACCCGACCACCAGCAGCGACAGCACCGGCAGCAGTGCGGTGACGGTCGTGTTGAGCGACCGCATCAGGGCCTGGTTGAGCGACACGTTGACCATGCCGCCGTAGCTCAGGCCGCCGGTGGAGGACACCAGCCGGGTGTTCTCGTCGACCTTGTCGAACACGACGATGCCGTCGTAGATGGAGTAGCCCAGGATGGTCAGCACCGCGATCACGGTGGCCGGGGTCACCTCCAGGCCGGTGATCGAGTACACCCCCACCGTGATGATCACGTCGTGGACGAGGGCCACCAGCGTGGGAATGGCCATCTTCAGCTCGAACCGCAGGGCGATGTAGAGGGTCACCAGCACCAGGAACACCACGAGGGCGCGCACGGCCTTCTCGGTGATCTCCTGGCCCCACGAGGCGCCCACCTCGGTCAGGGTGACGTCGTCGAACGACGAGCCGGTCTCCTCGGCCAGGGCGTCGGTCACCTCGTCGGTCCGCTCGGCCCCCTGGGGCTCGGCCTCCACCCGGATCAGCCGGCCATCGTCGTCCTCCAGCTCGGTGATGGTGGCGCCCGACAGGCCGAACGGGCCGACGGCGTCGCGGACGTCGCCCACCGACGCATCGCCGGCCGGCACCTCCCACACCACACCGCCCTCGAAGTCGATGCCCAGGTTGAGGCCCCGGACGACGAGCGAGCCGAGGCTGAGCACCACCGCCACCAGCGAGATGGTGAACCAAAGCTTGCGGCGGCCGACGAAGTCGACGTTGGTCTCGCCGTGGTACAGGCGGGTGAGGACCGAGCGCTTGGCCACTGCCCGGGCCACCGGCGGCTCACGGCGCGCCCGACGCCCGCCGCCGGGCTCGGCGTCCCCGCCGACCGGCTCGCCGGGGGCGTCGCCGATCGCGTCGCCTGTCACGTCGTCGCGGCGGTCGGTCATCTTCCCACCCCCGCGGTGGCGACAGGCCGCTCGGCGGCGGGGGCGGGCGCGGGCGCGGCCAGCCCCCGGGCCACGCCGAGGACCGGCATGTCGGTGAAGACCCTGCTGCGCGACAGCAGGGTCACCGTGGGCCGGGTGAAGAACCAGGCCACGAAGACGTCGAGCACGGTCGACAGGCCGAGGAAGAAGGCGAAGCCCCGCACCGAGCCCACCGTCAGCCACCACAGCACCGCGGCGCCGATGAACGCCGAGGTGTCGGCGGCCAGGATGGTGCGGAAGGCCCGCTTGAACGCCCGCTCGGTCGAGCTGCGCAGCGTGCGCCCGGCCTTGACCTCGTCCTTCAGTCGCTCGAAGTACACCACGTAGGAGTCCACGGTCACGCCGATGGACACGATGATGCCGGTGACGCCGGCCAGCGTCAGGGCCAGGCCCTGGGCCACGCCCAGGTAGCTGATGATGGTGTACAACAGCGAGGCCCACACGGTGAGCCCGACGATCACGACCAGCCCCAGCGCCCGGTAGTAGACGAGCATGTAGAGGGCGACCAGGGCGAGGCCCACCACGCCGGCGATGATCCCGGCCCGCAGCGAGTCGTCGCCCAGCGAGGCCGACACGGTCTGCACGCTCTGGCGCTCCAGCTCGACCGGCAGGGACCCGTAGCGCAGGACCAGGGCCAGGTCCTTCGCCTCGGACTCGCCGAAGCTGCCGCTGATCGAGATCGAGTCGGCCTCGTAGCTGGCCTCGCTGATCGACGGCGACGACTGCACCACCGAGTCGAGCACGATGGCCAGCCGACCGCTGGGGCACACCTGGGGGTCGGGCGCCTGCACGTAGCACTTGGCGGCGATCTCGTTGAACTTGTCGATGCCGTTCTCGCCGCCCCGCATCTCCAGGCTGACCAGCCACTGGCCGCTCTGGATGTCGGCGGCCGCGGTCTTGACGATCCGGCCGGTCGCCAGTGTCGGCCCCAGCTGGTAGAGGCTGTCGTCCTCCAGCCCGGGCAGGATCACGGTGGCGTCGGCCGCGTCCTGCTCGCGGGGCGTCTCCTCGATCTGGGACGGCTCGGTGACCGGCGCCGGCGCGGTGGTCGGCGGCACCACCGGGGCGGTCGTGGTCGTGGTCGGCTCCTGGAGCGGCGCCGCCGCGCTCTCGCCCTCGACCAGGCCGAGGGCCGCCTCCTCGGCCGGCGCCGTCGTGTCCGTGGAGGCCGGGGCGGTCGTGTCGGTCGAGCCCGGCGCCGTGGTGGCCGTGGTGGACGTGGTGGGCTCGTCGTCGCCCCCCTGCCCGACGCCGGACAGGTCCTGGAGCACCGGCCGGAACCGCAGCTCCGCGGTCTGGCCCACCAGCTCCAGCGCCCGGTCCCGGTTCTTGACGCCGGGCAGCTGGACGACGATGGCGTCGCCCTGGCGGGTGATCTCGGGCTCGGCCACGCCCAGGGCGTCGACCCGGGAGCGGATGATCTCCAGAGCCTGGTCGAGCTGCTCGCCCGACGCGTCCGTGGTCGGCGCCAGCACGACGGACACACCGCCCTGGAGGTCGAGGCCCAGCTCCGGGCTGTTGCCGGCGGCGATCGTGGCGGCCAGGCCCCCGTAGGCCACGACCAGGATGAAGATGAGGGGCAGCAGGATCTTGCGTCGCATCAGCTCACACGTTGGGCCCCGGCGCGGCCGGGCCCGGCTCGTCGGGCCCGTCCGTCGCGCCGTCGACGGGAGGGTCCGGTTCGGTGGCGTCCTCCACCTTACGCAGGACGGCCTGGCGCGCGACCCGCAGCTCGACGCCCGGGGCGACCTCCAGGCGCATCTCATCGGCGCCGAGGTCGACGATGTGGCCGAAGATCCCCGCGGACAGGACGACGTCGTCGCCGGGCTCCAGCGAGGCGACGAGCGCCTGGTGGGCCCGGACCCGGCGCTGCTGGGGGAGGATGAACAGGACCCACAGCAGGACGAAGGTGACGGCGAGGACGATGAGCGGCTCCATAGGCAGCCGGACGAGGTTAGCCCCCGCCGCCGTGCGGTCCGCCATCCGCCCCGTCCGGGCGGTCCGGCACCGCCCAGCGCTGCGCCACGTCGGTCCGTAGCGACGCCAGCGTGCCCGCCGCCACCGCGGCCCGGATCCGGGCCACCAGGTCGAACGTCCACGCCACGTTGTGCAGCGTGAGCAGCCGCGGCGCGGTGGGCTCGGCCACCGACAGCAGGTGGCGCAGGTAGCCCCGCGACCAGCGGGCGCACACCCCGCAGCCGCAGGCCGGGTCGAGGGGGCCGTCGTCGGTGGCGTGGCGCCGGTTGCGCAGGTTGAGCCGCCCCTCGGACGTGAGCAGCGTGCCGTGGCGGGCCAGGCGGGTCGGCAGGACGCAGTCGAACATGTCGATCCCCCGCGCCACCGCGTCGACGATCCCCAGCGGGTCGCCCAGCCCCATGAGGTAGCGGGGCCGGTCGGCGGGCAGGGGCCCGAGTGCCGCCTCCAGCGCCGGCAGCATCTCGCTGCGGTCCTCCCCCACCGACAGGCCGCCCACGGCGTAGCCGTCGAAGCCCACGGCCACGGTCCGCTCGGCGCTCTCCACCCGCAGGGCGTGGTCGGTGCCGCCCTGCACGATGCCGAACTGGCTGAGGTCGTCGCGGCCCCGGGCCAGGAAGCGCTTGCGGGCCCGCTCCGCCCACAGGGCCGTGCGGTCGACCGCGGACCGCAGCACCGCGGGCGGCGACGGCAGCGGGGCGCACACGTCCAGGACCATCTGGATGTCGCTGCCCAGCCTGACCTGGATGTCGACCGCCCCCTCCGGGCTCAGGTGGTGGCTGCTGCCGTCGTAGGTGGAGGCGAAGGTGGCACCCGCGTCGTCGAGGCGGGGCCCCAGCGAGAAGACCTGGTAGCCACCCGAGTCGGTGAGCACGTGGCCCCGCCAGTCGGCGAAGCCGTGGATGCCGCCGAGCCGGGCCACCACGTCGGCCCCCGGGCGCAGCATCAGGTGGTAGGTGTTGCCGAGGACCACCTCGGCGCCCAGGTCCTCCAGGTCGGCGGACGACAGGGTGCGCACCGCCCCCCGGGTCCCCACCGGCATGAAGCACGGGGTGGCGAACGTCCCCCGCGCGGTCGTGACCGTGCCCGTGCGGGCGGCGCCGTCGCTGGCGACGAGGTCGAAGCGCAACGTCATGCGCGGGCCACCACCATGGCGTCGCCGAAGGACAGGAACCGGTAGCCCTCGTCCAGGGCGACGTCGTAGAGGTCGCGCCAGCGGGGGCCGGCGAAGGCGTCCAGCAGCACCAGCAGCGACGAGCGGGGCAGGTGGAAGTTGGTGAGCAGCAGGTCGACCGCCCGCCAGGTCCACGGGCGGTGGATGAACAGGTCGGTGCGCCCGCTCAGGCGGCCGGACAGGGCCGCCGACTCGAGCGCCCGCACCGTGGTGGTTCCGACGGCCAGCACCCGGCCGCCGTGGGCCCTCGCCGCCTCGCAGGCGGCCATCGTGGCCCCGGGGACCGCGTAGCGCTCGGCGTGCATGTGGTGGTCCTCGACCTTGGCGGCGGTGACCGGCCGGAAGGTGCCCATGCCGACGACCAGCTC
>DASSUD010000245.1:0-8640 GCA_035707385.1 Acidimicrobiales bacterium
CCGGGTGCCGGGCAGGAACGGCGCGGCGTCGTAGCGGCAGTCCCGCAGGTTCAGCAGCTCCACCAGGGTGCGGGCCACGTCGAGCTGGATGAACGAGGCGCTGTCGCCGCAGGCGACCTCCTCCGACAGCCGGCCCACCGACCGCAGGCAGTCGATGCCCCGCGGCCGGCGCAGCGCCAGGCGGGCGCGCCAGGTGACGCCCTCGCCCAGGGGGCGGGCGGACCGCCAGCGCTGGCCCAGGCGGGCCGAGAGCAGCCCGACCGCCAGCACCAGGGTCCCGGTGACCCGGTCGGTGGCGCGGTCCGTGGCCAGCGACCCCGGGGGCGTGGCCCACAGCCACAGGTAGCACAGCGCACAGGCCGTGGCGGCCACGGTGGGCGTCCACCACGATCGGCCCGAGGCCGAGACCGCCGCCGCGGCCACCAGCACGAGGGCCACGTCGGCGGGCGCCAGCGCCGGGCGCAACGGCAGGAGCAGGACGGCGACGGCCACCGGCAACAGCGCGGCCCGCGCCAGGCGGAGCCCCGCGGCGAGGCCCTCTCTCTGTGCAACGGTCCTCACGACCGCCCCCTCATGGTTCGGTCCACCGCCCCCGCCGGCGCGGTGGTGTCGACACATTGTGGTGGTAGCAGTACCCGGCGCGAAAGCCCCGTCGTTCAGATTTCGGCAAGCAGCGGAACCACGGGGGCGCACACCTCCTCGGTTCAGGTGTCGGCCCGGCCGGTGGGCGTCTTCTGCCGGGCAGGCTACGGGCGACCCGTCAGAGCCCGGCCAGGCGGCGCTCCAGCTCGGCCCTCTCGACCGCGTTGGCGGTGTGGTCGATCGCCAGGCGGTATGCGGCCGCCGCGCCCGCCGTGTCGCCGGTCCGGCGGAGCAGGTCGGCGTGGGCCGCGTGGAGCGGCGCGTAGCCGGACACGGTCGGGTCCTCCAGCAGGGGGCGGACCAGCGCCAGCCCGGCGGCGGGGCCGTCGGCGAAGCCCACCGCCACGGCCCGGTTCACCTCCACGACCGGGGAGGGCGCCACCCGCGACAGGGCGCCGTAGAACTCCGCGATCCGGGGCCAGTCGGTCGCCTCCGGCGTGGGCGCCTCGGCGTGCAGGCCGGCGATGGCCGCCTGGATCTGGTACGGCCCCGGCCGGTGGAGCGCGAGCGCCGCGTCCAGCGCCCGCATCCCCTCCTGCACCCGGCCGGCGTCCCAGGCGGCCCGGTCCTGGCGGTCGAGCGGCACGTAGCCGCCCCGGCCGTCGACCCGGGCCCCCCGCCGGGCGTCGTGCAGCAGCATCAGCGCCACCAGCCCGAGGACCTCGGCCTCGCCCGGCATCAGGTCCGCCAGCAGCCGGCCCAGGCGGATGGCCTCGCCGCACAGCTCGCCCCGCACCAGGCGGTCGCCGCCGGTGGCGCCGTAGCCCTCGTTGAAGATCAGGTACACGACCGCCAGCACCCCGCCCAGCCGCTCGGGCAGGTCGGCGGCCGGCGGGACCCGGTAGGGGATGTGGGCGTCGGCGATCTTGCGCTTGGCCCGCACCAGGCGCTGGGCCATCGTCGCCTCCGACACGAGGAAGGCCCGGGCGATCTCGCCGGTCGTGAGGCCGCCCATCGCCTTCAGCGTGAGCGCCACCCGGGCCTGGGGGGCGAGGGCCGGGTGGCAGCACGTGAAGATGAGGCGCAGGCGGTCGTCGGGCACGGCACGGTCGCCGGCGCCGGCGGGGTGCTCCTGGGCGTCGAGGCGGGCCAGCTCCGCCAGCCGGCCGAGCCGGTCGGCGGACGCCTTCTGGCGGCGCATCCGGTCGATGGCCCGGCGCCGGGCGGCCACCACGAGCCAGGCGCGCGGGCTGTCCGGGACGCCGTCGCGGCCCCAGGTGGCCACGGCGGCCGCGAAGGCGTCCTGGACGGCGTCCTCGGCGAGCTGGAAGTCCCCGACCTGGCGGATCAGGGTGGCCAGCACGCCGGCCCCCTCCTCCCGGAAGGCCCGCTCGACGGTGGCGGCCGGGTCGGTCACCCCCAGGCGGGCCGGACCTCGACGGACCCGTACGTGGCGCTCGGCATCTTCCCGGCGTGCGTCAACGCGGTGTCGAGGTCGGGCGCCTCGACGAGGAAGTAGCCGGCCAGGTACTCCTTGGTCTCGGCGAACGGGCCGTCGGTGACCTGGGTCTTGCCGTCGCGGATGCGGACGGTGGTGGCGGCGTCGGGGCCCTTGAGGCCCGTGTTGCTGACCAGCATCCCGGCGTCCACCAGGTCCTGTGCGAACGCCTGCCAGCGCTGGTGCTGGTCGGCCGCCTCGTCCGGCGGCGGGCCCCCGTCGACGGGGAGGTAGTTGAGGAGCAGGAACTGCGGCATGGCGCCTCCTTGGGGCGATGTTCGCGCCGCCCGGTCGGCGGCGTCACACAGGAGGACGCCGCGCCCCTGCCGGATTCGACAGGTCGCCGGGAGAAATCACCGTCAGCGTCCGGAGCCCACCGGCACGCCCTCGCCCACGAGGAAGGCGACGACCCGGTCGTAGCCGGTGAACACGTGCACCCGCAGGCCCGCCCGGCGGGCGCCCTCGACGTGGGCCGGCGTGTCGTCGACGAACAGGGCGTCGGTGGGCGCGACCCCGTGGCGGGCGGCCACGGTCCGGTACACCTCGGGGTCGGGCTTGGCCAGCCGCAGGTCGCCGCTGGCGTACAGCGGCAGCCCCAGCGCGACGACCTCGGGGGCGATGCGGTGGTACTCCTCGCGCAGCAGGCTGAGGTTGTTGGTGAGCAGGACGGTGGGGACGTGCCGCGCGACCTCGGCCAGCAGCGCCAGCATCCGAGGGTCGGGGGTGACGGACGCGCCCCGGGCCGCGACCCACACGTCCCGGGTGACGGGCGTCCCGAGGTGCTCGCCGACCGCCCGCAGGTACTCGTCCGGCCCCAGGTCGCCGGCGTCGGCCGCGTCCTCGATCCCGCTGCCGAACACGGCGGCGGTCACCTCGGCCGGTGTCCGCCCCAGGCGCTCGGCCATGACCGCCACGCGCCGGGCCCGGTCGTAGCGGACGACCACGTTGTCGACGTCGAAGATGACCAGGCCCACCATCGCCGAGAAGGTAGCGGTGCCCCGGGCCGGAGCGATGTCGGCGGGCGGCGCGCTAACACCAGGTGACGGTCGGTCACCGGCCGGTGGCCGCCGCCCCCGCCGGCCGCACCGTCCGAGAGGTGGGGTGCGCCCGGCCGGTCGGCCCGGCGTCGGGCCCCTCGTGCTGGCTGCCGAACCCGGCGCCGACGCCGATCGGCGTCAGCACGATCCCGACCACCAGGAGGCCGCTCGCGATCAGCAGCCGGTGGGCGCCGTCGTCGTCGCACGCCACCACGACCTGCACGCCGCCCTCGGTCGCCAGGCGGTCGCCGCCTCCGCCCGACAGCGGTGACGTGCACCGTGCCGGTCCGTTGTCGAACGGCATCAGGGCCAGGGCCACGGCCGCCACGAGGGCGACGACCCCGGCGAGGACGGCGGCGACGGCGATACGCACCGGTCCACACTCTCACGCAGCCCCCGGCCGCTCCCAGCCGGCCCGGCCGTCACCCGGAGACGCCACCACCCCGGACGAGGGCTGACGCTCGGGGGAGGGGTCACGGCTGGGCCCCCGTCTCGATGAGCTCGGCCCGGTCGTCGCCGCCGGCGACGGTCTCCTCGGCGATCATGCCGAGGCCGGGCGCGTAGTACTTCTGCTCGACGACCTCGGGTTCGAGCGGGTTCCATTCCTTGATGACCAGCACGTCGCCGTACTCCTGCGGCCCGACCGCCTTGGTCGCGCCCAGCTCGGTCACCTCGGCCAGGTCCTCGGCCTCGCCGGGGTAGAACTCCTGGCGGTACGCCTGGCCCGCCACCGGGTGGGCCGGCATGACGATGCCGGGGAGAGCGCCGTCGACGCCGGCCTCCCACGAGCCCTCGGTGCTGCTGACCTGGCCGTCCTCGTACTCCCTGGAGTCCTCGCCCAGGTACCAGACGTTGCCGTCGCGGTCCTGCGCGAACCAGTCGTAGGTGTCCTCGGCGACCTCGCCGTCGACGCTGACGGTGTCGCGCACCACGACGGCGGAGATCCCCATGATGGCCCGGCGCTGGTCGGTCACGACGACCTCGATGCGCTCGGGCTCACCGTCGCTGCTGCCCTCGTAGACCCACCGGGCACCCGGGGTCAGCGGCAGGTAGGGGTTGTCGACCGCCGCCACGAAGTCCGCCGGGTCGAGGTTGGGCGCGTAGTTGCCGCCGTCGCCGGGGTCGATGACGGGGGCCTCGGGTGCCTCGGTCGCATCCGTCGTCTCCGTCGCCGTGTCGTCGCCGCAGGCCGCCCCCGCCAGGCCCGCGAGGGCCAGTGCGGCGAGCGCCCGTCCCGCTGTGCGTCCGTGATGTCGTGCCACGCCCGCAGGATGCGCCCCGCTCCTGACCGCCACCTGAATGACGGTCCGGTAGCGTTCCGTCGATCTGCCCACCGGACGGGAGGCACGTGGGAATGACTCGGATCCGCCGACCCGACCTGGTACTGATCATGACCGACCAGCAGCGGTACGACCAGGTGGGCTACGCGGGTTCCACGCCGGTGCGGACGCCGAACCTCGACCGCCTGGCGGCGTCGGGTGTGATCTTCGACAACGCCTACAGCGGGTCGACGACCTGCGTTCCCGCCCGGACCTCGTTGCTGACGGGGTTGCTGGACCACAGGGCCCCGTACCTCGAGCCCTACGCCCTCGACCCGGGCTTCTTCACGGTGCCGCACGCCCTGCGAGCAGCGGGCTACGAGACGGCGTTGATCGGCAAGATGCACTTCAAGCCCATGCGATCCCCGCACGGCTTCGAGCACATGCGGGTCGTCGAGCACCTGCGGGCCTACGACTTCGACCCGGCGACGCAATCGGAGCTCGACCACTACCACGACTGGCTGCGGTCGCAGGGGCTGCCCGACTGGCGCCTCGACGGGCGGGAGGGCGACTGCCCGTATCCGCTCGCCCCACCGACCCACCCGACGAGCTGGGTGGAGCGGGAGGCCGCCGAGTTCCTGGGCGATCGGGACGGCGCCCGGCCCCTGTTCCTCGTCGTGTCGTTCCCGCACCCGCACCCGCCGATCAACCCAGCCGAGCCGTACGCGTCGCTGTACGACCCGGACAAGTGCGTCATCGATCCCGACGGGCACACGGCCAACGCCTACCTCCCGGCGTCGTTCCGGCGGGCCACCGCGCAGGACGACGCGCCCCGCCGGAGGATCCGGCAGGACCACATGGCCGAGCACCGCGCCACGCTGGCCCGGACCTACGGCCTCATCACCCAGATCGACGAGGCCGTGGGCCGCATCGTGGCCCTTCTCGACATGGACCGCACGGTGCTGTTCTTCACCTCCGACCACGGCGACTACGCCGGCCATCGCGGACTGGTGCGCAAGATCCCGTGGATCCCGTTCGACGATCTCGCCCGCGTCCCGTTCTTCGTCACGGGGGCAGGCGTGGCGGGAGGCCGGCGCGACGCCGGGCTCGCCCAGAGCTTCGACTTCGCCACCACGTGCCTCGACCTGACGGGCGTGGACGTGGACCTCGCCGCCTTCGACGGCATCAGCCTCGCGCCGGTGCTCGGCGACCCCGGGGCGACCCTCGATGCGGACCGCACGGTGCACTGCGGGATCAGCATGGGGTGGCCGATGGTGCGGCGAGGGCCGCACAAGTACCTGCGGTCGGGCTGGGGCGAGGAGGTGCTCTTCGACGTCGAGCGCGACCCGGGCGAGGTGTTCAACCTCATGTCGCTCGACTCGGACCGCGAGATCGTCGGCCCTCTGGCCGAGGCCGCGGCGCGGCGCGCGGGCGCCGCCACCCCCGACCTGCCCCGCTTCGACTTGGCCACCCGCCGCTGAGACCGGGTCGCTCGACACCGCTGCTCGGCCCGGATGAGGAGCGGCTCCTGCCTGCTCGCACGTGGCTCCGGCTTCGGGCACTATGTGTTGGCAAGTCCCCGCTGAGGTCAGGGGCCGCATGGCACGTCCACCGATCGAAGGGGTCATCGACCGTCGACTGCTGGTGAACTACCGCGTCGACCCGGATGTGGCGAGCAGGCTGGTTCCCCCACCGTTCCGTCCTCGGGTCGTCAAGGGCTACGCGGTCGCCGGGATCTGTCTGCTTCGGATGACCGAGTTGCGGCCGCGACCGTTGCCCAGGAAGCTCGGGCTTCGCAGCGAGAACGCTGCGCATCGCATCGCCGTCGAATGGGAGGGCGAGAACGGAACGATGTCCGGGGTCTACATCCCTCGACGCGACAGTGCCTCGATCGCCAACGTGATCGTCGGCGGGCGCGTCTATCCAGGGGTTCATCACCGTGCCCGCTTCGAGGTCCGCGAATCGGACCGGGAGATACGTGTTCGATTCGCGAGCTACGACCGATCCACCGAGGTCGGCGTGGAGGTCGAGGTGGTGGAGCACCTCTCGGGGAGCCGTCTCTTCGCCGATCTCGATGAGGCGTCGCGCTTCTTCGAGCGAGGGAGTGTCGGCTACTCCGCGACGAGCGATCCAAGCCGCTTCGACGGTCTGGAACTTCGCACGGATGCTTGGTCGATGGCCCCGGCCAGGGTGGTTCGAGCGCGTTCGAGCTTCTTCGAGGACGAGACACGCGTTCCGAAGGGCGGAGCCGCCCTCGACTCCGCGCTGTTGATGCGCCAGGTTCCCGTCACCTGGTCACCACGATCACCGTTGCGCGGTGCGAGGACTCGCATCCGCCCGGCGACCCACCCCTGACGGCCGCGTGGCTGAGCAGCAGCTCGATGGCGGGATCGCGAACGCCGGTCAGGTGGTCCGCGCCGGCCCGCACGTCCTTCGCCCCTCGAGTCCGCACTCGGCGTCGATCCACGCCTTCCTGCGCGCGGTGGGACACGCCGGATTCGAGGGCGCCCCGACGCCGGTCGGGATCGACGAGGACGGACGCGAGCGGCTCGTGTTCATCCACGGCGAGGTCCCCGTTCCGCCCTACCCGGACTGGAGCCAGTCCGACACCGCGTTGGCGTCCGTCGCCAGGCTGCTGCGCGGGCTGCACGATGCCGCCCTCGAGTTCGACCCTCACGGTCTCACGTGGGACGACGCTCTGGCCGACCGTGCGGGCGGGACGCTCGTGTGCCACAACGACGTGTGCCCCGAGAACGTCGTGTTCCGTGACGGCATCGCCGTTGCGCTGCTGGACTTCGAGTTCGCCGCCCCCGGACGCCCCGTCTACGACGTGGCCCACCTCGCCCGCCTCTGCGTACCGATCGACGACGAGTTCGACCAGGCCCGGCTCGGCTGGCGGCCCGCCGACCGGCCCGCACGGCTACGCCTCGTCGCCGACGCCTACGGACTGGACCGGGACGGTCGGGCCGAGCTGCTCACCGCCATGAACGACGCCATCGCCCGCATCGAAGCAGCCGTCCGGCGCAGCGTCGACGCGGGTGACGCGAACTCCCTCGCCCTATGGCACCGGACCGGTGGCGGCGAGCGCTACGACCGCCGGCGCCGCTGGTGGAACGACCACCACGACCGGTTCGCCGCTGCGCTCCTCTGACCAGGCATCGCTTGGCGCTCGCCCACCCCGCTGTGGTGCATCCGTGCGGCCCCGCCTACTGCGCCGACGCCGTCCCCCGAGCTCGGGTCAGCCCGTCACGGCGTCGAAGGAGGCGGCCAGCACGTCGAGCGCCTCGCCGGCCTCCTCGTCCGTCAGCGTCATGGGGGGCGCCATGCGGATCACGTTGTTGTGCAGGCCGCCCTTGCCGACCAGCAGCCCCCGCCCCCGGGTCTCCTCCATCAGCCGTGCTGCGGTCGCCGGGTCCGGGACGTCGCTCCCGGGCACGATCAGCTCGAGCGCCAGCATGAGGCCCCGGCCGCGCACGTCCCCGATCACGGCGTGGGTGTCGGCGAGGTCGCGCAGTCCCGACAGCAGCAGGTTGCCCAGCTTGGCTGCGTTGGCTTGGAGGTCGTGCTCGAGTAGGTAGTCGAGCGTGGCGTTGGCGGCGGAGGTCGATAGCGGGTTGCCGCCGAAGGTGGAGATCGAGCTGGTCGTCACCGCCTCCATCACCTCGGGACGGCCGACGACGCCCCCGATCGCCAGTCCGTTGCCCATGCCCTTCGCGAATGTGATCATGTCCGGTTCGACCCCGTGGGCCTGGAACCCCCAGAAGTGGTCCCCGGTTCGGCCCCAGCCGGTCTGCACCTCGTCGGACACGAACAGCCCGCCCTGCTCGGCCACCACCTCGGCCAGCGCACCGAGGAGGCCGTCAGGGCCCGACGTGAACCCGCCCACGCCCTGGATCGGCTCGGCCAGCAGGCAGGCGATCTCCCCGCTGGTGGTCGTGGCCAGGGTCCGGCGCAGGTCGTCGACGCAGGCGGAGATGTAGGCGGCGTCGTCACGCTGCCGGTACGGGCTGCGATAGCGGTAGCTACCCTCGACGTAGGCGACCCGGAACGGGGACAACGGCGTCGCCGACCAGCCCCGGTTGCCGGTCACGGCGAGAGGGCCGAACCCCCGACCGTGGTAGGAGTTGCGCATCGCCAGCACCTGCTGGGACCGGCGGTGGTTCGTGGCCAGCGTGAGGGCGGTGTCGTTGGCCTCGCTGCCCGAGTTGCAGAAGAACACCTTGGCATCCGGGATCCCGGAGAGCCGGGCGATCTTCTCGGCCAG
>DASSUD010000246.1:0-11741 GCA_035707385.1 Acidimicrobiales bacterium
TGACCGGCGTGACGCTGCCGTTCATCTCCTACGGCGGGTCGTCGCTGCTGGCCAACTACGTGCTGCTGGCCCTGCTGCTGCGGATCTCCGACGACACCGCCGAGCAGGCCAACGAGAGGATCGCGGCCCACCAGATGACCGAGGTCGTCGGGTGACCAAGCAGATCCGCAACCTCGGCCTGTTCCTGGCCTGCTGCTACGCGCTGCTGTTCCTCCAGGCCAACCGGCTGACCGTGTTCCAGTCCGACGAGCTGAAGGACGACCCGCGCAACAACCGGGCCGTGGTGCGCGACTTCTCCAGCCCCCGTGGGTCGATCGAGACCGCCGACGGCGTGGTGGTGGCCGAGTCGGTCGAGTCCGACGACCAGTTCGAGTTCCAGCGCCAGTACCCCACAGGCGACCTGTTCGCCCACGTCACCGGCTTCTTCGCCTTCCAGCTCGGCTCGGCGGGCGTGGAGAAGGAGTACAACGACGAGCTGGCCGGGCGCACCATCGACTTCGACCTCCAGGAGCTGGGCGACCTGTTCGTCGACCGCGAGCGGGTCGGCAACGTCACGCTGTCGCTGCGCGCCGACGTCCAGCAGATCGCCCGCGACCAGCTCGACGGGCGGGAGGGCTCGGTGGTGGCCGTCGACCCTCGCAGCGGCGAGATCATCGCCCTGTGGTCGGCGCCGTCCTACGACCCCAACCTGCTGGCCAGCCACGACTTCACGGCCGCCGCCTCCTCCTCGGAGGCACTCAACGCCGACCCCGAGGAGCCGACCCGGGCCCGCACGTTCCGCAAGCGGGAGTTCCCGGGCTCCACGTTCAAGGTGGTGACCGCCACCGCCGGGGTCGAGCGGGGCGGTGTCACCCCCGATGCGCCCGACTACCCGGTCACCGACGCTTACCAGGCGGCCGGCATCGGCACGCCGATCGGCAACTTCGGCGGCGCCTCCTGCGGGGGGACGCTGTTCGGGATCCTCCAGGAGTCGTGCAACACCGCCTTCGCCCAGATGGGCGTGGAGCAGGCCCAGGCGTCGGGCATGACCGCCACCGCCGAGGCCTTCGGCTTCAACCAGGACGTGCCGATCGACCTGCCGGGCGCCGTGCAGTCCCGCTGGCCGACAGAGGTCGTCTCCGACGACCCGCCGTTCCTGGCCCAGGCCTCGATCGGCCAGAACGAGGTGCAGGCCACACCGCTGCAGATGGCGCTGGTGGCGGCGGCGGTGGCCAACGACGGCAAGGTCATGCGCCCGCACGTCATGCGGGAGATCCGCGACGACCAGGGCGACGTCGTCGAGCGCTACGAGCCGGAGACCTGGACGACGCCCATGTCGGAAGACTCGTCCCGGCTGCTGCGGGAGGCCATGGTCTCGGTCGTCACCGACGGCACCGCCTCCCGCCTGGACGACGGCCTCGGCGACGGCATGGTCGTGGGCGGCAAGACCGGCACCGCCCAGCTCGGCACCGACCCGCCGCGCTCGCACGCCTGGATCATCGGCTTCGCCGGGCCCGAGGGGGAGGTCCCCCACGTGGCGGTGGCCGTGCTCGTCGAGGGCCAGGAGGGCGCCAGCGAGCAGACCGGCGGGCGGGTCGCCGCACCGATCGCCGCGGCCGTGCTGGAGGCCGCGCTGGCCCCGCCGGCCCGACCGGAGGGCGGCTGAATCGGGGGCCCATATCCCCATCTCGTAGTCTGAGGGACGCATGTCGCAGCAGAACCAAGTCATCTTCAACGGGCGGTACGAGCTCCACCGCCGGCTCGGGCGTGGCGGGATGGCCGAGGTGTACCTGGCGCGCGACCAACTCCTCGACCGCCCGGTGGCGGTCAAGGTCCTGTTCCCAGCTTTGGCGACCGACGCCGGCTTCGTCGAGCGCTTCCGCCGGGAGGCGCAGGCGGCCGCCAACCTCCAGCACCCCAACATCGTCAGCGTGTTCGACTGGGGCGAGGCCAACGGCACCTACTTCATCGTCATGGAGTACGTCGAGGGCCTCACGCTGGCCGAGACGCTGCGGGACGAGGGCCGCCTCCACCCCGACCGCGCCGCCGAGATCACGGCCGACATCGCCGCCGCGCTCGGCTTCGCCCACCGCAACGGCGTCGTCCACCGGGACGTGAAGCCCGGCAACGTGCTCATCACCCGCGACGGCGGCGTCAAGGTGGCCGACTTCGGCATCGCCCGGGCCATCAGCGACTCGTCGGACCAGAACCTCACCAAGACGGGCTCGGTCATGGGCACGGCGACCTACTTCTCGCCCGAGCAGGCCCGGGGCGCGCCGGTCGACCCCCGCAGCGACCTGTACAGCCTGGGCGTCGTGCTCTACGAGATGATCACGGGCCGGCCGCCGTTCGCCGGCGACAGCGCGGTGGCCATCGCCTACAAGCACGTGCAGGAGAACCCGGTCCCGCCCCGGCGTGTCGACCCGTCGCTGCCCGAGACGCTCGAGGCCATCACCCTCAAGACGCTGGCCAAGAACCCGGCCAACCGCTACCCGACCGCCCAGGACCTGCGGGCCGACCTGCGCCGCTACCTCGACGGCAACCGCATCATGGCCGAGCCGGTGCTGGCCCCGCCCATGGACCCGGGCGCCACCGGCGTCATGGCGCCGACGATGTACGGCAACGAGACCGCGCTGGTGGCCGGCCCGGGGGGCTGGCAGCAGCCCGCGGGCGACGGCTACGGCGACTACGACGAGGACTACTACGACGAGGACCAGCAGCCGAAGCGGTCCAAGTGGTTCCTGGCCGCGTTGATCCTCCTGTTGCTGGTGCTGGCCGGCCTGCTGTACCTGCTGGCGACCAACCTCGGTGGCGGCGACGACGAGCCTTCCCAGGTCGAGGTGCCCAACGTCGTCGGCCAGCCGCTGGACCAGGCGACCGCGACCCTGCAGCAGCTCGGCTTCGAGGTCGAGACCGCCTCCGAGAACTCGGACCGGCCCGCCAACGAGGTCATCAAGCAGGACCCACCGGCCACCACCGACGCGGACGAGGGCTCGACGGTCACGCTGACCTTCAGCAGCGGCCCCGAGGCGGTGCCGGTGCCCAACGTGGTGGGGTCCACGCTGGACGAGGCCAGCCGGACCCTCACCGATGCGGGGTTCCTGCCCAACCCGGTGCCGGTGGAGAGCGACGACGTCGAGGAGGGCGTGGTCGTCAGCCAGACGCCCGGCGCCAACGAGATGCTGGCCAAGGGCCAGCAGGTGACCATCGAGGTGTCGTCGGGCTCCGGGCTGATCGTGATCCCCGACGTCACCAACCAGAGCGAGGGCACCGCCCGCGGCAACCTCCAGCGGGCGGGCTTCACCAACATCCAGAGCCGGCAGGAGGCATCGGCGGACGTGGCAGCCGGCAACGTCATCCGCACGGACCCGGGCGCCAACGCCGAGGCCGCCCCCGGCGACCAGATCACGATGATCGTGTCGTCGGGCGCCGAGCGGGTGACGGTCCCGCCGGTGCAGGGGCTCAGCGAGCAGAACGCCCGCAGCGCGCTGGAGGGTGCCGGCCTGGAGGTCAAGGTGGAGACCCAGACGGTCCAGAACCAGAACCAGGACGGGATCGTCATCACCCAGTCGCCCTCCGGCAACGCCCAGGTGAGCCGGGGCGACACGGTGACGATCTTCATCGGCAAGTTCCAGGGCGGCGGCACCCCGCCCACCACCATCAACCCACCGTGACCCCCGCCACGCTGATCCTGCTCCGCCACGGCGAGAGCGTGTGGAACCTCCAGAACCTCTTCACCGGCTGGTACGACTGCGAGCTCAGCCCCAAGGGCGAGGCGCAGGCGGTCGAGGCCGGGCGGCTGATGGCCGAGCGCGGGCTGGCGCCCGACGTGCTGCACACGTCGGTCCTGACCCGCGCCATCCGCACCGCGGAGCTGGCGCTGGGGGAGATGGATCGGTCGTGGATCCCGGTGCGCCGCCACTGGCGGCTCAACGAGCGCCATTACGGCGACCTCCAGGGCCTGGACAAGAAGGCGACGGCCGAGCGCTTCGGCGCCGACCAGGTCAAGGTGTGGCGCCGGGCCTACGACGTCCCCCCGCCCGCCATGCCCCGGGACGACCCCCGCAACGTGCGCCACGACCCCCGCTACGCCGCCCTGCCGCCGGAGCTGGTGCCCGACACCGAGTGCCTGGCCGACGTGGTCGACCGCATGCTGCCGTACTGGTACGACGGCATCGTCCCCGACCTGGTGCCGGGCCGCGCCGTGCTGGTGGTCGCCCACGGCAACAGCCTGCGGGCGCTGGTCAAGCACCTCAGCGGCCTGACCGACGGCGAGGTGGTCGAGCTCAACATCCCCACCGGCGAGCCGCTCGTGTACGAGATGGGGCCCGGGGGGTGGCCGGGGGACGACACCCCGGTCGAGGAGCGCTACCTCCGCTCGGCCGAGGAGATCCGGGCCGCGGCCGACGCCGTCGCCCGCCAGGCCGGCTGACCGTACGCCGCCGGCGCCGGAGCGGGAGGCGCCTGGCGGCGGCTACGGTCGTCCTCGTGGAGCTCCATCCCGCGCTCGCGGAGCTGGCGTGCCTGCTCGGCACCTGGCAGGGCGAGGGCGAGGGCGGCTACCCGACGGTGCAGCCGTTCGGGTTCCGGGAGACGGCGACGTTCGAGCACGTCGGCAAGCCCCGCATGTCCTACCGCGCCACCACGGAGGACGCGGCCACGGGCCTGCCGCTGCACGCCGAGGCCGGGTTCCTGCGGGGCGCGGGCCCCGGCCGGGCCGAGCTCGTGCTGGCCTACGGCAGCGGCATCGTGGAGGTCGAGGAGGGCGAGGTCACGCCCCAGCCCGACGGGGTGGCCCTGCACCTCCTCACCACCGGGCTGGCCCGGGCGGGAACGGCCAAGGAGGTCCTCACCGTCGAGCGCCGCATCACCGTGGTCGGGGACACGCTGCGCTACCAGCTGGCCATGGGCGCCGTGGGCCAGCCGCACCAGCACCACCTGGCGGCGGTGCTGGTGCGGCGTGACGTGGCCTAGAAGGTGATGGCGACCGCGCCGTCGAGGGCGGGGATCGGCCACAGGACCACCGCCAGCATGAACGTCGCGACCTGCGAGGCGTTCTCGACGTTGTCCCCGTAGCCCTTGTTCACGGCCACGAAGATGCCGATGATGACCCAGATCAGGAACAAGATGGGTATCCGTACGCGTCCGCGCATGATGCGCCTCCCTTGAACAGGTGTCCCAGCCCGACCTGCCGGACGACTCCCGTCCGGCGACGAGAAAGTACCCCGCGTGCGGTAGGCGTAGTCGCCCGAGGCGGGACCGGGCGCTCAGCCGGCGGTCATGCGCCGGACGCTGCCGGTGGCCTGCGCCGGGCGGATGTGCTCCGGTGCCACCTGGCCGGTGCCGTCGGCCCGCTCGAGGAGGTAGCCGCGCGACCGGACCGTGCGGATGGCGAGGCGCAGCGGCGAGAGCCGCCGGCGCAGCCGGAGCACGTGGACGTCGAGCGCGTTGCGGCCCGGAGACCCGCCCGGCCAGCCGGAGCGGGCCAGCGTCTCGCGGGACACGACCGCCCCGAACCGTTCGAGCAGCGCGGCGGTGAGCCGTGCCTCCACCGGCGGCAGCGAGACCCAGCGGTCGCCCATGCGCAGCACGCCGTCGTCGTCGAGCGCGGGCACCGCGCCCACGTCGTTGTCGGTCCGGCGCCGGAGTGCCTCCACCCGGACCCGGAGGTCGAGGTCGTCGGCCGGGAGGCGGATCCAGTCCTCCAGCTCGTCGGTGGGGATGGGCGGGGCTCCCCGCTCGACCAGCAGCAGCCGAGGCTGCCCAGCACGGCGTAGCTCTTCCCGCCGGTCCTGCTCGGCCGGCCAGTGGACGAGAGCCACCTCCACGTTTCGGAAGCTACGGACACAGGGTTTCGCGATTGTTTCGGACGTATGAACGTCACGCTCGCGAGAGATCGGGTCACGGATCGTAGGTCGGGCGGTCACCTCAGGTGGCCAACGGGCGGGCGCAGGCCCGGCTCCCTAAGCTGCGCCGCCATGGCACGCGAGGACTACCTCAACCATCTCGCCGCGGTCCCGCTCTTCTCGGGATGCACGACCAAGGAGCTGCGCGACATCGCCAAGGCGACGGTCGAGCTGACGTTGGACCAGGGCAAGGAGTTCGTGACCCAGGGGGATGTGGGTCGCGAGGCGTTCATCATCGTCGACGGTCACGCCGACGTGACCCGCGGCGAGCAGACGATCGCCCAGCTGGGGCCCGGCGACTGCGTGGGCGAGCTGGCGCTGCTCGACCACGGGCCCCGCACGGCCACGGTCACGGCGGCCACGCCGCTGACCGTCCTCGTCCTCGGTCCCCGCGAGTTCTCGGGGCTGCTGGACGAGGTGCCGACGCTCAACCACAAGATCCTGGCGGCCCTGGCCGCCCGGGTCCGGGAGCTCGACTCCAAGACCTTCGGCTAGCCGCCCGACCCGCGAGGCCACCGGGGTTCCACCAGGGACCTGTAGGTGGCGTCCGGGTCGTCGGCGAAGGGCAGGCACCGCACGGACACGCCGACCCCGCCGGGAGGGGGGAGCCCGGCGAGGTCGGCGGTCACGTCACCGGCGGCCCGGGTGATGCCGTAGGCCGGCATCACTGCGACCATCCGGGTCGTGCCGAGCGCCGCCACGGTCTCACCGGCCCGGAAGCGCGACGCCAGGATGCGGCCCGCCGCGACCCTGGTGCCGATGCGCTGGGGCCCCGTGACGGCGCTCAGCTCGAAGTCCACCACCACGGCCCCGAACGTCGTCGGGGCGGAGATGGCGAGCGAGCGGCACTGGGCGTGTAGCTCGCGCAGGCGGGCTCGGAGGAACCTCCCGTTCACCAGCCCGGTGGTCGGGTCGACGCAGTGGTCGCACCCCGACACGCCGTCCCGCTCGGCGGCCCAGGCCCCGAGGGCCCGCGCCAGCAGCCCGACCGGATCGACCCAGTCGTCCCACTCGTGCCCCGCCGCCGGCCACGCCAACCGGACCAGGGCCACGAGGTCGGCCACCACCGCCTCGGCGGGATGGTCGGCCCCCGCCCGGGCCTGCGCGAACGCCACGACGGCCTCCTCGACCTCGGCCAGCACCTCACCGGCCGCGAAGGCGGCGGCCAGGCGGCAGGTCGCCGGGTCGGCCCACTCGGCCAGGGGCAGCCCGGAGGCGGCACCGGCGTGCCAGCGGGCGAGGAGGCCGCCGCCGACCGGCCGGTGAGGCGGCCCCGACCGGTCGACGACTGCCAGGAGCCGCATGGTGCTGTCCGAGCCCTGCTTCGATGGGCCGGGCAGCCCCTGCGTCTCCGTCACGCCGCCTTGAGAGGGGCGGCAACGACGATCATGACGCCGATGGCTGGGAAAAACTTGAAGATCACGGCTCCACAGGGCGCCCCGGGCTCCTTCGTGCCGCTGCGCCACCCTGCTGCTACTCCCCGTGCGGTTGCCTCTGGCCTCGGCCCATTCCTTGCGACAGACTGGCGGGCAGGTTCGACCGCGACATGACCCTCACCGCACTCTCCGACGCCTCGCTCCTCGATCAGGCGCGTTCCGGTGACGAAGCTGCCTTCACGGAGCTGTACGTACGCCACCAGGCCGCCGCGCTGCGGCTGGCATCGACGTACCGGCGCCTCGGCGACCCCGACGACCTCGTCAACGGCGCCTTCGAGCGGGTCCTCGGCGCCATCCGGCGGGGCGCGGGCCCGACCGAGTCGTTCCGGGCCTACCTGTTCGTGACCCTGCGGCGGCTGGCGGCCGAGGACGGCGAGCGGCCCGCCGACCAGGCGCTCGACGACGTGCCCGAACCGGTGAGCCACGAGGCCGGCGCCGCGGAGATGGGCCAGGCCGACCGCGAGATCGTCACCCAGGCCTTCGAGTCGCTCCCCGAGCGCTGGCAGGCGGTGCTGTGGCACACCGCGGTGGAGGGCCGCCAGCCCAAGGAGCTGGCCGGCGTGCTCGGCGTGTCCGCCAACGCCGCCGCCGCCATGGCCTACCGCGCCCGGGAGAAGCTGCGCCAGTCGTACCTGCAGGCCCACCTGCTGGCCGTGCCCGCGCCCGAGCACGAGCCCCACCGGTCCCGGCTCGGCGCCTACGTGCGCGACGGCCTGTCCAAGCGGGACCACGCCGCTGTCCATGCCCACCTCCGGGAATGCGAGTCGTGCACCGCGCTCGTGGCCGAGCTCGAGGACGTCAACCGGGTGCTGGCCCGGGCCGTGCTGCCCCTGTTCCTGCTGGCCGGGGCCAAGCTCGGTGGCGGAGCGGCCGCGGCGGCCGCGGCCGGGGGTGCGGCCACCGGCACCGGCGGGGGCGGGCACCCGGGCATCGTCGGCAAGCTGCGCCATCTCGCCCCGACCATCGGGAGCGCCGCCGCCATCACGATCGTGGTCGCCGGCCTGGCCGGGCTGGGCACGGTCGTGGCCCGGGAGGACGCGTCGATCGACCGGGCCGCGGACGCCGCCGACCTCGGGGTGCGCCGCACCGCCGACGACGAGCGGAGCGACCGCCGCGACCGGGACGGCGGGGACGACGCCGGCGACTCGCTGTTCGGCGAGGACGACTTCGCCGTCGTCCCACTCGATGACGATGCCGGTCTGTTCGGCATGTTCGACGGCTTCGACGAGCCCTCGTCCCGCTTCGTCCCCCGGTCCCGCGGCGGGTCGCCGACCGTGCCCCGCGCCACCCGCCCGCGCCCGACCACGCCGGTCGCCCCGGGCGCGGGCCCCGCGTCGCCCCCTGCCACCACGCCGGGACCGGTCGTCCCGCCGCTCGTTCCCCCGCCGGCCGGCCCGGGCCCCGACCCGGGACCGATCCCCACGCCGGCGCCGCTGGCGTTCACGTCGGCGGGCTGGACGCCGACGGCGGTCGGGCGCGGCGACCTGACGCTCGCCATCGCGGAGGCCGGCGCCGGGGCCGCCGAGAGCGCCACCCCGCTCAGCCTGCGTGTCGAGCTGACGCCCGGCGCCCGCCTCCACCCGGAGGCCGAGGCCGACAGCCGCTGCGCGGTCGACGGCCAGGTCATCGTGTGCGCCTTCGACCAGCCGCCCGCCGGCGGGACCGTCGGGTTCGCCCTCGACCTGCAGGTCGACGGGCCCGGCGAGACCGCCACGGTGATGCTGTTCCGGGGCGCCACGCTGGAGGCGTCGGTGGCGGACGTCCTCCTCTCGTCGCTGCTCACCGAGCCGTTGTGGGAGCCGTTCCTGGACGTGGGCCAGGCCCTGTCCATCGGCCGGCTGACCGCCGGCGCCACCAACGCCGGGACGCTGACCCACGCCGGTGCCGCCGTCCGCATGGTGGCCAGCGACGACACGGGCCTGCTGGTCCCTGATCTGTTCACGGCCACGCGGACGGTGGACGGGCTGCTGGACCAGTTGCCGCTGTCGCCGGCCGAGGAGGAGCGGCTCCGGCCCCTTCTGCCCCCGTCGCTGCCGCCGGGTTGCGCCGTCGAGGGGTGGACGCCACCGGACGCCGGTGCGACGTGGCAGGACGTCCTGGCCGGCGGCCTGCCCACCACCCTGGTGTGCCAGCTCGGCACCCTCGGCCCCGGGGCGGCCCCCAGCATCCCCGGGATCGTCACCTTCAGCGGCCCGCCCTACGGCGACGGCGACGGCCAGCAGGAGGACGGGTTCGTGACGGTCACCCTCGAGCTGGGTGGCACGCCCGTGGCCACCCGCCCGGTCCCGGTCGGGTAGCCGCCCCGCCAGCTCAGCGGAAGTTCTCCCAGTAGCGGCTGGGGGTCGGCCCCCGCTGGCCCTGGTACTTGGAGCCGACCTGCTTCGACCCGTAGGGCACGTCGGCCGGGGTGGTCATGCGCAGGAAGCTCACCTGGCCGATCTTCATGCCCGGGTACAGCGTGATCGGCAGGTTGGCGACGTTCGACAGCTCCAGCGTGATGTGCCCGGAGAAGCCGGCGTCGATGAACCCGGCCGTCGAGTGGATGAGCAGGCCGAGGCGGCCCAGGCTGGACTTGCCCTCGATGCGGGCCACCAGGTCGTCGGGCAGCGTCACCTGCTCGTACGTCGAGCCCAGCACGAACTCGCCGGGGTGGAGGATGAAGGAGTCGTCCTCGCCGATCTCCACCAGACGGGTCAGGTCGGTCAGGTCCTGCTTGACGTCGATCACCGGCGTCGTGTGGTTGAGGAACACCCGGAACAGGCGGTCGAGGCGCAGGTCGACCGAGCTGGGCTGGATGCACGAGTCGTCGAGCGGGTCGATGCCGATGCGCCCGGCCGCCAGCTCCTCGCGGATGGTGCGGTCCGACAGGATCATCGGGCGCCGACCCTAGTGGGACGGCAGCTCGACCCTCACCGTCGTGCCCCGGCCCGGCGCCGTGTCGAGGACGGCCCGGCCACCGTGGGCCAGGGCGACGGCCTCCACGATGGCGAGGCCCAGGCCGGACCCACCCCGGTCCCGGGACCGGCCCGGATCGGCCCGGTAGAAGCGGTCGAAGGCGTGGGCGGCCTGCTCTGCGGACATGCCGGGGCCGTCGTCGGACACCTCGGCCACCGCCGCCCCGGTGTAGCGGTCGCGGTGCACCGCCACCCGCACGGTGGTCCCCGGCGGGGTGTGGACGACGGCGTTGCGCACGAGGTTGGCCAGCACCTGGCGGAGGCGGTTCTCGTCGCCGGGGACGACGACGCCCTCCTCGGTGCTGGCCCGCACGGTGCGGCCGGGGGCGGCGACGCGGGCGTCGCCGGCCGCGTCGACGGCCAGGACGCCGAGGTCCACCGGCCGGCGCTCGACGGGGCGGCCCTGGTCCAGGCGGGCCAGCACGAGCAGGTCGTCGACCAGCGCCGCCATGCGCTCGGCCTCGGACTCGGTGCGGCGCATGGCGGCCGCCAGCTCGCCCGGGTCCTCGAGCCCGCCGCGTCGGTGCAGCTCGGCGTAGCCCCGGATGGTGGTGACGGGGGTCCGCAGCTCGTGGGAGGCGTCGGCCACGAACTGGCGGAGCCGGTCCTCCGACGCCTGCCGGGCCGCGAACGCGCTCTCGATCCGGGCCAGCATGCGGTTGAGCGTGGCGCCGAGCTCGGCGGCCTCGGTGCCGCCGGGGGCGGCGGGGACCCGGCGGCTGAGGTCGCCGCCGGTGCCGTCGTCCCGGGCGATGGCGGCCGCGGCCCGGGTCATGTCCTTGAGGGGGCGGACACCGAGCCGCAGGACCCAGAAGGCGACCAGGCCCAGCAGGCCGAGGATCAGGGCCGTGGCGAGGACCTCGACGGCGACGAGGCGGCTCACGGCGGCGTCGGTGTCCGACAGCGAGGTGGCGACGACGGTGACGGGCTCGCCGCCGCGGGCGGCCGTGGCCCGCACCCGGTAGCGCACGCCCGGGTCGTCGGAGCCGGTGGTGAAGCAGGGGTCGTCGCCGGCCGCGGCGGCGCGGGCCTGATCGGGATCGATGTCGGGAGTGGGGGCCGCGTCGCCGCCGGGCACGGCATCGGGGGTCTGCAGGGGGCGCACCGTGGCGCTCCCCGCGTCGATGACGCCCACGTAGTACGGGCTGTAGCCGTGGCCGGTGCCGGGCGGTCCATGTCCACCGTCCCGGTCCCCGTCCTCGGCCGCCGCGGCCAGGCGATCGTCCACCTGGTCGACCAGGTAGGCGGACGCGGCCCGGGTCACGGTCACCGCCGCGAACACGAGGACGGCGGCCACGATGCCGAGGCCGACCAGCAGCCGGGCGCGCAGGGACACCTCAGCGTTCCCGCAGGGTGTAGCCGACGCCCCGGATGGTGTGGATGAGGCGGGGCCGGCCGCCGGCGTCGAGCTTGCGGCGCAGGTAGCCGACGTAGGTCTCGACCACCCCGCCGTCGCCGCCGAAGTC
>DASSUD010000247.1:0-11004 GCA_035707385.1 Acidimicrobiales bacterium
GTGCGACGTGAGAGACGCCAAATCGTCGTTCGATCGGTGGAAGCGGTTCCATTGACACCGTGACCTCGGCCACATATGTTGCCCCCAGGTCGTGGAAGCGGTTCCACGCCACACGGACGGGAAGGGGGCCGGTGGTCACGATCGCGGACGTCGCGGCGCACGCCGGCGTGGGCGCCGGCACGGTCTCCCGGGTGCTCAACGACAGCCCCCGCGTGAGCGAGCGGACCCGGCGGCGCGTCCTCGACGCCATCGAGCTCCTCGACTACCGGCCCAACCCGCTGGCGCGGGGCCTGTCCCGGGGGCGCTGCCAGACCCTCGGCGTCGTCGTCCCGTTCTTCACCCACGCCTCGGCCGTCGAGCGATTGCGCGGCGTCGTGGCCGCCCTCGACGGCAGCCTCTACGACCTCGTGCTGTTCAACGTCGAGTCGCCCGTCCACCGCGACGAGCACTTCGCCACCCTCACCCGCCGGGACCGCGCGGACGGGTTGCTCATCATGTCGCTGCCCCCGCCGCCCGGCAGCCTCCGCCGCCTGGCCGAGTCCGGCGTCCCCGTCGTGCTGCTCGACACCCACGGGCCCGGCGTCCCCGCGGTCGTCACCGACGACGTCGCCGGCGGGCGCCTGGCCACCCGCCACCTCGTCGACCTCGGCCACGAGCGCATCGCCTTCCTGGGCGACGAGCCCAGCAACCCGCTCGGCTTCACCTCCAGCTCCGCCCGCGAGCGGGGCTACCACGAGACGATGGAGGACGCCGGCCTGAAGGTCCGCACCGGCGACGTCCGCCACGGGCCCCACGTCCGGGCCGTCGCCCGGGAGCTCGCCGCCGACCTGCTGGCCGGTCACGAACGTCCCACGGCCGTGTTCGCCGCCTCCGACACCCAGGCCCTGGGCGTGCTCGAGGCGGCAAGGGCCCGGGGCCTCCAAGTGCCCGGGGACCTGTCCGTGGTGGGGTTCGACGACGTGGAGGTGTCGAGCTACGCGGGGCTCACCACGGTCCGCCAACCGCTGTTCGAGAGCGGGCGGCGCGCCGCGACCCTGCTGCTCGAATCGCTGGCGGCAGAGGAGCCGCTCGGCGAGGCGGAGCACCACCTCGATCTCAGCCTCGTGGTCCGCTCCACGACGGCCCCGCCCGACGAGGGATGAGGGCATGACACAAGTTACCGATGAGTACTTGCCAACCTACCGACACCAACCATCCCTGAGGGGGACAACAGCCATGACACGACAGCGACGGCGTTGGCGCGCGGCGATGGCCGCGGGCCTCGCGTTCACCCTGGTGGCGACAGCGTGCGCCGACGACGACGACGGCGACGACGCCAGCACGGACGAGGGCAGCGGTGACACGGAGGGCACCACCGTCACCATCTTCGGTTCCGAGGTCGAGTCCGAGCTCCAGGGCAACCAGGACGCCTTCGACGCGTTCACCGAGGAGACGGGCATCGAGGTCGAGGTCTCGGGCGACCGCAGCTTCGAGACGCAGATCGGCACCCAGATCGACGGCGGCAACCCGCCCGACATCGCCCTGTTCCCGCAGCCGGGCAAGGTCAACGACTTCAACGAGGACATCATCGCCCTCCCCGACGACGTCGTGGACCTGGTCGAGGAGAACTTCGACCCCGGCTTCACCGACTTGGTCGAGTTCGACGGCGACCTCAAGGCCGTCCCGCTCAAGGCCGACCTCAAGAGCCTCGTCTGGTACAGCCCCCAGGCCTTCACCGACGGCGGCTACACCGTGCCCGAGACCTTCGAGGCCTTCCTGGCGCTGGCCGACCAGATGGTGGCCGACGGCAAGACGCCGTTCTGCATCGGCATCGGCTCCGACGACGCCACCGGCTGGCCGTTCACCGACTGGGTCGAGGACTTCATGCTGCGCATGAAGGGCCCTGACGTCTACGACCAGTGGTACCAGCACGAGATCCCGTTCGACGACCCCGACGTCGTCGAGGTGGGCGAGGCCGTCTACGACCTGTGGTCGACGCCCGGCTACGTCTACGGCGGGGTGCAGAACGTCGCCGCCACGCCGTTCGCGGAGGCCGGCCTGCCGCTGCTCGAGGGCAACTGCATGATGCACCGCCAGGGCAACTTCTACTCGGCGAACTTCGCCGACGCCGTCGAGTCGTTCGGGCCCGAGGGTGAGGTCAACGCCTTCTACCTGCCCGGCTCCGAGGAGTTCCCGAACATCACCCTGTCGGGCGGCAACTACGCCGCCGCCCTGGCCGACAGGCCCGAGGTGATGGAGGTCATGCGGTTCCTGGCCAGCGACGAGTACGCCTCGGCCCGGGCGCCGGCCCCCGGCTTCCTGTCGCCGAACAAGAACGTCGACACCACGCAGTACCCCGACGAGCTGACCCAGAGCTTCGGTGAGATCCTCGCGGCCGGCGACCCGGTGCGGTTCGACGCCTCGGACCTCATGCCGGGCGCGGTGGGCGCCGACTCGTTCTGGACGGCCGCCGTGGACATCACGACGGGGGCCAAGGACGTGCAGACGGCCTTCACCGACGTCGAGGACACCTGGCCGAATTGACATCACATAGTCCCGCCTGAAGTCCAGGTGAACGCGTATGGTCAGGGGAGGCGCCCCCCGGGGCGCCTCCCCTCCCCACCTCCAGCCCACGACACGGGGGGCTCGTCATGGGTCAACTGATCGCCACGTTCCTCGGCGTGGCGGCCATCATCGTCGTCACGCTCGGCCTGTTCGTGGGCGTGAACGCGCTCGTCGACCTGGCGCCCAAGGACTTCGGTCTCTTCGCCACGCTGGCCGGCGCGGTCGTCGGCGCGGTGATCGGCGTCATCATCAACAGCCAGGGCTGGTTCCTCGGGGGCCTGCTCTGGCCGCTCGGGGGCGCCGCGCTCGGGGCGCTGGTCGGACGGCTCGTCTGGGCCCGCCACCCACCGCCGGCCGAGCGCCGCTGGCGCATCCCCGACCGCGCCCGGCCGGCCATCTTCCTCGGGCCGGCCCTGCTGTTCCTGCTCATCACGCTCGTCGTTCCGACCCTGCGCACGATCTACCTCAGCTTCCGCTCCGCCCGCGGCGAGGACTACGTCGGCACCGCCAACTACCGCGACATCCTGGGCGACTCCAACATCTTCAACATCGACAGCGCGGCCGACATCTTCACGAGCCGGCTGTTCATCGCCGGCGCGGTCATCGGCGTCGTGGCCCTGGCCTGGATGGTGATCCGGGGCGTCAGCACCCGCCGGGGCGTCGACGTGACGGCGCCCTCCCCGGTGCTGTCGCTCACCGCCACGGCCATCCTCGTCACCCTGGCCGCCATGGGCGCCCTGCGGGGCGTGGTCTGGAACAACATCTACTGGGTCGTCTTCGTGACCGGGCTGTCCACCATCATCGGCCTGGCCATCGCGGTGCTAGCCGACCGGTCCCGGGGCGAGTCGGTGGCCAAGTCGCTGATCTTCATGCCGATGGCCATCAGCTTCGTGGGCGCCAGCGTCATCTGGCGCTTCGTCTACGCCTTCACGCCCGCGGGCGAGGACCAGATCGGCGTGCTCAACGCCGCCTGGGTCGGCCTCGGCGGCGAGCCGCAGACCTGGCTGCAGGAGGCGCCCTGGAACAGCCTGTTCCTCATCGCCATCATGATCTGGATCCAGACGGGCTTCGCCATGGTGGTGCTGTCGTCGGCCATCAAGGCGGTGCCGACCGAGCTGCTGGAGGCCGCCCGGGTCGACGGCGCCAGCGAGGCCCAGTCGTTCTGGCGGGTGACGCTGCCCCACATCCGGTCCACCGTCGCCGTCGTGGTGACCACGCTCATCATCACCGTGCTGAAGGTGTACGACATCGTCAAGGTGATGACGAACGGCGAGTTCGCCACGTCCGTGATCGCCAACGAGATGTTCGACCAGGCGTTCATCCTGCGCGACTACGGCCGGGGCTCGGTCCTCGCCGTGATCCTGCTGGTCGCCGTGCTGCCGCTCATGGTCATGAACATCCGCCGCCTGCGTCGAGGGGAACAGGGATGACGACGATCGCCACGACGAGCCCCGAGGCCGCCGACCGCCGGGTCGCCGGGTCGCCACCCTCGCCCGCCCCCGAGCCCGTGGGGTCGCGGATGCACCGCATCCTCGGTGCCATCCCCACCGGGGTCCTGTGGGCGCTGGTCGCCCTGTGGACCATCCCCACCGTCGGCATGCTCGTGTCGTCGTTCCGCCCCGAGATCGAGGTCAAGACCACGGGCTGGTGGACCGTGTTCCCCGACCCCTTCCCCGAATCGGTGGTGCTGACCCTGCTGGTGACGATCGTGCTGATCGCCATCCTGGTGGCACTGGTCGTGGGCCTGTCCCGCCTCTACCTGCGGCTGGGCCGGGCCGGGCGCATCGCCATGCCGATCGTGGCCGTGGCGGCGCTGGTGGTCCTGCTGCTGGTGACGAGCGACTCCAGCTTCACCCTGGAGAACTACCGCTCGACCTTCGACGCCTCGACCAGCGACTCGCCGGACATGTGGCAGCACGCCCTCAACTCGGTCGCCATCACCGTGCCGGCCACCGTCATCCCCATCGCCTTCGCCGCCTTCGCGGCGTACGCCTTCGCCTGGATGGACTTCCCCGGCCGGCACTGGCTGTTCATCGGCGTGGTGGCGCTGCTGGCGGTGCCGATCCAGCTGTCACTGGTCCCGCTGCTGCAGCTGTTCACCGGTGGCGCCCACCTGACGCTGTTCGGCGAGACGATCACGCTGTTCCCGTTCCTCGACCTGGCCGGGACCACCACGGCGGTGTGGCTGACCCACATCGGCTTCGGCCTGCCGCTCGCCATCTTCCTGCTGCACAACTACATCTCGTCGCTCCCGGCCGACGTGTTCGAGGCGGCCCGCATCGACGGCGCCGACCACCCCACCATCTTCTGGCGGCTGGTGCTGCCGCTGTCGGTGCCGGCGCTGGCGGCGTTCGCCATCTTCCAGTTCCTGTGGGTGTGGAACGACTACCTGGTGGCGTCGACCTTCCTCGGGACCGGAAGCCCCGACGGCCCCATGACCGTCCGCCTCGCCACCCTGTCCGGGGGCCGGGGTCAGGACTGGCACCTGCTCACCGCGGCGGCGTTCGTGTCGATCGCCCTGCCGCTCGTCGTGTTCTTCGCGCTCCAGCGCTACTTCGTACGGGGCCTGCTGGCCGGGTCCGTCAAGGGATAAGGGACAAGGGAGGCGTTCGTGGCCGCCGTGACAATGGACAGCGTGACCAAGGTGTACCCCAACGGGGTCGCCGCCGTCGCGGACCTCGACCTCACCATCGAGGACGGCGAGTTCCTGGTGCTCGTCGGGCCCTCGGGCTGCGGCAAGTCCACCGCCTTGCGAATGGTCGCCGGGCTGGAGACCATCACCAGCGGCGAGATGCGCATCGGCGACCGGGTGGTCAACGACCTGCCACCCAAGGAGCGGGACATCGCCATGGTGTTCCAGAACTACGCGCTCTACCCGCACATGACGGTCGAGCAGAACATCGGCTTCGCGCTGAAGCTGGCCAAGCTGCCCAAGAGCGAGGTCGAGGCCCGGGTGGCCAAGGCCGCCCGCACGCTCCAGCTGGAGGCGTGGATGAAGCGCAAGCCCGGCCAGCTCTCCGGCGGCCAGCGCCAGCGGGTGGCGATGGGGCGGGCCATCGTGCGGGACCCCGCGGTGTTCCTCATGGACGAGCCGCTGTCCAACCTCGACGCCAAGCTGCGGGCCCAGACCCGGGCCGAGATCGCCCGCCTCCAGCGCGAGCTCAAGACGACCACCATCTACGTGACCCACGACCAGATCGAGGCCATGACGATGGGCGACCGCGTGGCGGTCATGCGGGAGGGCCGGCTCCAGCAGGTGGCCGAGCCCGAGGTCCTCTACGCCGAGCCTGGCAACCTGTTCGTGGCCGCCTTCATCGGCTCGCCGTCGATGAACCTGCTGGAGGGCACGGTCTCGGTGTCCGACGGCAAGGTGGTGGTGTCGCTCGGCGAGCAGTCGCTGACCGTCCCGCCCGCGGTGGTGGACGACAAGCCGGCCCTGCGGGACGCCCACGGCCGCACGGTGGTTGTCGGCATCCGGCCCGAGCACCTCTCCGACGCCGCTCTCGCCGCGGGCCGCCCCACCGAGGGCCTGGTGCTGAGGGGCGAGGTCGAGCTGCGGGAGGCCCTCGGGTCCGAGCTTTTGCTGCACGTGCGCACCGACACCAAGCCGGCGGTCACCGACGAGGTCCGCAACGTCGCGGGCGATCGCGACCAGGCCGCCATCGAGGCGCTCGAGCGCCAGGCCGCCGGCCTGGGAGCCATGGTGGTGGCCAGCTTCGACTCGCACAGCAGCGAGCGGGTCGGCGACCCGGTCGACATGCTCGTCGACGTGGCCCGGCTCCAGTTCTTCGACCCCGAGACCGGCGAGCGGCTGGCCACCCAGGAGCCGGCCGCGGCCTGACGGCCCGGCTCAGGCCGAGCGCCGGACGACGAGCTCGGTCCGCAGCACCACCCCCGCCGGGGCGGCTCCCTCCTCGATCTGGGCCAGCAGCAGCGTGGCCATCTCGTGGCCCAGCTCCTCGATCGGCTGGCGGACGGTGGTGAGAGGCGGGTCGGCGGAGCGGGCCAGCTCGGTGTCGTCGAAGCCGACCACCGCCACCTGGCCCGGGACCCGGCGGCCGGCCGCCCGCAGGGCGTCCAGCGCGCCGAGGGCCATGAGGTCGGACGCCACGAACAGGCCGTCGAGGTCCGGTCGGCGGCGCAGCAGCGCCCGGGTGGCCAGCGCCCCGCCCTCGCGGGTGAAGTCCGCCTCGGCCACCAGGTCGTCGGGGGCCGGGCGCCCCGCGGCGGCCAGGGCCGCCGCCCAGCCGGCCCGGCGGTCGCGGCCCGGGGCCATGTCGGCGGGCCCCGCCACCGTGCCGATGACCCAGTGGCCGCCCGCCACCAGGTGGTCCACCGCCGTGCGGGCGCCGCCGGCGTTGTCGGCGTCCACGAAGCCCACCGCCGCGCCCGCCGGGGGACGTCCGGCCACCACCGTGGGGACGCCGGCCCCGGCCAGCCGGCCGGCCAGCGGGTCGCCCGCCCGGGCCGACAACAGCAGCACGCCGTCGGTGCCGCCCCGCAGCAGGTGGGCCTCGGCCCGCGCCCGGTCGGCGTCGCTCTGGGTCATCATCAGCACCAGCTGGTAGCGGGTGGCGGCCAGCGCGCGGGTCACGCCCAGCGTGGTGGCGGCGAAGAACGGGTCGGCGAACAGCCGGACGCTGGGCTCGGACACCACCAGCGCGATCGTCTCGCTGCGGCTGCCGGCCAGGGACCGGGCGGCCCGGTTGGGGGTGTAGCCGAGCTCCGCCACCGCGGCCTCCACCGCTCGGCGCGCCTCGTCGGACACCCGGGGACTACCGTTGACGACGCGCGACACCGTGGCCCGCGACACCCCGGCCCGAGCGGCCACGTCCTCCAGCGTGGACGGCCCCCCGGCGGCAGTCATGGCGGGGGGCCGTCCAGCCCGTGGGCGGCGATCACGCCCTGGAACCAGCGGGCGCTGGCCTTGGGCGTGCGGCGCTGGGTGGCGAAGTCGACGTGCACGATCCCGAAGCGCTGGCTGTAACCCTCGGCCCACTCGAAGTTGTCGAGCAGCGACCACACGAAGAAGCCCCGCAGGTCGACGTGGGCGGCCAGCGCGTCGTGGCCGGCCCGCAGGTGGGCGTCGAGGTAGGCGAGCCGGTCGTGGTCGTGGACCTGACCGCTGCCGTCCACCCGGTCGGGGAAGGCGCCTCCGCTCTCGTGCACGTACAGCGGCGGCGGGTCGTAGTCGCGGGCCAGCCGGACGAGGCAGTCGTAGAGGCCCTCGGGCTCGACCGCCCAGCCGTTGGAGGTGGGGGTGTCGGCGGCGTCGGCGAAGGCGACGTCGGGGGAGCCGGGCCAGGGCGACGGGGAGGCGGACGCCCCGAGCTCGTGGCGGACGTGGTAGCAGCGGTAGTAGTTGAGGCCGAGGGCGTCGACGGGTCGGGCGATCTGGTCGAGGTCGCCGTCCCGGATGTGGGCGAGGTCGCTGACCCTGGCCAGGTCGGCGAGCACGTCGTCGGGGTAGCGGCCCCGCAGGATCGGGTCGTACCACAGGCGGTTGGCGATGCCGTCGATGCGGCGGACGGCGTCGAGGTCGGCGGGGGAGGGGTCCTGCCCGGCGGGGAGCACCGGGTAGGGGTTGACGGTGATGCCGATCTCGGGGTCGGGGGCGGTGACCCGGTCCCGGAGGGCGTCGACCGCGAGGCCGTGGGCCAGCAGCAGGTGGTGGGCGGCGGCGGCGGCCGCCCCCGGCTCGGCCCGCCCGGGGGCGTGGGCGGCGGCGGCGTAGCCGAGCATGGCCGCGCACCACGGCTCGTTGACGGTGGTCCAGCGGCTCACCCGGTCGCCGAGGGCGCCGGCCACCACGGCGGCGTAGTCGGCGAAGTGGCCGGCGGTGGCCCGGGCGGGCCAGCCGCCCGCGTCCTCCAGCGCCTGGGGCAGGTCCCAGTGGTAGAGGGTGGCGACCGGCTCGATGCCGGCCGCCAGCAGCTCGTCGACCAGCGCCCGGTAGAAGTCGATGCCGGCCTGGCTGACCGGGCCCCGGCCCGCGGGCACCACCCGGGGCCAGGCCACGGAGAAGCGGTAGGCGGGCAGGCCCAGGTCGGCCATGAGCGCCACGTCGGCGGCCATGCGGCGGCGGTGGTCGGCGGCCTCGGCCCCGGTGTCGCCGCGGGCGCGGCCGGCGGCCGCGAACGTGTCCCACACCGAGGGCCCGCGGCCGTCGAGGTCGATCCCGCCCTCGATCTGGTAGGCCGACGTGCCCGCCCCCCAGACGAAGCCGGTCGGGAAGCGGCGGGGGTCGTCGCCGGTGGCCGCGCCGGCGCTGAAGGAGTGGTTGGAGCGTCGCATGAGAGCGCTCTCACACTACCACCCACCGATTTGGCGGCTCTCACGTCGAAATGGCGACGTACGAGCCGCCAAATCGTGTGGTCAGGGGTCGACGAGGTCGTCCTCGTCGTCCTCGGGGAGGAGCGGGGCGGTGCCCCGGGCGGCTTCGAGCGCGTCGCCGAAGCCGTCGCCGTCGCTGTCCCCGTGCAGGGGATTCGTGCCGAGCGAGCTCTCCCAGGCGTCGGACAGGCCGTCCTCGTCGGAGTCGAGCAGGGCGGTGGCCGCCTGGCCCGCCGTCGTCGGCATGACCACGCCGGTGGGGGCGGAGGTGGCGTCGCCCAGCGCCGCCAGCTCGTAGGCGTCGGTGAGCCCGTCCGCGTCCGAGTCGGCGTTGCCGGCATCGATCCCCGCCTGCACCTCGAAGGCGTCGGACAGGCCGTCGGTGTCGGTGTCGACGGCGAGCGCGTCGGTCTGGCGGGCCAGCTCCAGCCCGTCGGTCAGCCCGTCGTCGTCGCTGTCGGGCAGCAGGGGATCGGTGCCCCGCTCCATCTCGTACGGGTCGGCGGCGCCGTCGCGGTCGGTGTCCGGACCGGCGGTGAGCGACGCCGCCGCCACCAGCGCCGCGGGGTCGGGCGCGTCCCCCGGCACCAGGGTGGTGCCCAGTCCCGGGATCACCGCCGCGTACTGGAACCGGTCGCCCGTGTCCCACGAGCCGACCCCGTAGCGCGTGCCCCGGGCCTCGATGGTGGTGCCGTCGCCCAGGCTGATGGCCACGTGCGCCGCACCCGGCCGCCCGCCGCCGGCCGTAGGCTCGCTGTCGAAGCTGAACAGCAGCGCCCCCGGGGTGGTGGCGGCCTGCTCGACCGGTATGACCGCTCCCGCCTCCTTGAGCTCGAGGTACTGGAGCCACGATCCGTCCGGCATCTCGATGCCGACCTGGCCGGCCGACCACTGGACCAGCTCCGAGCAGTCGAACACGCCCGGGTCGGCGTCGCCGGTGGGCGCCTCGGCCCCGAACACGTAGCTGTCACCCGTCTGGGCCAGGGCGTGGTCGAGGAAGGTGCGGGTGAGGGCGTCGGCACCCTCGGGGGGCGCGGCGACGACCGGGTCGGGCCCGCCGCCGGCCACGGGCGGCGTCGCCGGCGGGGCGACGGTGCTGACCCCGGCGAGGGTGGCGATGCCCGGTGGCGTGGTGAGCGTGCCGAGCGGGCCACCGGGCCCGACCACGAGCGCGGCGTCGGGATCCATGTCGGCGTCGTCGACGACGCCGTCGGCGTCGGTGTCGACCGCGGTGGGGTCGAGGCCCGCGCTCTGCTCCTGCGCGTCGCCGAGGCCCTCGCCGTCGGTGTCCGCCACCGTGGCGTCGGTGCCGAGGGCGGCCTCGAACCCGTCGCTCAGCCCGTCGCGGTCGGTGTCGGTGGCATCGACCGCCACCGGCCGGCCGTCGGGGCCGAGTGGGACGCCGGCATCCGGGTCGCGCCCCTGGGCCACCTCCAGGGCGTCGGACAGGCCGTCGGCGTCGGTGTCGGCCTGGGCGGCGTCGCTGCCCACCTGGCGCTCGTAGGCGTCGGAGAGGCCGTCGAGGTCGCTGTCGAGGGCGAGCGGGTTGCTGCCGTGGTCGAGCTCGTAGCCGTCGGTCAGGCCGTCGAGGTCGGAGTCGGCTACCTCGGGGTCGGTGCCCTTGGACATCTCGAAGGCGTCGCTGGCGCCGTCGCGGTCGGCGTCGGGCTCGGCCGTCGCCGGGGCCGGCGGGGGAGGGCCGCCCGGCTGATCGCCACCCAGGGGGTTCGGGTCGTGGTAGCCGGACACCCCGGAGAAGTCGCCCGCGTACTGGCCGCCGGCCGCGGCCCGGGCCTCGTCCATGAACTGGCGGTAGTCGTGGGCGGTGCCCGCGTTGCTGCCGTGGGTCACGGTCCACGGGCGCATGTCGGTGCCGCCGCGGGAGACCTCGTAGGCGGCCCGGGCGTTGTTCAGGGGATCGGTGAGGTCGCCCCACGGGTTGCCGCGGACGGTGGGGTCGACGTTGATCTGCCACAGGCCCCACGAGTCCTCGCCGCGGGGGTTGTGCGCGCCCGTGTTGCCCCCGGACTCGGCGAGGGCGATGGCGGTCCAGGTGACCGCCTGGTCGGGTGTGAACCCGGCGGTCAGGCAGACGTTGTAGATCTCGGTGGGAGTGAGAGTGGGCAC
>DASSUD010000248.1:0-9731 GCA_035707385.1 Acidimicrobiales bacterium
TGGATGGTCTCCGGCTTAGCGGTCGCGTCCTCGCCCACGAGGCCAGCCTACGATCAGGGCATCGTGACTAGCGCCTAGCGGGTCGCCGCGCAGACCTCGATACCCAGGCGCTGATGTTCCAGGCAAACCTGCCCGCTAGGCGCTAGGCCGCAGGTCGGAGCCGCCATCGGGGGCGCTAGACCTAGCGGGCTGGGGTGCGAGAGACCGCCGGCCCGCTAGCCCATCCGGTCGCCCGGGGAGAACCGGCGGTGTGCCTCCCGGGCTCGCTCGGCGGCCGTCGAGGCGGCATAGCGGGTGAGCATCTGCCGGGAGCGCCAGCCCGTGAGGGCCATCAGGTCGCCCTCGTTGCCGCCTTCGGCGAGCCAAGTGTGGGCGAACGTGTGGCGGAAGCGGTGGGCGTGCAGCCCGTCGATCCCGGCGGCGTCGCCGCGGCGCTCTAGCGCCTGTCGGATGCCGTCTGCCGACAGCGGACCGCGTTGGCCGAGCCAGAAGCAGTCCGAGTCGTCGCACGCCGGATGGCGGCTCCTGGCTCGCAGGTAACGGTCGAGTGCCCGAGCTGTCTTGGCGCCGAAGGCGACCGTCCGGGGCCGGCGGCCCTTGCCGACGACCGTGGCCACCTTCGCCCGCAGATCGACATTCTCGACCGTGAGGCCGGCGCACTCCCCACGGCGGACGCCGGTGTCGAGCAGGAACAGCACCAGGGCTGTGTCCCGGCGCTCCGTGAAGTCCGGTCCCTCGCAGGCCTTCAGGAGTCGGCGCAGCTCGATGTCGCTGAGCACCGGGACCTGCTGCTCGGGGATCGTCGGACCCTTCATGTTCCGCATCGGCGACTCGGCGATCTCGCCATCCTCGGCGCACCAGTCGAAGAACCGGCGCAGCGACCGGTACCGGATCGAGGCGGTCGACGCCTTGCGGTTGGCCAGCACGTGAGCCAGGTACGCCTCGATGTGCTCGCGGGTCAGATGGGCCACCGTCGTCGGCATGCCCCGCTCGGCCATGAAGTCGGCGAGGTACCGGACCGACTCCGTGTAGATCGCCACGGTCCTGGCCGACTTGTTCTCGGCCTCCAGCGTCAGCGCCCAGGAGTCGGCCAGAGCTGCCAACGTCGGGTCGTACGCACGGACGGTCGCCATCAGCGGGCGACGGTAACAGACGCAGTTATCGGGTCCGTGGACCGTGTCCAACCGTCGCCGACCCAGCTGCACCGGCTCTGACCTGGGGTTGTGGGCGTAACAGGGCTCGAACCTGTGACCTCACGCGTGTGAAGCGTGCGCTCTAGCCAACTGAGCTATACGCCCCGGGGAGGTTGCACTTTAGCAGGGCCGGTCACTCCACTCCGAACGGGGCGACCGGGTCGAGGGCCAGCGCGTCCTCCAGCAGGGCCAGCAAGCGCAGGACGACCACGTCGCCGTGCTGGGGGCCCACCACCTGCAGCCCCACCGGCATCCCGTCGGCGGTGAAGCCGGCGCACACCGTGCCCGCCGGCGAGCGGGTCAGGTTGAAGCCGTAGGTGTACCGCACCCAGTCCACCGCCACGCCCCCGTCGACGGTGCCCGGCTCGCCCACCCGGGGCGTCTGGCCGGCGCAGGTGGGCGACAGCAGCAGCGGGACCTGGTGGAACAGGTCGACCAGCGCCAGGTTGTAGCGGTGGCTGGCGTCCAGGGCCTGGGCCAGCCTGGTGGCGGTCACCGACGATCGGGCCCAGTCGGCCAGCGCCACCAGGCCGGGGTCGATCTTCGCCCACACCTCCGTGCCCCTGTAGGCGTCGATCTCCCGCAGGCAATAGACGCCGGTCATCGCCAGCCAGTCGTCGATCGGGTCCCGGTCCCACACCTCGTCCACCACGATCACCTCGGTGCCGAGCGACTCCAGCCGCCGCAGGGCCTCCTCGCACACCGCCACCACCTCGCTGTCGGTGTGGCCGTAGCCGAGCGCAGGCGACCAGGCCACCCGGCGGGGCGCGCCCAGGTCGGCGAGCGACCGGGACCACGAGGCGTCGGGGAGCGGCAGCGACGCCAGGTCGCTCGGCTCGGGGCCGACCACCACGTCGAGCGCCAGGGCCAGGTCGCGGACCGCCCGCGTCATCGGGCCCCGGGTCGACAGCAGGGGCCAGCCCGGCGGCCGGGGCCCGCCGGTGGGCACGCGCCCGAGCGAGGGCTTGAGCCCGGTGAGACCGGTGACCGCGGCGGGGATGCGGATCGACCCGCCGCCGTCGGACCCCGTGGCCAGCGGGACCAGCCCGGCGGCCAGCGCCGCCGCCGACCCGCCCGAGGACCCGCCGGCCGAGCGTTGCAGCGACCACGGGTTGCGGGTGGCGCCGAACGTCTCGTTGACCGTGTCGGGCTTCCAGCCCAGCTCCGGGCTGTTGGTCTTGCCGACCACCACGCACCCGGCGGCCCGCAGCCGCTCCACCAGCGCCGAGTCGTCGGTGGCGGGGGGCGATCCGGCGAAGATCGCGGACCCGTGGCTGGTCACGTACCCGGCCGCGTCCTCCAGGTCCTTGACCCCGAGCGGCACCCCGGCCAGCGGGCCGACGTCCTCGCCGCCGGCGATCCGCTCGTCGATGACGGCCGCCTCGGCCAGCGCCGCCTCGCCGTCCACGGCCACGAACGCGCCCAGATCGCCGTCGAGCCGCTCGATCCGGTCCAGCGCCGCCTGCGTGACCTCCCGGGCCGACAGGCCCCGGGCGCTCACCTGCTCGGCGATGTGGGCCACGCTGACACGCCGGAAGTCCATTCCCGGCACGGTACCGACCGCCGGCGGCCGGGGCCGGGAATGCGGGGCCCGGCGCCCGTGTTGACGAGCCCGGCCGGTGGGCGCCGCGCGCCCCGGCGGCCGTGCGCCCCCCCGCACCGCCCCCACCGCGACGCGCCATGCCTGACACCAACCTCGACGCCACGGCCCCCGCCCCTCGCCCCCGCCCCCGTGCCGGTCGCCGGGGGCCTGTGCCGCGACCCCGTGAGGGCCGCCACCCGGGCAGGGGCCGCCGCCCCGCCACGGCCGCCCGATGAGCGCCGTCGCCGATCCGCCCTTCGAGGACGCCGAGGACGCCATCGTCGACGGCGACCGGGCCTTCGCCCCCGGCTCGGCGCGGGCCGCCTTCCGCCACCGCACGTTCCGCCGGGTGTTCTACGGCTCGTTCCTGTCCAACGTCGGCACCTGGATGCAGAACGTCGTCCTCGGCGCCCTGGCCTACGACCTGACCGGCTCGGCCACCGTCGTGGGGGTGCTGCTGTTCGCCCAGCTGGGGCCCTTGCTCCTGCTGTCGGTGGTGGCGGGGGCGCTGGCGGACTCCGTGGACCGGCGCCGGCTGCTGGTGACGGTGGCGACGGTGCAGCTGGTGCTGTCGTTCGTGCTGGCCGCCGTGGCCGCCCCCGACGAGCCCGACCTGGTCGTGCTCATCGGGGTGACCTTCGCGCTCGGCATCGCCCAGGCGCTGTTCAACCCCACCTACTCCGCCCTCATCCCCCAGCTGGTCGACCGGGAGGACCTGCCGGGTGCCATCTCCCTGCACTCGGCGCAGATGAACGGGTCCCGGGTGATCGGGCCGGTGATCGGGGCGGTGCTCGACGCGGCCGTGGGCGCTCCCGCGGTGTTCGCGGTCAACGGGCTCAGCTACCTGTTCGTGATCGCCTCGCTGCTCACGGTGCGCCTGCCGCCGCCGGTCCCCAGCCCGGGCGACGACCGGGGCCTGCGCCGGCTGGGAGCCGGGTTCCTCGTCGCCCGCCGGAACGTGGTGGTGCGCCGGTGCCTCGTCTCCGTGTTCACGTTCTCGCTGGTGGCGCTGACCTTCGTCGGCCAGTTCCCGGTGGTGGCCGAGCGCAACCTCGGCATCGACGAGCGCTCCACCGCCTACGGCGTGCTCTACGCCTGCTTCGGCGCGGGGGCGGTCATCGGCGCGCTGTCGATCGGCACCGTGTTCGCCAACCGGTCCAAGGCCCGCATCGTGCGCGCGGCCCTGGTGGCCTACTCGGTGTCGCTGACGGTGTTCGCGCTGCTGCGGGACCCGGCGCCCGCCTACCCGGTGGTGGTCGTCGTCGGCCTCACCTACTTCGCTTACATCACGTCCCTGTCGACGGTCCTCCAGGAGCAGCTGGCCGACCACGAGCGGGGCCGGGTCATGGCCCTGTGGATCATGGGGTTCGGCGGCACGGTGCCGGTCGGCAACCTCCTGGCGGGGCCGGTGATCGACGGCACCTCGATCACGCTCGTCCTGCTGGTCGGTGCCGCCTGCGCCCTGGGGCTCGCCGGCTACACCCGGCTGCGCCCGGCACGAACGGCGGGGACGGCGGGGGCGGCGGGGGCGGCGGGGGCGGCGGGCTCAGCGGAGCAGGTCGACCAGCCGCTCGAGGCCGGCGACCCTGCTGCCCTTCAGCAGCACGGCGTCGCCGTCGCCGAGGGGACCTAGGGCCCGCACGACCGCGCCGACGCCGTCCACCGTGGTGCCGCCGTAGGCGGGAGCGGCCACGGCCACCACCTCGATGCCCAGGTCGCGGGCCATCTCGCCGATGGCGGCGTGCTCGGCGTCGCTGGTGGGACCGAGCTCGGCCATAAGCCCGAGGACCGCCACCCGCCGGCGGGCGTCGAGCGCGGCCAGGGACCGCAGGGCGGCGGCCATCGACGTGGGGTTGGCGTTGTAGGCGTCGTTGAGGACGACGGCACCCGACGGCAGGCGGACCATCTCCATGCGCCAGCGGGAGACCGAGGCCCGGCGGAGCGCGTCGGCCACCCCCTCGACCGGCACGTCGCACACCAGGGCGGCGGCGGCCGCCGCCAGGGCGTTGCCGACCATGTGCCCGCCCCGCACCGCCAGGGCCACGTCGGCCGCGCCCCACGGGCCGATCAGGCGGAACCGGGGCCGCAGCTCGCCGTCGAGGGTCACGCGCTCGGCCCTCACGTCCACGCCCGGGCCGGTGCCGAAGGTCAGGACCCGGGCGGCGGTCCGGCCGGCCATGGCCGCCACCCGGGGGTCGTCGGCGTTCAGGACCGCGGTGCCCGCGGCCGGCAGCGCCTCGACGAGCTCGCCCTTGGCCTCCGCCACCTCGTCGAGCGAGCCGAAGGTCTCGGTGTGGGCCGCGGCCACCGCGGTCACCACACCGACCGTGGGGCGGGCGATGGCGCACAGGTCCGCGACGTGGCCGGAGCCCCGGGCCCCCATCTCCACCACCAGCGCCTCGGTGCGGGCGGCGGCGCCCAGGATGGTCAGCGGCACTCCCAGCTCGTTGTTGAAGGACCCGGCTCCGGCCGCGGTGCACCAGCGGGCGCCCAGGGCCGCCGCCAGCAGGTCCTTGACGCTGGTCTTGCCCACCGACCCGGTCACGCCCACCACCCGGTCCGGCAGCCGGCCCCGGGCGTGGGCGCCCAGGGCGCCGAGGGCGGCCACGGTGTCGTCGACCTCGATCGCCGATGCGTCCCCCGCCGGCGCCGGCACCGGGCGGGCGCTCAGGTAGGCGGCGGCCCCGCCGGCCACGGCGGCGCCGACGAAGTCGTGGCCGTCCCGCTCGGCCGTCACCGGCACGAACAGCTCGCCCCCGGTGACAAGGCGGGAGTCGATGGCGGCCCCGGAGACGACGACGTCGGCCCCCACCAGCCGCCCGCCGGTGGCCCGGGCGATCTCGCTCGTGCGCAGCTCCACGGTCGGGCATCTTCGCGCTCGGCGGGGCCCGCCCCGGCATCCGGCGGCGCGGGCGGTCCGGCGCGGACCGGTACGCTCGCTGGCCATGGCCCGTCCCGACCGCGTCCGCCTCGTCGTCCTGTTCGGCGGGCGCTCCGCCGAGCACGAGGTGTCGTGCACCACCGCCGCCCACGTCCTGGCGGCCGCCGACCCCGAGCGCTACGAGCTCGATGCGGTGGGCATCACCCGCGACGGCGCCTGGGTCCGGGACGACACGGCGCGGGCGGCGCTGGCCGCCGGCGCCGCCGCGCTGCCGGCCCCGCTCCGCGCCACCGGCACCGCCGTCGAGCCGCTGCCCACCGTGGCCCCCTCCGGTGACGGGTTGCCGGTGGTCGTCATGCCGCTCCTGCACGGCCCCCAGGGCGAGGACGGGACCGTGCAGGGCCTGCTGGAGCTGGCCGGGGTCCCGTATGTGGGATCCGGGGTGCTGGCCTCGGCGCTGTGCATGGACAAGATCAAGGCCAAGGAGGTGATGGCGGTCCGCCGGCTGCCGCAGGTGCCCTACGCGGCCGTCCGGGACACCCACCTGGCCGGCGCCCACCAGGCCGTGACGGACCAGGGCCTCGCCTACCCGCTGTTCGTGAAGCCGGCCAACCTCGGGTCGTCGGTGGGGGTGACCAAGGTGCACGACGCCGGCGGGCTGGACGAGGCGGTGGCGGCCGCTGCGGCCTACGACGAATGGGTCGTCATCGAGGAGGGCGTCAACGGCCGCGAGATCGAGGTCGGGGTGCTCGGCAATGCCGAGCCGCGGGCCTCGGTGCCGGGCGAGATCGTGTCCAGCCACGAGTTCTACGACTACGACGACAAGTACGTCGACGGGACCTGCGAGCTCGTGGTCCCGGCCGACCTCGACGCCGAGGCCACCGATCGGGTCCGGGCCCTGGCGCTCGACGCCTACCGGGCGCTGCGCTGCGACGGCATGGCGAGGGTCGACTTCTTCTACGAGGAGGGCCGGCGGGGCTTCCTCGTCAACGAGGTCAACACGATCCCCGGGTTCACGCCCGGCTCGATGTACCCCCGGCTGTGGGACGCCAGCGGCGTCACCTATCCCGAGCTGATCGACGAGCTGGTGCGCCTGGCCGTCGAGCGCCACGACCACCGCAGCCGGTTCTCCACCAAGCGCTGAGAACCCGGTCAGCCGGTTCTCCACCAAGCCCTGAGAACCCGGTCAGCCGACGCCCTGACCTGGGCCACTGCTACGACTGCTCCCCCACGGTCCTCAGCCGGTCCTCAGCGGCAGGCCCGAGCGCCAGGTCGACGGCGTCCCTGATCCGGTCCTCGTCGCCCGGCCACAGATGCTGTCGAGGCGCATGATGGCGTGGACGTGGATGGAGATCGAACCATCAGGCAGATCTGGCGCGGCGGCGCAACTTGCGTAGGGATGGCGTGGCTTGCTCGTCGGTCAGGGCGCGACGATGTGGCCGTGGACACCGGGGTGGATGTCCGCTACACGATGAGTGGGGACGCCAGGCTGGCGTTCAGAGTTCGCGCGGGCGGACCACACCCGATGGTGTGGGTCCCGTCGTGGATTTCGAACCAGGATCTCGAAGATCTCGTAACGCAGCCCGTGCGCGGCCCGTTGTTCGAGCGGCTGTCGTCGTTCGCGACCTCTGTGTCTTACGACCAACGGAGTACGGGGCTTTCGGATCCGGCGTCGTTGGCTGATCTGCCGACGCTGGAGGGTTGGACCGACGATTTGCACGCGGTGGTGACGGCGGCGGGACTCGAACGTGTCGTCCTGTGTGGGCCCATCTCGGCGGGGCCGGTGGCGATGCTGTACGCCGCGACCCGTCCCGAACGGACCCGCGCCCTGATCCTGGTCAACTCGTTCGCGGCAATGGCCCGATCCGAAGACTACGAAGCCGGCGTCAGGCCTGAGGAGTACGAGCGGTACGTCGGATGGGTCGACCATGTCTGGGGCAGCGGTCGCTATCTGCGCACAACGATGCCCGATGTTCACGTCGACGATGCGCAACTACGGGAGCTCGCTCGTATCGAACGCCAGTCGATGCCTCCCGCCGTCGTCGGCGCGATCCTCCGTCAGGTGTACGCGACGGACGTACGAGCGGTGCTGCCGGTCATCAGTGCGCCGACGCTCGTCTTGCACACAGTGGAGAACCGCTTCGTTCCCATCGAACATGGCCGGTATCTTGCGCAACACATCCCGAATGCTCGGCTGGTGGAGCTTCCCGGCGCCGATCTTCAAGTGTTCTTGGGTTCGGCGGTGGGAGCCGTCGTCATCGACGAGATCGAAGAGTTCCTCACCGGCACCCGTGCGGCCGCCGATCCCACGCGGATGCTCACCACCTTGTTGTTCACCGACGTGGTCGGTTCCACCGACCGGGTCGCCGCCATCGGCGACCGGGCCTGGCACACGGTGCTCGACCGCCACGACGACGCCGTGAGCCGACAACTGGCGCGGTTCTCGGGCCACCAAGAAAAGCTCACCGGTGACGGCATGCTCGCCACCTTCGACGGCCCCGCCCGCGCCATCCGTTGCGGGACCGCGATCCGCGACGCCGCCCGCCAGCTCGGCCTCGAGGTTCGGGTCGGGATCCACACCGGTGAAGTCGAACGCCGCGGCACCGAGCTCGCCGGCATCGCCGTCCACCTGGCACGGCGCGTGTGCGGAACCGCACAGCCCGGCGAGGTCCTCGTGTCCCGAACCGTCGTCGATCTCGTAGCGGGTTCGGGCACGACGTTCGACGACCGCGGCGAACACGAACTCAAAGGCATACCCGCCGCGTGGCGACTCTTCGCCGTCACCACCTGAACCCACCAGAGTCCGCGGCCGAAACGGCAACGTCAAAGCCACGCCAGCGATACAGATTGCCCGGTAGGCGCTCGTCCCGCCACCACGCCGGCGTGCCCCCGAACGACGTCTCGAAGGGCCACCCGCAGCATCCCCGACCGCCGGATGGGTGCGTGCGTGGTGAGGAGGACACGGTCAGCCGGAGGCCTGCCCTGGACCTCGCCTCGACTCGTCCCTCTCGACATCGGCCTTGGTGCCTGCGTGCCCCCTGTGGGCGGGACCTTCGGCACTGGTTGACACGGCGGGGGCGTGCTTACCGTGCGCGCGCGGAAGGGAGGGACCATGAGGCGCATCAGTTCGCCGGTGGTGGTCGTGGCGATGGCCGGGTTGCTGCTGTCCGCCGCCGGCTGTGGGGACGATGACGAAGGCGCGGAGGTCGATGTCGTGCTCTCGGAGTTCATCGTCGATCCAGCGGAGGATTCGGTCGAGGCAGGTGAGGTGACGTTCGCCCTCGACAACCAGGGGGGCGAGACCCACGAGTTTCTCGTGGTGGAAGCCGCGTCTGCCGACGACTTGCCGGTCGACGACGACGGTGCCTTCGACGAGGAGGCCTTCGGCGAGGACAACGTGCTCGGCGAGGTGGAGGACGTCGAAACCGGTGACACGGCCGAGCTGACGCTCGACCTCGAGGCGGGCGACCACGTGTTGCTCTGCAACATCGTCGAGGAGGAAGACGACGGAGAGGCCGAGAGCCACTTCGCCGAAGGGATGCACACCACCTTCACCGTGGAGTAGCGGTCGGAGGGTCGGCGCGCCGCCGCGGTCGTCGCAGCCCGGTGGCCGCTCGGCCGGTCCGGACACGAGGACCGGCTCGCACCCGCAGGTCGAGGTGACCAACGGCGGTGATCTGCTGCGTGGGGACCGGCGCCGGCGAGCGGAATTGCGCCGGCTGCATGTCGCCGATCCTTGACATAGTTTCTCAGTTCGGCAACTATTTCCGGCATGGACGAGCAGGTGTTCACGTCGGCCGTGCACTATCGGGATCCGAAGGCGGCGTTGGCGTGGTTGGAGCGAGCCTTCGGCTTCGAGGTCACGATGGCCATCGACGGGCCGCCGGAGGCACCGGAGATGTGCCACTACGAGATGAGCTGCGCCGGACGAGGGCGGATCATGGTCGGCGCCGAGTGGGCGGAGAGGGTCCGCAGCCCCGCCAGCGTCGGTGGGGCGAACACCCAGTCGGTTCACGTGCTCCTGCCGGGCGATCTCGACGGGCACTGCGAGCGGGCGCGGGCCGCCGGTGCGGTG
>DASSUD010000249.1:0-12147 GCA_035707385.1 Acidimicrobiales bacterium
CGCCCGGTCAGCCACTTCGAGATGTACCTCGCCGCCATGGACCAGGCCGGCGCCGACCGGGCCCCCCTCGAGCGCTTCCTCGGGGCGCTGGGGGCCACCGGCGACGTCCGCGCGTCGCTGGCCGCCGCGGACGTGCCGGAGGCGGCCGAGCGCTTCGTCCGCTCGACCTGGGAGGTCGTCGAGCGGGGCGAGGCGTTCGAGCTCGCCGCCGTGTTCGCCTTCGGCCGGGAAGGCCTCATCCCGGCGATGTTCGACCACGTCCTGGCGGGCGAGCACTGCGTCCCCCTCCTGCGCGACTACCTGCAGCGCCACGTCGAGCTGGACGAGGAGGTCCACACGCCGATGGCGCTGCGCATGGTGGCGAGCCTGTGCGGCGACGACCCGGACCGCTGGGCCACCGCCCACCGGTCGGTGCACGCCGCCATCGAGGCACGCACCCGCATGTGGGACGGCATCCTGGCCGCCCTGCCTGCCGAGCCGGGGGAGGACGGCAGCCTGGCGGTGGCCTGACGCCCGCCGCTCAGGCTCCGCGGGGCAGGTGGCCGGCGCGGCGGCGCAGCTCGTCCACGTCGATCACCCGCACCCGGCCCCGGGCCAGGACCAGCACCCCACCCTCCTCGGCCCGCCGCAGCACGCGGTTGGCGGTCGAGCGGGTCGTGCCGGCCAGGGTGGCGAGCTGGGTCTGGTTCAGGCGCACCCAACCCTCGTGGTCGCCGGCTGCGGCCACCCGGTCGTGGTAGGACGCGAGCTGGCGGTAGACGCGCCGGTCGGCGGGCGTGAACAGCAGCTCGACGAGCTGGGCGGTGAGCGCCCGGTTCCGCTCGGCGAGGATCGTGAGCAGGGCCCGGTCGATCGAGGGGTCGCGGGTGCGCAGGTCCTCGAACGGGCCCCGGCCCACCATGAGCGTGGCCCCACGCTCCAGCGACACGACGGTCGCCGAGCGCCGGCTGCTCTCGGTCAGCAGCGCCAGCTCCCCGAACACGTCGCCCCGGCCGAACACATTGACCGCGATGACCTCGCCCCGGGTCGACGAGCCCCGGGCGACGAACACGCCGTGGGTCACGAAGTGGAGCGAGTCGCCGGGATCGCCCTCGTGGAACACGACCTCGCCGGGTGCGAACCGGCGGCGGACGCCCGCCTGCAGCAAGGCGCTCCGCTGCCGCGGCGCCACCGCGTCGAGCACGGGCTCCACCTCTCCTCACGCCGGGTCGGGACCGGGCGTGAGGGTACCGCGAGCGACCGGGTCAGGAGGCGACCAGCCACGAGCGGGCCAGGGCTGGCTGGCGCCGCAGCCGCTCCAGCGCCCGCTGGCGCGTGGGCCCGATGCTGCCGATCGGCCGGCCGACCATCCCGCTGACGGTGCGGTAGTCCGGGCGGTCGTCGGCCGACAGCAACTGCATGAGCCGCCGGTCCGCGGGGCGCAGGCCGGCCAGCGCCTGGTCCAGGTGGGCGGCCGCCTCCGCCCGGGTGACCGCGGCCAGGCCCCGCTCCTCGGGATCGTCCGGGGCGACGACCCGGTCGTCCAGATCGCCGGTGGGCGTGGCCCGGTCGAGCCGCCGCCGCGCCCGCCACGCGGCGCGGGTCGCCACCTGCACCAGCCAGCCGCGGGTGGCCGCCGGCACCTTTATCCGGTCGACGTGCTCGACGAAGGCCAGCCACACCTCCTGGGCCACGTCGTCGGCCTCGGCCTCGCCGGCGTAGCGCCGCGCCACCGAGCGGACCATGGGACCGCACCGGTCCACGATCGCCGCCACCGCCGCGCCGTCGCCGCGGCGCGCCCGCTCCACCAGGGCGCCGACGATCGCCCCGTCGCTGCCCGTCCCGTCCCCTGTCCACCCCGTGTCCGCCATGTGGCCAGAGGAGCACGGAGAGGAGCCGCCGTCGTTGCCCGGGAGCACGCACGCTGTGTGCCGGTGCGCACACATCGGTTTGACACGGGCGGGCGGTCGCACGAGCATACGGCCGTGGGCGAAACGACCGTTGGTGAATCGACCGTCGGCGAGACGGTCACCCCCGACGGGACGGCGGCAGGGAGGCCGGCCGACGGTGAGCTTCCGACCCGCATGCTGGTGCTCGGCGCCGCCCGCCACGACGGCGTGATCGTGGCCGCCGACGCCTTCGCGGTGGCCGAGATCTGCGGCCGCTCGTCCGAGCAGGTGCGGTCGTGCCTGCGCCGCCTCGTGAGCGAGGGTTTGTTCGCCCGCCAGGGCGTCGGCCAGCGGGCCCTCTACCGGCCGACGGCGGCGGGGCTGGCCGCGCTCATGGCCTTCGCCGACCGCAAGCGGCTCGCCCTCCGCCAGGACGCGGACCGCGACCCTTGGGACGGTCGCTGGCACCTCGTCGCCTTCGCCGTGCCCGAGGCCCGGCGCACCGCCCGCGACGCGCTGCGGGACCACCTCGGGCGCCTCGGCGGCGCGCCGATCCACAACGGGCTCTACGTCAGCGCCCACGGCTGGGAGCGGTCCGTCGTGCGGGCCGCCGAGCGCCTCGGCGTCGCCCGGCACGTCACCACCGCCGCCACCGCCGACCTCGCCGTGGGGGGCGTGTCCGACCCGGCCGCCCTGGCGGCCCGGCTGTGGCCCCTCGACCGGCTGGCCGAGCGCTACCAGCGGTTCGTGGCCCGGTGGCGGGCCGTGCCCGCCACCCTGGGCGACATGCGCCGGCACGACCGGCGCATGCCCGACGCCGCCTACCTGCCCGGAGCCCTGGCGATGGCCCTGGCCTTTGCCTCGTGCTTCGACGCCGACCCCCTGCTGCCCCCCGAACTGCTGCCCCGGCCCTGGCCCGGGCGCGAGGCCCGGGACCTGCTGGTGCGCAGCCACGTCCTGGCCCGGGCCGTGCGGGCCGAGCAGGACCTGCCCGCCCTGTTCCGCGCCCTCGACGAGATCGTCGAGGGGGTGCCGCCCGGGGCGGGCGGGGCGCCGGAACCCGCCCCCTAGGTCGCCGTCCGGGTGGCGGCCACGCCTGCACGTCCCCCTCGGCGGCGGGCGGGCCCCGCCCGGACGGTCATACCCTGGCCCGGGGCCACGGCGGGCAGGCCGACACGCTGGCCTCAGCCGGGGGGCCGGCCGGCCTCCGCGTGGACGCCGTGGTCGCGGACCTGGGCGTCGCCCCAGTCGTGCAGCGCCGCCACCAGGGCGGGGTCGTCGGTGAGGTAGGTGAGGCGGGCGCCGTCCGGCACCTCGGCGTAGGCGACGTCGACCGCCTGGTAGCCGGCCTCCAGCGCGGCGAGGCCCGGCATGTGGTCGCCGTGGATGGCGGCGGGGTCGCCGAAGTCGCCCGCGGCGAAGCGGTCCGCCTCGTACCGGAGGTGGTCCCGCACGAGGGCGAGCTGGCCCGTGTCGCCGGGGTCGTCGACCACCACCGTCTGCTCCAGCCCGGCCGGCAGGGCTGCGAAGTGGTGGGTGGTGGCCTCCAGCTCGAAGGGCATGACCTCGGCGCCCCGCTCGGCCACCTCGGCCACCTCGGCGTCGCGGTCCGGCCCCCCGCCGCAGGCAGCCAGGGCCAGGACCAGCGCCGCGGGTGCGGCGTGCCTACGGTTCACGGGCGGCCTCCGTCAGCGTCGCCAGGGCGGCCAGCACCGCGGGCCGCTCGCCCTCGGGTATGCGGTCGAGCAGCCGTGCGATGCGGGCCCGGCGGGCCGCGGCCATGGTGGCGGCCGCCGCCGCGCCCGCCGGGGTCAGCGCCACCACGCGGCGGCGGGCGTCGCCGGGGCCGGCGGTCCGCTCGACCCAGCCCCGCGCCGCCAGCTGGTCGACCAGCCGGCTGACCGTGGACTTGCCCAGGGCCAGGTGGTGGACCAGATCGGACTGCGTGAGCGGGCCCTGCTCGGCCAGCACCGCCACGGCGTGGGCCTCGGACACCGGCACGGGGGCCCCGCACGGGGTCTCGTCAGGCCGGTGCAGGCCGAAGGCCCGCACGAACGCCACCAGCCGGGTCTGCAGGTCGTCGCCACCGGGATCGGTCGGTGGATTCGTCCGGGGGTCGCTCACAAGTTCGACCATACAACCATTTTGGTTCGACTGTCGAACCTTGCCCCATCGGGCAGCCCGGGCGGCCTCATGGGCTTCCTCGCCACCCCTGGCGGGACCCGCCACCGCCGCCGACCCTGGACGGGCATGGACCCGACCGCGGAAGACGAGCTCGAGCGCCAGCTCCGCCACGCCAGCTTCTTCGTGCAGGCCTCGCTCGAGCAGCACGGCCGGCTCACCGGCAAGCTCGACGTCTACCTCACCAGCCTCATCGAGCTCCTGATGGACAAGGGCGTCATCGAGGCCGAGGACCTGGCCACCACGGTCGACGCCAACCGCCGGGAGAAGGATTCGGAGTCCCGGGCGCGCTTCGAGACCGACGGCATGCTGCCCGCCTGGCCCACGATCATGGTCCGCCAGGACGACCCCGAAGAGCCGGTCGCCCCGGAGATCGAGGTCGACTGCGCGGCCCGCATGCACGTCTGCCAGGCCGTGTGCTGCTCGCTCCCCTTCCCCCTGTCGGCCGCCGAGGTCGAGGCCGGCGACGTGCGCTGGGACCTGGGCCACCCGTACGTCATCCGCCAGACGGCCGAGGGCTGGTGCACCCACAACGACCGCTCGACGGGTGGCTGCGACGTCTACGGCAAGCGGCCTGCGGTGTGCCGGGGCTACTCCTGCGCCGAGGACGACCGCATCTGGGCCGACTTCGACAACATGGTCCTCAACCACGAGTTCCTCGACAACCGGCGCAAGCCCGACTTCAAGTTCCGGCCGTCCACCGGCGACGCGGTCAACGTCACCATCCGCCCGCCCCGCCGGCGGGACGCGGCGCCCGCCGGCACATGATCCACGACGTCGACGAGTCCATCCGGGCGCTGATCCGGCGGGAGGTCGACGACCACGGCGAGGTCGACGTGGTGTTCGACGCCCCCACCAAGGAGTGGGCGGCCCGGCGCAACACCCCCACCATCGACGTCTACCTCTACGACGTCCGGGAGGACATGCGCCGGCGCCAGCTGGGCATCGTCGACCTGCCGAACGACCAGGGCCACACCGTGTCCCGCCGCCAGCCGCCCCGGTTCTTCAAGCTGTCGTACCTGCTCACCGCCTGGACCCAGCGGCCCGAGGACGAGCACCGGCTGCTGTCCGGCCTGCTGTCGTGCTTCCTGCGCCACGACGCCCTGCCGGTGGACGTGCAGGTGGGGGCCCTGGCCGAGAACGACCTGCCCCTGCCCATCACCTTCGCCATCCCCCCGCCCGAGGACCGGGCCCTGTCCGACGTGTGGTCCGCGCTCGGCGGCGAGCTCAAGCCCTCGCTCGACCTGGTCGTGGTGGTGCCCTGGGACCTGGACCGGACCGAGCCCACCGCGCCGCCGGTCACCGAGCCGGCGCGCGTCGACATGGCCGAGCCCATGGCCGGCGGGGTCCGACGCCAGCACGCCGGCCTGCCCGGCGACGTCCAGGTGAGCTGAGCGCCGGTGGTCGCCGTCGCGCCGCACGACGCAGCCATCCCGCCGGTGGCCCCACCAGGACGGTCGCTGGCCCATGTGCTCGGCCGGCTGGCGGCGCTGGAGGCCGCGGTGCAGGCGGCGGTCGAGGCCCGCCGGGCCGCCGACCCCGGCATCGACGACCCGTTCCGGGGCCTGTACCTGGGGGAGGACGACGTCGACCGGGTGCTGGCCGCCACGCCCCGGGCCGCCCCCGGCCCCGCCGCCCGGGCCCGGCGCGCCCAGGTCGAGGAGGCCGCCGACGCCGACGAGGGCGCCGGTGCCGACCTGCGGCTGCGGCGGCTGGCCCGCGACGCCGGGCTCGACGCCACCGACATCGACCTGCTGGTGGTGGCGCTGGCTCCCGACCTCGACCACCGCTTCGAGCGCCTCTACGGCTACCTGCATGACGACGTGACCCGGCGCCGCGCCAGCGTGGGCCTGGCCCTGGAGCTGGCGGGGCTGCACCCGGCCGACGTGGCCGCGCGCGACCGGCTCGGCCCCCGGGGACCGCTGGCGGAGGGCGGCATCGTGGCCGTCGACGACGCCGACCGGCCGTTCCTCACCCGTTCACTGCGGGTCCCCGACCGGGTGGCGGCCCACCTGCTGGGCGGCGACCGCCCGGACCCGGCGGTGGCCGACCTGCTGGTCGAGCCGGTGCCGATGGAGGTGCCCGACGACGGGGGGCTGGGCCGCCTGGTCACCGACGGCGACGACGGCGCGCCCCTGCTGGCCTACGTGGTCGAGGAGCCAGGCGCGAGCGGGCGCAGCTTCGCCGCCGCCGCCCTGGGCGCCGCCGGCCGGCTCACCCTGGTGGCCGACCTGGAGCGCCTGGAGCGCGAGCCGCCCGTCGCCGGCTTCGCCGTCACCGCCCGCGCCCTGACCCGCGAGGCCCGCCTGGCCGGCGCGGTCCTGGTGGCCGGACCGGTCGACCACCTGGCCGAGCGGGGCCCGGAGCTGGTGCGCCTCCTGGCCGAGGCGGGCGTGCACATCGTCCTCACCGGACGCCGGCACTGGGAGCCGGGCTGGTCCCGGCAGGTCCCCGTGCTCGTGACCGCCCCCGCCCCGGCGGCCTCGGAGCGGGCCCGGGTGTGGCGGACCCACCTCGACGGGCAGGTGGCCCCGGGGCTGGACCCCGCCGACGCCACCGCCCAGTTCCGGCTCACGCCCGAGCAGGTGGCCGAGGCCGCGACCGCCGCGGCCAACCAGGCTCGGCTCACCGGCGAGCCGGTGGACGCCGGCGGGCTGCGGCGGGGCGCCCGGTCCCGCAACGGCGCGGGCCTGGAGCGCAAGGCGCGCCGCATCGAGCCCGCGGTGGGCTGGGACGACCTCGTGCTGCCGCCTGCGTCGCTGGAGGGGCTGACCGACCTGGCACTGCGGGTCCGGCACCGCGACCAGGTGCTGAGCGAGTGGGCCATGCGTCCCGGCGGCGGCCGGGGCCTGGGGGTCACCGCCCTGTTCGCCGGCGACTCCGGCACCGGCAAGACGATGTCCGCCGAGGTCATCGCCGGCCACCTGGGGCTCGACCTCTACGTCATCGACCTGGCCACCGTGGTCGACAAGTACGTGGGCGAGACCGAGAAGAACCTGGAGCGCGTGTTCGGCGAGGCCGACGGCGTCAACGGCGTCCTGCTGTTCGACGAGGCCGACGCCATCTTCGGCAAGCGCTCCGAGGTCCGGGACGCCCACGACCGCTACGCCAACATCGAGGTCGCCTACCTGCTGCAACGGATGGAGACCTTCGACGGGCTGGCCATCCTCACCACCAACCTGCGGGCCAACCTGGACGACGCCTTCACCCGCCGCCTCGACGCCATCGTCGACTTCCCGCTGCCCGACGAGGAGCACCGCCGGGTGCTGTGGGAGCGGTGCCTCGGGCCGTCGCTCCCCCGCTCCGGCGACGTCGACCTCGACTTCTGCGCCCGCCAGTTCGAGCTGGCCGGCGGGCACATCCGCAGCATCGCCCTGACCGCGGCCTACCTGGCCGCCGGGCGGGGCACGGCGGTGTGCATGGCCGACCTCATGGCCGCCACCCGGCGGGAGTACCGCAAGCTGGGCCGGCTGGTGGTCCGGGCCGAGTTCGACACCTGGCTCGACCTCGACGACCCGCGTTAGGAGCCGTGTCCCGGCATGTGCCCGAAGGGGAAGCCGGGAGGGCAGCGCGGGCCGCGCCTGTGGCGGGACGCCCGGTGCTGTCCCGACCGCCGGCGCGGGCGGAGGATGGCCGCATGCACGAGCATGACCTCGACGTCGAGGCGGCCGGCCCGGACGCCGCCCGGCACCGCAAGGACGAGCTCGGGCCCGCCGGCGACGCCGACATCGGGCGGGGCGTGGAGGCCGGCCGCCCCGACACGCTGGGCCCCGGTGGCCTGCTCCGCCTCCAGCAGGTGGCGGGCAACAGCGGCGTCGCCGGCCTGGTCGCCCAGCGGCGGGCGACCGGCGAGGACGAGCACGCCCCCGAGGAACCCTCGCCCGTCCACGACGTCGTCGGCTCGCAGGGCTCGCCGCTCGAGCCCGGCGTCCGCCGCCAGATGGAGTCTGCCGTCGGCGCCGACTTCGGCGACGTCCGGGTCCACACCGACACCCGGGCGGCCGAGTCGGCCCGCTCGGTCCAGGCGCACGCCTACACCGTCGGCAACCACGTGGTGTTCGGCGAGGGCACCTACCGCCCGGAGACGGCGGAGGGCCGCCACACGCTGGCGCACGAGCTGACCCACGTGGTCCAGCAGCGCCAGGGGCCGGTCGACGGCACCCCCGCCGCCGGCGGCATCAAGGTCAGCGACCCGAGCGACCGGTTCGAGCGCGAGGCCGAGTCCAACGCGGCCAAGGTCACGTCCGGTTCCGGCGGGACCGGCAGCGAACCGACGCCCGCCGCCGCCCCGGCCGTGCAGCGCCAGGAGGACCGGGAGGCGGCGCCCGCACCGGTCCAGCGCCAGGCCGTCGAGGAGGACGAGGTCGAGGAGGTGCCGCCGGCCGAGACAGAGGCGGAGGGCGCCCCGCCCGAGGTCGCCAGCGAAGCCCCCGAGGAGACGGAGGAGGAGCCCGCGACCTGACCCCCCGATCCCCCGCGCCCGTCCCGCGCCGCCGGGGCCTGCCCCTTCGTGCAGGGGACGGTTCCCCGACGTGAGGCCGCCCGTCCCTGGTGGGCGGCGCCGGCCTGCGCCACCCTCACATCCGTCGATCCATGCCTCTTGGAGGGGCGATGCCTCAGTACCTGTCACCCGGCGTCTACGTCGAGGAGGTCGACTCCGGTAGTCGGCCCATCGAAGGAGTGGGAACCGCGGTCGCCGCCTTCGTCGGCATCGCCGCCTCGGGCCCGCTCCACGAGCCCACCCTCGTCACCAACTGGACCCAGTTCACCAACATCTTCGGCGAGTTCGTCGAGGGGTCGTACCTGGCCCACAGCGTCTACGGCTACTTCATGAACGGCGGCGGCAACGCCTACATCGTCCGCATCGGCTCCGAGGGGCGCAAGGGCGCCTCGCCGGGGACGATGGCCCAGGGCGCCCTCGGCCCGGCCGCCCACGACAAGCAGCCGCCCTACACGGTCAGCGCCCTGGAGGCCGGCCCAGCGGGCAACGACATCACCGTCGAGGTCACCCATCCCGAGCCGCAGGAGGGCCAGGAGGAGCCTCCAGGCGACCAGTTCAACCTGGTCGTGCGGCGGGGCGGCAACCTGGAGGAGACCTTCGAGGGCCTCACCACCCGGCGGGGCAAGACCAACGCCGTGACCGTGGTGCGCGAGCGGTCCAAGCTGATCCGGCTGGAGGCGACCTCGGGGACCGTCGAGCGGCCCTCGCCCGGATCGGTGACCCTGTCCGGCGGCAACGTACCGGCGCTGCCGGACCGGATCTCGCCCGACGAGTACGTCGGCGACGTCGCCGACCGCACGGGCCTCGGGTCCCTGGAGACCGTCGACGACGTCACGATGGTGTCGGTGCCCGACCTGTCGGCGGCCTACGACCGCGGCGCCATCGACGCCGAGCAGTTCAAGGCCGTGCAGCTGGCCATGATCGCCCACTGCGAGCTGATGGGCGACCGCATGGCGATCCTCGATCCCCCGCCCAACCTGACCCCCCAGCAGATCAAGGAGTGGCGGGTCGAGAGCGCGGGCTACGACTCGAAGTTCGCCGCCCTCTACTGGCCGCGGATCAAGGTCCTCGACCCGATGAGCGGGCAGAGCGTCTTCATCCCGCCGTCGGGGCACATGGCCGGCATCTGGGCCCGCAACGACGACGAGCGCGGTGTCCACAAGGCCCCCGCCAACGAGGTCGTGCGCGGCGCGCTGGCGCTCGAGTGCACCATCACCCGCAACGAGCACGACCTGCTCAACCCGGAGGGGATCAACTGCCTGCGGGCCTTCCCCGGCCGGGGCGTGCGGGTGTGGGGGGCGCGCACGCTCTCCAGCGACCCGGCCTGGCGCTACGTCAACGTGCGGCGGCTGTTCAACTACCTGGAGAAGTCGATCCTCAACAACACCGACTGGGTGGTGTTCGAGCCCAACGACCGCAACCTGTGGGCCAAGGTCCGGCGGACGATCGCCTCGTTCCTGGTGATGGAGTGGCGCAAGGGCGCCCTGTTCGGCACCACGCCCTCCGAGGCGTTCTTCGTCAAGTGCGACGACGAGACCAACCCGGCCGAGGCCATCGACCTCGGGCAGATCACCTGCCAGATCGGCGTGGCCCCGGTCAAGCCGGCCGAGTTCGTCATCTTCCAGCTCGCCCAGCTCCAGGGCGGCGTGAGCCTGGTCAGCGAGTGAGTCCCGTTCCCCCTTTCCGACACGGAGGTAGAGGCCCGTGGGCCTGATCGACAAGTTCGACGCCATCATCGGCGCGTCGTTCGGCTTCGAGTTCGACAAGCACCAGGCCAAGGGGATCATGGAGATCTCCGGCCTGAAGCAGGAGTTCGACATGATCGAGGTCAAGACGCAGACCGCCGACGGCAAGTACGTCCTCAACAAGATCGTCGGCCGGGCCAAGGCCGGCACGGTCACCATCACCCGGGCGCTGACCGAGGACACGCAGTTCGCCGACTGGATGAAGGAGGCCAACGAGGGCAAGCTGCCCCGCACCAACGGCTCGGTCATCGTCTACGACACGATGATGAGCCCGATCATGCGGTACTCCCTCCTCGACTGCCAGCCGGCGTCGCTGGAGATCGGCACCCTCAAGGCGGCCGACACCGCGGTCACCACCGAGAAGCTGACCCTGCACCACATCGGCATGCAGGTCGAGAAGGGCTGACGATGGGCTGGCGCGCGGTCGGGGGCTCGGCACTGGCCGCGCCGCTCGACGTGTCCGACGGGGGCGTCGCCGTGGCGGCGCCCCCGGCAGCGGCCCCGGCGCCGGCGGCCGAGCCGCCGCTGCGCACGGAGTTCGACTTCGTGCTGCCCCGGGGCTACGTCGACGCCGACGGCAACGTGCACCGCAAGGGCACGATGCGGCTGGCCACCGCCCGGGACGAGCTGCTGCCGCTGTACGACGGCCGGGTCAAGGAGCGCCCCGAGTACCTGTCGGTGGTGCTGCTGGCCCGGGTCATCACCCGGCTCGGCGACGTCGAGCCGACGGACTGGGTCATCGAGCACCTGTTCGCGTCGGACCTGGCCTTCCTGCAGGACCTGTACCGGCGCATCAACGCCGAGGGCCACACCCGGGCGGCGTTGCAGTGCCCCGCCTGCCAGCACGACTTCACCGTCGACCTCTCCGGCGGCGCGGCGGGCGGCGGCCTGGGGGGATCGTGACGTACGCGAGCAACCGGCTCCACGAGGAGATCGCGTACGTCGCCTACCACTTCCACTGGGGGTTGCACGAGATCATCGACCTCGAGCACCCCACCCGCCGGCGCTTCGTGGAGGAGATCGCCAAGATCAACCGGCGCCTGGCGGAGAACGACGAGGATGGGTGATCGGCGATGGGCCTGTTCCGGCGCTCGCGGGCGGAGGCCCCGGGCGATGAGGCCGACGCCGTCGCGCCCGAGCCTGCGCCCGAGCCGGGCCCGCCGGCCTGGGCCGCTCTGCCCCCGCTGACCCCCACCACGGCGCCCCCGGCGTCGACGTTCAAGATCGGGGCCGCGGTCAAGGAGGACCTGGTGGCCCTCGACTCCCCGCGCCTCAGCCGCGGCATGGGCCACCTGGTCTCCCCCGGCGGGCCGCCCGGGGTCATCTCGGGCCTGGCCACGGTGCCGGTCCAGCGCCGGGCGACCGAGGGCACCCCGCCCACCCGGCAGGGCCCCCTCGACCTGGCGCTGCCCCCGGCCGCGCCGGCCGGCGAGCCGCCCGCTCCGGCGGCTGCGGTCCCCTTCGCCCCCCGCGTGGTCCCCGGCGAGGCCTGGGCGCCGCCGGCCAGCCCGGTGACCGCGCCGCCGGTGGCGGTCCAGCGGCGGGTGGACCCCGATCCCGCACCGCCCCCGTCTCCCGTGGCGGGCGACCACGATGAGGGCGACCCGACCGGGGAGGCCACCACCCGGCCGCTCCCGTGGGCGGCGGCGCCGGCCCCCGAGGATCCCCCCTCCCCGCCGCCCACGGCCACGCCGGCGGCACCCGCCCTTGACCTCGCGCCACCGGCGGTGTCGCGCCGGGTCGACGCCCCACCGGCCGCGCCGCCCCCGGCCCCCGCCATCGCCCCGGCGGCCGCGTCGACCGCCTCCCCCGAGCCCGTTGCGCCGGCCCCCGCGCCCGGGCCGGACGAGTC
>DASSUD010000250.1:0-2185 GCA_035707385.1 Acidimicrobiales bacterium
GGAGTACCTGGCCACCGTCGTCGCCACCCGCGACGGCGTGGCCTTCCCCGACACGCTGGTGGGCACCGACTCGCACACGCCGATGGTCAACGGGCTGGGGGTGGTGGGCTGGGGCGTGGGCGGCATCGAGGCCGAGGCCGCCCTGCTGGGACAGCCGATCTCGATGCTGATCCCCGAGTTGGTGGGGTTCAAGCTGTCGGGCGAGCTGCCCGAGGGCACCACCGCCACCGATCTCGTGCTGACCGTGACCAACATGCTGCGCAGCCACGGGGTGGTCGGCCGGTTCGTCGAGTTCTACGGGCCCGGTGTGGCCAACGTGCCGCTGGAGAACCGGGCCACGATCGGCAACATGTCGCCCGAGTACGGGTCGACCATCACCATCTTCCCGATCGACGGCGAGACGCTGCGCTACCTGCGGTTCACGGGCCGGCCCGACGACCTGGTGGCACTGGTCGAGGCGTACGCCAAGGAGCAGGGGATGTGGCACGACCCGGGGGCCGAGCCCGTCTTCACCGAGACCCTGGACCTCGACCTGTCGACGGTCGAGCCGTGCATCGCCGGGCCCGCCCGCCCCCAGGACCGGGTCCCGCTGCGGGAGGCCAAGGAGCGCTTCGCCGTCGCCCTCGTGGACTCGCTGCCCGAGGGGAGCGGGGCTGCGGGCGACCCCGGGGTCACCCCGGTATCGATCGCCAACACCTACGACGAGGCGGACGCGCAGTCGTTCCCGGCCAGCGACCCGCCGTCCGCCACGCGGGACGGCGCAGACCACCGGGCCACCACCACCCCCCGCCCCGACCCGGCGGCGCCGGACGCGAGCGGCGACGCGCTCGGACGCCCCCACCGGCGGGTGCCCGTCGAGCTCGACGCCAGTGCCGGCGTCGAGGTGGAGACCACCGTCGAGCTCGACCACGGCCACGTGGCCATCGCCGCCATCACCAGCTGCACCAACACCTCCAACCCCCAGGTGATGGTGGGGGCCGGGCTGGTGGCCCGCAAGGCGGTCGAGCGCGGTCTGGAGCGCCGGCCGTGGGTCAAGACCTCGCTGGCGCCGGGGTCGAAGGTGGTGGTCGACTACCTCGACCGTGCGGGCCTCCTGCCCGACCTGGCCAAGCTCGGCTTCGACGTCGTCGGCTTCGGGTGCACGACCTGCATCGGCAACTCGGGGCCGCTGCCGCCGCCCATCGCAGCCGCGGCCGAGGAGCACGGGCTGGCGTTGGTGTCGGTGCTGTCCGGCAACCGCAACTTCGAGGGCCGGATCAACCCCGACGTGCGCATGAACTACCTGGCCTCACCCCCGCTGGTGGTGGCCTACGCCCTGGCCGGGACCATGGACGTCGACCTGACCACCGAGCCGCTGGGGATCGGCGCGGACGGCGAGCCGGTGTACCTGCGGGACGTCTGGCCGACCTCGGCCGAGGTCAACGAAGTGGTCGAGTCGGCGCTGGCGTCGGAAATGTTCCGGTCGGCCTACGGCGAGGTGTTCACCGGCGACGAGCACTGGGCCGCGCTGCCGGTGCCGGACAGCGGCGCCTACGACTGGTCGGACACGTCGACCTACGTGCGCCGGCCGCCCTACTTCGACGGCATGCCGGACGAGCCGCCGCCGCCGGCGGACATCGAGGGGGCCCGGGCGCTGGCGCTGCTGGGCGACAGCGTGACCACCGACCACATCTCCCCTGCCGGCGCCATCCACGCGGACAGCCCGGCGGGACGCTGGCTGGTGGAGCACGGCGTGGAGCCCGGGGACTTCAACTCCTACGGGTCCCGCCGCGGCAACCACGAGGTGATGATCCGGGGCACGTTCGCCAACCGCCGCATCCGGAACCGGCTGGCGCCGGGGACCGAGGGTGGCGTCACGGTCCACCAACCCTCGGGTGAGCAGTTGCCGATCTACGAGGCGGCCGAGCGCTACCGGTCCGACGGGGTGCCGCTGGTGGTGTTGGCCGGCAAGGAGTACGGCTCGGGCTCGTCCCGCGACTGGGCGGCCAAGGGCACGGCCCTGCTCGGGGTGCGCGCGGTGATCGCCGAGAGCTTCGAGCGGATCCACCGGTCGAACCTGATCGGCATGGGCGTGCTGCCCCTCCAGCTGGCGGAGGGCGCCACCTTCGAGAGCCTCGGCCTCGGCCCGGAGGCGGTGGCGGCGGCGACGTTCACGATCGGGGGCCTGGCCGGGGCCGACCCCGAG
>DASSUD010000251.1:0-32876 GCA_035707385.1 Acidimicrobiales bacterium
CACGGTCCTGCCCGGCGATCGGGACGAATGCCTCGAAACGCAGCCCGTACACGTCGCGCAGGCCGCCGAGGCAGTAGGGGCGCTCCGGGCACTCGGGCGGCCCGCCCAGTGTCAGCGTGGGGGCGACCGCGGCCAGGTCGCTGACGACGTCCAGCGACAGGCGCTCGGCGGTGCGGCGGGTGACGACCAGGGCGTTCTGGTTCTGGGCGGCGGCGTGGGCCAGCACGCGGAGCCCCCAGGGATCGACGGCCGACGCCAGCGCGCGGCCCACGGCCACGGGGTCGGACACGTCGACCGCGGCGGCGGGGTCGGCGGCGGTCAGCGCGGTGCCGAGGTACTCGGGCACGAGGTCGACCAGACCCTGGCGCAGGGCTGGCATCACCAGCTCCCGCGGGCCGAGGTCGAGCTCGCGGCGCACGTCGACGCCCTCGTCCTCGAGGGCCTGGGCGTAGATCTCGGCGACGAGCCGGCTCTCCGGGAAGTTGAACGACGCCACGCCCACGCCTTCCGGCGCGGCCGCCCGCGGCGAGGGTGCGGGAGCGCTGCACGCGACGACCAGCAGGGGGACCGCCAGGGCGAAGCGGACCGTGCCGAGCACGGGAGCGGCGACCGGGCGAGCCACGCCTCTAGCATGGCCGCGGCGAGGGCCGACGGGGGCGTGCATGACACTCGACCGGGCAGCCGGCCATCCGGTCCCACTCACCCGCAGGCGCCCGTCGGGCGAGCCGCCACCGCTGCCGCGCCCGGTCAGCGCCGGCACGCGGGCCTTCCTCGTCGCCTGCGCCCTGGTCGTGCCCCTGTGGCTGGCGCTCGCCACGGACCTGGGCACCCGGGCCGTCACCCGCACGGACCTGGCCGTGCTCGACCTCGTCGCCCGCCTGCGCACCGACGCGCTGGTCGACGCGGCCCAGGGCGTGGCCGTGCTGGGATCGCTGTGGACGTTCCGCGCGTTGGCCTGGGCGACGCTCGCCGTCCTGGTCGTGACCCGCCGCTTCCAGCACCTGGTCGTGGCGCTCGGCGCCTTCCTCGTCGTCCCCCTCGTCGACGGTATCGCGTCGGTGTGGCTCGGCCGGATGCGTCCCGCGGACGTGACGATCCTGGGGGAATGGTCGGGCTACGCCCATCCGTCGCGGCCCGTGGCCCTCGTCGGGCTGGGGCTCACGGTCATGCTCCTCACGCTCGTGCCGGCAGGGCGGTGGCGTAGGCGGGCGGTGGCGGCGGCCACCGGCGCGATCGCGCTGCTGGTCGCCGCCCGGCTGCTCCTCGCCGTGGACCATCCGACCGATGCGGCCGCGGGGCTGGCGACGGGCGTGGCCCTGCCGGCCGTCGCCTTCCGGCTGCTCACCCCGGAGGACGTCTTCCCCGTGGCCTACCGGCGTGGCGCCCGCGCCCACCTCGACGTGGGCGGCCGGCGGGGCGCCGCCATCCGCACCGCCGTCGCCCGCCAGGCCGGGGTGCGGGTCACCGGCGTCGAGCCGTTCCACCTCGGGACGTCGGCCGGGTCCACGCCCCTGCGCCTCGTCTCCGACGACGGGGAGCGCGTCCTGTTCGGCAAGCTGTACGCCTCGACCCACATGTGGTCGGACCGGTGGTACAAGCTCGCCCGCACGGTCCGTTACGGCGCGCTGGAGGACGAGCGCCCGTTCAACGCCGTGCGCCGGCTGGTCCAGCACGAGGACCACATGTTGCGGGTGATGCGGTTCGCGGCGGTGCCGACTCCCGAGCCCTACGGCATCGTCGAGATCACACCGGAGCGCGAGTACCTGCTCCTCACCGAGTTCCTGGGCGGGGCGGTGCACATCACGGAGAGCGAGGTCACCGGGGCCACGATCGACGACGCGCTGGCGGTGGTGCGCCGCATGTGGGACGCCGGCCTCGCCCACCGGGACATCAAGCCCGGCAACGTGCTCGTGCGGGACGGGCGGGTGCTGCTCATCGACGTCGCGTTCGCCGAGCTGCGCCCGACCCCGTGGCGCCAGGCCGTCGACCTGGCCAACATGATGCTCACGCTCGCCCTGGGTGCCTCACCGGAGCAGGTCTACGAGCGGGCGCTGGCGATGTTCTCCCCGGCCGAGATCGGCGAGGCGTTCGCGGCCAGCCGGGGCGTCACGATCCCGTCCGAGCTCCGGTCGAGGCTGCGGGAGCGGGACGACGACCTCATCGCCCGCTTCTGCGAGCTGGCCCCGCCGACCCCGCCGGTCGCGATCCAGCGGTGGAGCGTGCGCCGGGTGGCCCTCACGCTCGCCATGCTGGCGGGTGCGGCCCTGGCCGTCGCGCTGGTCGCGATCAACCTGCGGCTGGCAGGGTTGGCATGAGGCCGGTCCGGTGGGGAGCGGTGGCCGCGGCCCTTGCGCTCGCCGTGTCCGGCTGCGCCGGCGCGGACGCCGGCATGCCGGCGTGTGAGCCGAGCCAGCGTCTCGGGATCATGGCCCAGTCGGTCCCCGGCGCCGCCTACGTCCCGTGCGTCGTGTCGCTCCCGCCGGGGTGGAGCTTCCGGTCGTTCGAGGTCGACGACTCGGGCGCCCGCTTCGCGTTGCGGTCGGACCGGGCCGATCGCGCCGTGGAGGTCGAGCTCGCGGCGCGCTGCGACGTGGGCTCGGCCACCCCGGTCGCCCCCCGTGACGAGGGTGTCCGCACCTACCAGCGGGCCGTCTCGGTCTCGCCCCGGTACGCAGGGCGCCTCTACGACGTGTTCGCCGACGGCTGCGTCACCTACACCTTCGACTTCGCCCGGGGGCCGCACATCGCCCTGCTGGACGAGCTGCAGACGGCGGTCGGGCTCTACCCCCGGCGGCTGCTCCGCCAGCAGCTGCAACAAGACCTGGGCATCACCCTCGATCCCCGGGACCGGCCACCGTCCCGCCAGACGACGATCGTGCCCTAGCTGGTTCCGTCGCCGCGAGGCCGGCCGATGAAGCGCGGAACCGTCGATGCGTAGGCCTTCCACTGGTCACCGAACTGGCGGGCGAGACCACGCTCCTCGAGCCGAACCCCCGCGTACAGCCCGAGGGTGAGAACGGCGAGGCCGAGCGCAACGGCGAGTGAGCCGAGGAGGACGGCCCAGCCTGCCCACGTCAGGATGTCGCCGACGTAGAGGGGGTTGCGCGAATGCCGGTAGGGGCCGTCCGTGACGAGGTACTCGGGGGTGAGCAGGTGATCGGGGTCGAGCTTGAGCACCCGCCAGTCGCGCTGTCGCCACTCCGTCGCGTGGCTGGCGGTCGACCACACGATGGTGCCGACGCCTGCGGCGAGCAGCGGGACGCCCACGAGGTTGCGGACGCCCGGCCCGTCGTTCCAGCCCGCGCGCGGCGTGAGCGTCGAGAGTGCCAGCGGCGCCGCGATGTCGACCGTGGCGTAGACGAGCGTGACGAGCGTCGCCACGAGCAGCGGCGGTGTGCGAAGGCGCCTCACGGTCCCGCACAGGTTGCCATGAGCACAGTGCGGTGGTTACAGCGTCGCGTTGCGGGTCCTGATCGTCTGGATCTACAACAACACCGGCAGGAGCGTCCCGGCCGTCGTCCTCTTCCATGCCATGGACAACGTCAGCGTCTACGTCCTCTTTCCGGACGACGGCGACGGGCACTACGAGCCCGTCGTCACCGCGGCTCTCACGGCGGCGGCCGCCGCGATCGTCACCGTCCTGTGGGGCGCGCGGACCCTCGACCGCTTCCGCTACCGGCACTGACGAGGCGCCCGCAAGGGTCGGAACCTCGAGCGTGACCCGCGGTGTGCGGTCTCCCTCTCGACGAAGCCGTGGCACCTCTACCGCGTGAACCCCCACCAGGGCCACCGCACTGCACGTCCACGATCCGGGCGGGGCGACCTCCTGGTCGTCGACGGGTGAGCGGCGGGCCGACCTCGACGCCGTGGTGCCGTCGCCGTGAGCCTGTGTCCGTGTTGGGTCATCACGACGGCGCCCAGGTAATGTCGCCGGCGGGTGACTGGGGTTATCACGGTCGAAACGGGCCGCGACGCGGCGTCGGGACCTCGCGGCGGGCCGGCCGCCGACGACGGCCGCGCCCCCGGGCGCGTGTCGTGGTTCCGGCCGCTCGTGTGTGCGTGCGCCGCCGTCGCCGCCGCGGTCCGGGTGGTCGTCTACCTCGGCTACTACCGGGGCCGCCCGCTCGGGTGGAACGACGCGCCCTACTACAGCGAGCAGGCGAACCGCCTGGCGCACGGAACCTGGTTCACCGATCCCGCCACGGGATTCCCGGTGGCGGAGCACGGCCCGCTGACGTCGCTGATCCTCGCCCCGGTGAGCTGGGTGGACGGCCCCGAGGACTGGCAGCGCCTCGTCACCGTGGTCACGGGACTGGCGACGGTGGTCGTGGTGGGCCTGGTCGGGCGCCGTCTCGGCGGACCCGCGGTCGGGGTGGCGGCCGCCGGGCTGGCGGCCCTCTACCCGAACCTCTGGCTCAATGACGGCCTCGTCATGTCCGAGAGCGTGGCGGCGCTCTGCGTGTCGCTGTGGGTGCTCACCGGCTGCGTGTGGCACGAGCGCCGGTCCGCCGGGTGGGCCGTCGCCTTCGGCGCGGCGGCGGGTGCCGCGACGCTGGCGCGCAGCGAGCTCGCCATGCTCGTGGCTGCGTCGGCCGCGGTGATCCTCGTGGCCGAGTGGCATGCCCGGCGGCGCCTGGCGTGGGCCGCCGCCGCCGGCGCGGCGCTCGTGCTCGCGCCATGGGTCCTCCCGAACCTCGTGCGGTTCGAACGACCCGTCGTGCTCTCCACCAACGACGGCACGACGTGGCGGGGCGCATACTGCGACGAGACCTACTCCGGGCCTGCGCTCGGGAGCTGGTCACTCGCATGCCTCGCGGGCGACCTGGATGTCGTGCGCGTCGAGCCGTCCCAGCGCTCCGACCGGTGGCAGAGCGACGGGCTCGCCTATGCCCGCGACCATCCCGGACGCCTGCCGGCGGTCGTCGCCGCCCGGGTGGGCCGGGCGTTCGACCTCTTCGGGCTGGACTACCAGGTCGACGAGGACGTGCGCGACGGCCGGCCGCGCCAGGGCTCGTGGGCCGGCATCGTGGCGTTCTGGATCCTCGCGCCCCTGGCCGCAGCCGGCTTCGCACGCGTCCGCGGCGTGGCGCGGTGGCTGCTCCTCGCACCGGTCCTCACCGTCGCCATCACGACCGTCGTCTTCTACGGCGGCCACCGCATCAGGTCGCCCCTCGAACCGGTCATCGTGCTCGCCGCCGCGCCCGCCGCGGTCGCGCTGGCGAGACACCTGCGCGAACGGCTCCGGGGCGAGCGGCCGGTCGCGGCGCCCGAACCCGAGGTCGTCGGCGCGCTCACCTCGTGAACGCCCGGGAGGCTCGCCGGGCAACCCTCCACGCAGGGGTCAGACCACGTAGGGGAACAACGTCACCTCGCCAGCCAGGACGGCGACCCCCCGCCCGGTGAGATCGCCGGGCGGGTCACCGGCGGTGTCGACCCGCCCTCGTGCCGTCGTACCGGCGCCGCAGCTCCCGATCAGGGCTGGGCGAGCGCCCAGAGGGCCTCCTGGCGGGCGGCGTCCGACAGGCTCGGGAAGAGCAGGTCGAGCGCCTCGGGCGGTGGCAGCCGCTCGGCCGTCGACAGCTCCGCCTCGGTCAGCGCGCGGCCCAGCTCGGCACCGGCCAGCAGCTGCCAGCCCTCGGCGCCGGGGCCCGGGGCGGCCGCCTCGACCGCAGGTGCCGGGCCGCTGCTGGTCCTGCAGATCGTCACGCACGTCGTGTCCTGGGTCACGGGACGCCTCCTCGTCGAGTGGCTCTGAATCGATATAGTTTATCGATTCAGAGCATGATTGATCATCGCTACTGGATCGGTCAAGATGTTTTCGTGACCACACCCACGCTCGCCGACGTCGCCGAGGCGGTCGGCGTGTCGCGGACCACGGTCTCCAACGCCTACAACCGGCCCGATCAGCTGTCGGCCGAGCTACGCGAGCGCATCCTCGCCGCCGCCGCCGGGCTGGGGTACCCCGGGCCCGACCCCGTCGCCCGGGGCCTGCGCCGCGGCCGCACCGGCATGTTCGGCCTGGTCTACGACCAGCCGCTGTCCTACCTGTTCACCGACCCGGCGATCCTCGCGTTCATGGCCGGCATGTCGGGCGTGTGGGACGACGCCGGCGTGAGCCTGGCCGTGCTCCCGAGCCTCCACCCGGACGACGCCGGCACGTCCGTGCTGGCCGCCGCCGGGGTCGACGGGTTCGTGTCGATCTGCGACGTGGCCGACGACAGCCGGGTCGCCGCCCTCGTCACGCGCCGCCTGCCGTTCGTGACCGTCGACGCCGGCGAGTCGAGCGGCCGGTGCCGCGTCGGCATCGACGATCGGCGCGCCAGCGCCGACGCCACCCGCCACCTCCTCGACCTGGGCCACCGGCGCCTCGCCGTCGTCGCGCTCCCCCGCGGCCGGCGTGCACTCACCGGGTCGGCCGGCACCGCCCGCCCCGGCCCCGAACGCTTCACGGTCTCGGGCGCCCGCCTCGCCGGCATCCGCGACGCCGTCGAGGCCGCAGGCCTGCCCTGGGCCTCGGTGCCCGTGCAATCCGTAGCCGACCTGGAGCCACCGCGACCGCTCGGGCGCCGGCTGGGCGGGCTCCTGCTCGACCGGGCCGAGCGGCCGACCGGCGTCGTGGCCATGAGCGACGAGTTGGCCGCCGGGGTCCTCGACGCCGCGGCCGAGCGCGGCGTCGAGGTCCCGGGCCAGCTGTCGGTCGTCGGCTTCGACGACACCCCCACGGCAACGTCCGTCTCGCCGGCCCTCACCACGGTCCACCAACCGCTGGCCGCGAAGGGACAGACGGCGGCGCGCCTGCTGCTGGAGGGCGCGCCCGCCACCGTGATCCGCCTGCCGACCGAGCTGAGGGTGCGGGCCTCGACCGGCCCGGCGCCGGGCCCCTGAACCGCCGGTCGCCCCGCGGCACGCCGGCTTGCGCGCTCGTGCGCCGGCTCGGTGCCGGTCGCTGATCGCCACGTCGTCCGCACAGGGCGACCGGTGCCGGTCTCCATCAGGTACCCGTCGTTGCGGGAGAGCCGCCAGTCGATGGTGGTCCCGATCCACTCGGGTGGGAGGCCGGGGTCACGTCGTTCTTCCTGCTCGTTGCTTCGGTGACTGCTGCTGGCGTTCGATCCGCTCGGCGATGCGGGCGATGCGGCGGAGCCGGCCGTCCCAGTCGGACCCGACCGAGGCCAGCTGCCCGGCGGCTCGGGCCAGCTGGGCGTCGTCCACCCGGTAGCGGCGCTCGCGGCCGGCGACGGCGCCGCGGACGAGCCCGACCCGGTCGAGCACGGCCAGGTGCTTGGCCACGGCCTGGCGGGTGACCGGCAACTGCTCGCTCAGCGACGTGGCCGTACCGTGGCCGTCGACCAGCAGGAGGTCGAGCAGCCGCCGCCTCGTCGGGTCCCCCACCGCCGACCACAGCTCGTCGTCGACCCGCGAGGTCACGTCGCCGCCTCGACCGTGGCGGCGTAGTCGACCAGCCGGGGCAGGTAGAAGTCCCAGCCCTCGCCGTGCTCCCGGTACTGCTGCTCGAGCGTGGCCTCCTCCCAGCCCATCTCGCGGAAGCCGGACTCGGTCATGCGCAGGAGGGTCCCGCTACCGCGGGCGGTCAGCTCGAAGGTGACGAGCAGCGAGTTGCCCTCCCGCGCCTCCTCGTCCTCCGGGTGGGTCCAGCGGAACGAGAACAGCCGGGGCGGCACGGCCTCGACCACGCGGAGCTGGGGGATGTGCGCCCCCGCCGACGACCGGTCGCCGAAGACCAGCTCGCCCCTCGCCCCCGGGGTCGGCTCGACGACGGCCTCGTCGGGCCACCACTCCCTCAGGTGCTCGGGGCTGGTGATGACCTCGAACACCGTGGTCGGCGAGGCGTCGATCTGGACCTCCCGCTCGATCGTCCCGTACTCCACCGGACCTCCCTCATACGCAACACTTGGTTGCATATGAGCGTGCCCGACGATCGGCCGGGGCGCAACCCTCTACTGTGCGTCGGCCCTCGGCCCCGGTCGCCAGTCACGGTGTTGGCACCGTGACCGGGGCGACCATGCCGGCGCCCGGTGCCGCCTCGAACTCCTCGTAGCGCTGGTAGGCGGCCTTCCACGGCTGCCGCTCGCGTAGCTCCGGTTGTGCCCCGGCCATGTCGACGAGGCGGCGGAGGATGAAGTCGAGCTGGATCGGCATCGGCTTCTCGCACCACAGGGTGCCGTCGTTGTCGAACACCGCGACCCGTTCCTCGACCGGCACGGCGTCCGATCCGTCCTCGCCACACGTCCGCCGGACGAAGTCGCAGATCGCTCGCTTGGCCGAGCCGTCACGCCAGCTCGGCAGCAACTCGTCGGTCATGGCTCCGCCTCCTACCGACCTGTCGTGATCGCGGCCTGGAGCTTTTCGAGCACCTGGTCGACGGTGAAGCTGGCCGCCTTCTGTCGCGGTGGGAACTCCTGGAACGTGGCGAGGAACTGCGCGATCAGGGACTGCGCGGCCATGCACAGGTAGGCGTGGTCGAGCATCCAGTCCCAGTAGGTGTTCGAGGTGACATCGGCCCGCTCGAAGGGGTCGGTGCGCAGGTTGAACATCTTCGGGACGCGCAGCGACACGAACGGCTCGGCCCAGATCTGGAGCGTCCCCTGGGCGCGCTGCTCCATGAAGACGATCTTCCAGTTGTCGTACCGCAGCCCGAGCAGGTCACCGTCGTCGGAGAAGTAGACGAAGCCGGGTCGGGGGCTCTTGTCGGTCTCGCCGGTGAGGTGGGGCAGCAGGTTGTAGCCGTCGATGTGGACCTTGAAGTTCTTGTCCCCCGCCTGATGCCCGGCCTTCAGCTGCTCGACGATCTCGGGCTCGCCCGCGGCGGCCAGGAAGGTGGGGAGCCAGTCGTGGTGCCCGACCATCTCGTTGGAGACGGTCCCGGCCGCGATCCTGCCCGGCCAGCGGATCATCTCGGGCACCCGGAAGGCGCCTTCCCAGTTGGTGTTCTTCTCACTGCGGAACGGCGTCATGCCGGCGTCGGGCCAGGTGTTCATGTGGGGGCCGTTGTCGGTGCTGTAGAGCACGATCGTGTCGTCGGCGATGCCGAGCGCGTCGAGCTTGTCGAGCAGGGCGCCGACGACCTTGTCGTGGTCGATCATCGTGTCGTGGTAGGGCGACTGCCAGCGGCCCGCCTGGCCGACGCTGCCGGGCTTGGGATGGGTCCGCAGGTGCATGTGGGTGGTGTTGAACCAGACGAAGAACGGCGTGCTGTCGCGCTGTTGCCGTTCGATGAAGTCGAGGGCGTGGCTCAGCACCTCGTCGTCGATGGTCTGCATCCGCTGGCGGTCCAGTGGGCCGGTGTCCTCGATCCGCTGCTTGCCGACGCGGCCGTAACGGCCTTCGTCGGTCGAGTCGTCCTCGTCGGTCGCCCACGAATGAAGGACTCCCCGTGGCCGGAACCGGGGGGCGAACTGGGGGAAGTCGGCCGCAGGTGGATAGTCGGGTAGCTCCGGTTCCTCCTCGGCGTTGAGGTGGTAGAGGTTGCCGAAGAACTCGTCGAAGCCGTGCACCGTGGGCAGGAACTGGTTCTTGTCCCCGAGATGGTTCTTGCCGAACTGGCCCGTCGCGTAACCGAGCGGCTTGAGCAGCTCGGCGATGGTCGGGTCCTCGGCCCGCAGGCCGATGTCGGCCCCCGGCAGGCCGACCTTGCTCAAGCCCGTCCGGAACACGCTCTGACCGGTGATGAACGACGACCGGCCCGCGGTGCAGCTCTGCTCGCCGTACGAGTCGGTGAAGCGCATGCCCTCGTCGGCGATCCGGTCGATGTTCGGGGTCCGGTAGCCCATCAGCCCGTCGCTGTAGCAGCTCAGGTTCGTGATCCCGATGTCGTCACCCCAGATCACCAGGATGTTCGGCTTGTTGGCGGCCAAAGGTCCTCCTCCGGTCGGGCTCCGACCTGGTCAACGCGGCCACACCGGACGCCACCTGGCATCGCCTGATCGGGATGACTCGACGCAGGCGAGCCGCCGGGGTCGGGCGGATCATCCCGTCGGGGCGATGCCTGCTGCGCCGCGCCGGGCTCTGATGACACCGACGAGGGGGGACGCGTTGGCCCTGCACCGCAAGCTCATCGAGGACCTGACGCCGGTCGCCCTGAGCCCGCTGTACGCGACTCCGGGTGAGATGCACCGGGCGCACCGCCACCAGATCCCCGACCTGGAGACCGCACCCGAGACCGCCTACCAGTTCGTGCACGACGAGCTGATGCTCGACGGCAACGCCCGGCTCAACCTGGCCACGTTCGTGACGACGTGGATGGAGCCCCAGGCCCGCCGGCTCATGGCCGAGACGTTCGACAAGAACATGATCGACAAGGACGAGTACCCCCGCACGGCCGAGCTCGAGCAGCGGTGCGTCAACATGCTCAGCCGGCTCTGGCACTCGCCCGACGACGAGCAGGCCACCGGCACGTCGACCACCGGGTCCAGCGAGGCGGCGATGCTGGCCGGGATGGCGCTCAAGTGGCGCTGGCGCGATCGCCGGCGCTCCGCCGGTCGGCCGACCGACCGACCCAACCTCGTGATGGGCGCCAACGTCCAGGTGTGCTGGGAGAAGTTCTGCCGCTACTGGGACGTCGAGCCACGGCTCGTGCCCATGGAAGGCGAGCAGTACCACCTGACCGCGGCCGGCGCCGTCGGCCACAGCGACGAGAACACCATCGGCGTGGTCGCGGTGCTGGGATCGACGTTCGACGGCTCCTACGAGCCGGTGGCCGACATCTGCTCCGCGCTCGACCGCCACCAGGCCGAGACCGGGCTGGACGTCCCCGTGCACGTGGACGCCGCATCCGGCGGGTTCGTCGCCCCGTTCATCGACCCTGACCTCGTGTGGGACTTCCGCCTGCCCCGGGTGCAGTCGATCAACGCCTCGGGGCACAAGTTCGGGCTCGTCTACCCCGGCGTCGGCTGGGCGATCTGGCGGAACCCCGACGCGCTGCCCGACGACCTGGTGTTCCACGTCAACTACCTGGGCGGCGACATGCCCACCTTCGCGCTCAACTTCTCCCGGCCGGGCAACCAGGTGGCGGCGCAGTACTACAACTTCCTGCGGCTCGGCGTCGACGGCTACCGGCGCGTGCAGCAGACCTCGCGCGACGTGGCGCTCTACACCTCCGACGCGATCGCCAATCTCGGACCGTTCCGGCTGCTCACCGACGGCAGCGAGCTCCCCGTCTTCGCCTTCGCGCTGGCGGGCGCCGACCGGCCCTACACCGTGTTCGACGTCTCGGAACGGCTGCGCGACCGCGGCTGGCTGGTGCCGGCCTACACGTTCCCCGAGAACCGTCAGGACCTCGCCGCCCTGCGCATCGTCGTACGCAACGGCATGTCCCGCGACCTCGCCGACCTGTTGCTCGCCGACCTGCGCCGCCACGTCGACTACTTCGAGAACCTGCCCGGGCCGCTCCCCCAGCCCGAGCACCGCCACGGCTTCCACCACTGACGATGAGCATCGTGGTTGCCGCCGTGATCGTGGCGGCCAGCACCTGCGCCGCCGTCGCCACGATGCTCCTCGTGCGTCGCCGCGCACCCGACGGTGGCTACTTCAACGACGGCGACCGGGCCGCCGGCGTGTTCGGCGTGCTCGCCACCGGGTTCGCCGTCCTGCTGGGCTTCGTCGTGTTCCTCGCCTTCACCAGCTACGACTCGGCCCGAGCGGGCGCCGAGGACGAGGCCACCGTCGTCGTGCAGCAGGTCGAGACGGCCCATCTGCTGCCGCCCGGCGTGTCGCGGCTGCTGACCGCCCAGCTGACCTGCTACGCCCGTTCGGTCGCCGGCGTGCAGTGGGAGCGCATGGAGGACCGTACCCTCGGCGAGGAGCTCAACCCGTGGGGCGTGGCACTGTTCGAGACGATCGACTCCGTCGAACCGGAGACCGCGGCCGAGCAGGCGGCGTACGGCAAGTGGCTCGACCAGACGACCGACCGCGAGCAGGCTCGCTTGCACCGCATCCACGGCGCCACCGGCGTCATCCCCACGCCGCTCTGGTTCGTGCTGTTCTTCACCTCGGGCGTCATCTTCGTGTACATGCTCTTCTTCGCCGACAGCGGGGAGCGCGCCGTCGTCCAGGCGCTGCTGATGGGCACCGTGGTGTCGGTCATCGTCACGATGCTCATCCTGTTGCAGTTCCTGGACGACCCGTTCCACGGAGGCGTCGGGAGCCTCCGGCCCGTGGCCATGGAGCGCGCCCTGCTGATCATCGACGAGGAGAGGGAGGTCGCCGGCGATGACGGCCCGTTGCCCTGTGACGCCCGCGGCAACCCGGGGTAGGCGGGCCCGGCGACCGGTCGACGGCCCCGGCGACGGTGGGCGGCCGTGACGTGGCTGACCGCGCAGCCCGTCTGGCTGCTCGTTACCGTCTCGCTGGCGCTCGCCCTGGTGGTCGCCACCGGGAGCCGGCTCGCCGTCGCCGCCATCGTGCCGCCGGCGGAGGCCGACCACGTCCACGCCCTCGCCGCGCCGCTGATGCCCGCGCTGGGCGCGACGTTCGCCGTGCTCACCGCCCTGACGCTGTCGAGCGAGGCCGGCTACCTGCGTGCGGCCCAGGACATCGTCAGCCGGGAAGCAGCAGAAGCGTCCCGCCTGGCGTGGGCGTCGACCAGCCCGCAGGTCGGTGCCGAGCCCATCCAGGACGCGCTGGCCGACTACCTGCGGGCAACCCGGGCCGGCGAGTGGCACGGAACCGACGAGACCGGGCGTGCCGATCCGACCACCACCGAGGCCATCGCCCGGCTCGAGCGCGTGGTGCGGGCCGACGCCGCGCGCGCCGAGCTCGGGACGCCGGCGAGCACCGAGCTGCTCGCCTCCCTCGACGCCGTGACCACGGGACGCAGGGCCCGCCTCGCCGCCGCCGACCGCCGGCTCCCCGGTCTCTACGCGGTCACGCTCGTGGTCAGCGGCGTGGCCCTGATCGCCAACGCCGGCGCTCTCGCGTTCCGCTCCAGCCTCCGGGCGTCCTTGCTGGTGGCGGGCCTCGCCGGTGTGGTCGGGTTGAGCCTCGCCCTCCTCTTCGCCGTCGCCGCGCCGTGGGACGGCGGGCTCGTCGCCACCGGCGAGCCCATCGACGCGGTGCTGCGCGACCTCGACTCGGGGTTCTTCGCCTCGCGACCATGACCCGCGGGCACACCCACCTCACCGGCGAATCGTCAGTCCGGTGGTGTCACGACCACCCCTAGTAGGCTCCGGTCGTGGCGACGGCGGCCCCGCGCAAACGACACGCGGCGTCCGACCGCACCCGCCGTCCTTCTCCCCCGCCCCCGTTCGCGCTGTCGGAATCGAAGCTCCACCCCCCGGCGGCCCGTCCCGGGATCGTGCCGCGGACCGTGCTCGTCGACCGCCTGCTCACCGGGCACACCCCGCCGGTCGTCTCCGTCGTCGCCCCACCCGGCTACGGCAAGACCACCGTGCTGGCGCAGTGGGCCGAGCGCAGACCGGCGAGGGTGGGCTGGGTTTCCGTCAGCGACCACGACAACGACCCGGCGGTCCTGCTGGCCTACATCGCGGCGGCACTCGACCGGATCGAACCGATCGACCCGAGCGTGTTCCGGGCGTTGACGTCCCCGGGGGCGGCCGTCGCCGTCCCCCGGTCGCTGCTGGCCGCGATCGCCGCCATGCGCGGGCCCGTCACGCTCGTCCTCGACCACGTCGAGGCGGTCACGAACCGCGCCTGCCTCGACGCGATCGCGGAGCTCGCGCTCGGCCTCCCGGCGGGATCGCAGATCGCCATCGGCTCGCGGGACCGCGCGCCGCTGCCCGCGGCGCGCCTGCGCGCCCAGGGGGGCATCGTGGAGATCGGCGTGGACGCCCTCGCCATGGGCGAGAGCGAAGCGGCCTCGCTGCTCGCCGGGGCCGGAGTCGATCCCGGCGAGGTGGACCTGCGCGAGATCGTGCGGCGGACGGAGGGCTGGCCTGTCGGCCTGTACCTCGCCGCCCTCGCCATCAAGGCGGGTGGTCCGCGCGCGGACGTCGGGGCCACGCTCACCGGGGACCAGTGGTTCATCAGCGACTACCTCCGCTCCGAGCTCCTCGATCCGGTCTCCGGTGCGGATGCGTCGTTCCTGACGCGCACGTCGGTCCTCGAGCGCATGTGCGGACCGCTCTGCGACGCCATCCTGACCCGTACGCAGTCGAGCGCGGTGCTGGAGGAGCTGGAGAGCCGGAACCTCCTGGTGCTCCCGCTCGACCATCGCCGGGGCTGGTACCGCTACCACCACCTGTTCCGCGACCTGTTGTCCGCCGAGCTCGGGCGGCGCGAGCCGGAGATCGTGCGCGAGCTGCACCGCCGGGCCGCGGGCTGGTACGAGGCGAACGGCATGCCGGAGACCGCGGTCGACCATGCCCAGTCCGCCGGCGACGCGGACCGCGTCGCCCGGCTGGTCCTGAACCTCGCGAACCCCGTCTGGGCGAGCGGGCGTGCCGACACGGTCGTGCGGTGGATGCAGTGGTTCGAGACCGACAGGCTGGTCGAGCACTACCCGGGCATCGCCGTGCACGGGGCCTTGATGTTCGCCCTGATGGGCCGGCCGGGCGAGACCGAGCAGTGGGCCGCCGCAGCAGAGCGGACGACGTCGAGCGGGGCGCTGGACGACGGGAACACCGTCGAGGGCACCGTTGCGTACCTCCGGGCGCTCCTGTGCCGCGACGGTGTCGACCAGATGCGCCGGGACGCGCGGATCGCCTGGGACGGGCTCAGCCCGGCGAGTCCGTACCGAGCGACGATGCTCCACGCCGAGGGCCTCTCGTACCTGCTCGGCGGCGACCTGGAGCGGGCCGATGCGATCCTCGCCCGGGCCGCCGACGAGGCGACCGCCGCCGGCGTCCTGCCGTTCGTCCCCGTCGTCCTGGCCGAGCGCGGCATCGTCGCCCTCGAACGCGACGACGGGCCCGGGGCCTACGCATTCGCGGAGCGGGCCGAGTCGATCATGCAAGGTGGCGACTTCGACGACTACTGGACGAGCGCCCTGGTGTACGCCTGGATGGCCCGCGCCGCGTTGCGTCGCGGTGATGTAGCCAAGGGTCGGGAGCTCGTCGCACGAGCCGCTCGCCTGCGGCCGCTGCTCACCTATGCGCTGCCCGCGGTGTCGGCCCAGGCGCTGGTCGAGATGGCGCGCGCCTACATCGCGCTCGCCGACCCCACCGGGGCCCGGACCGTGCTCAGGCAGCTCCGCGACATCTTCCAGCAACGGCCCCACCTGGGCGTCCTGCCGGACCAGGCCGCCGAGCTGCGGGCGCAGCTCGACACGATCAGGGGAGGAGCTCCGGGAGCATCATCGCTCACGACCGCCGAGCTACGGCTCCTGCCGCTGCTGTCCACCCACCTCACGTTCCGGGAGGTCGGCGAGCGCCTCTTCGTCTCCCGGCACACGGTGAAGACGCAGGCGATCTCCATCTACCGCAAGCTCGGTGTGACGTCCCGCAGCGAGGCGATCACGCGCAGCTACGAGCTCGGGCTGCAGACCCGCCCGTAGCCCGTCCGCCCAGCCGATCGACAGGCGGCTCATCGGAGAGGTCGACGGCCGGCGTGAGGGTCGTCGAGCGCCTCGAGCGCGCGGTCGATGTCGTAGCCGAGGGCGAGCGCCAGGTCGGGCGCGGCGGCGACGACGCGTGCGAGGCCGACGGTCCGGGCCACGATCGTCAGGGTCGCCACCACGTCGTCGACGCTCGCCCCGGCGGCGAGCGCGTGCTCGACACCTCCGCGGTAGGACGCGGGTGCGGCGTGCAGCGCCACCAAGGCACCCAGCCGAACCAGCGCGGCGGCCCGCTCGTCCAGGCCGTACCGCTCGACCCCGCAGGGCGCCCCGGGCGACTGCCCGACGGTGCCCGCCTCTGCCCCGGCGAGGCGCCGCAGCCTGTCCCGGGTGTGCGCCGCGCCGCTGGTGCGGCGAGTCACGCCCGCCTGCGCGGGTCGCTCCGGGACCACGCATCCATCCGATCCCTGGCCCGAGCGCCCCGCATCGCCTCGACGGGATGAAGTCCGGCGGCGCGTATCAGGTGTCACCCGGGAAGGCCGAGGTCACAGCCGATGGCCAGTGCCACCTCGGGGGCCGCGGCGGCCACCCGGGCGGTGCCCACGATCGGCGTCAGGGCTACCAGCACCCCGACGACCTCGGCGTCGCTGGCGCCGGCCGCCAGAGCGGCCGTGACGCTCCAGTGGTACGACGCCGATCCGGAGTCGAGTGCGACGAGGCCGGCCAGCCTCACCAGCGCGACCGTCTTGGCATCGGGAGCCTCGGGCTCGGGCCCGCCGAACGCCGATCCGAACAGCGACTCCACGACGCTCTCGTCGATGACGGCCAGCCTGCGGAGGAGGTCCTCGTTCTCCGGCTTCATCGGCCCTCTCGTCCCCCTCGGGACACGTCGCCCACCGTCAGGAAGGTGCACCGGCGACGGTGGGTTGGCATCACCCCATCCGCATGAGCGTCGCGAGCCGCGTCCCGGCCCGAAGGCACGGGCCCGCGCGGGATGGCCCCGAGGGGCGACCGGGGTCACGCCACGGGGCCAGTCCGGTCTCACCCGGTGGCCCGGTCGCCCGACGTGTCACCGACGGGCGATGGGGACCTTGGTGACGTCCGGCTTCTGCTCCCCTGCCGGCAGGGGGGCACGGACCTCGAGGATGCCGTCCTTGTAGCTCGCGGTGATGTCCTCGTCCTTCACGTCCTCCGGCAGCGTGACGTTGCGGACGAACGAGCCGTAACGGAACTCGGACCGGTACAGGTCCTTCTCCCGCTTCTCGGTCTTCTCCTCGCGCTGGGCACGAATGTGGAGCACACCTCCGGCGACGGACAGATCGACATCCTTGTCAGGGTCGATGTCGGGCAGCTCCGCCCGCACGACCAGCGTGTCGTCATCGACGAACTCCTCGACCCGCACCCACCCGGGCTCGAACTCGAAGTCGAGGACCCGGCGGAACAGGTCCGGCATCTCGAAGCGGAACCGGTCCGGGCGGTCGAAGCGCTCACGGCGCATCAGAGCCATGGCTGCCTCCTCTCGGGGAATGGGGACACACCCACTCCTCCGACCTTCAATAGAGGCACACATCGCCGCCGGGTCCCAGGGGCCAACGTCCCTTGTGGGCAGCGGCGTCGTCCCGCCGTGAGAGGTCGAGCGCGCTCGGTTACCTTCGACCCTGGAAGCGGGGTGCGCGGCGCTCGCATCATGTGTGCATGCCCGCTACCGCGACTCATGCGGGGAAAGCAGCGAACGTGCGACTGCAGGTCGGCGCCCGCGCCGGCGTCGGGCACCGCCCGCTGCACCGCATCGTCGTGCCCGTCGACGGCTCGCCGTTCTCCGAACGCGCCGTCCCGGTCGCCGCGTGGGCGGCCGAGGCCCTGCGGGCGTCGCTCCATCTCGTGGAGGTGGTGGACCCCGGCGCCGCGCCCGAGCGCGCCGTCCGCTACCTGGACGACCTGGCCGGGCGCCTCCGCTGCGGCGCGGCGAGCTGGGGCGTGGTCCGGGGCGACGACCCGGGGCGGGCCATCGTCGCCGCCACCCACCTGGACCAACCGAGCCTGGCGTGCCTCGCGACCCAGGGACGGGATCGGAGCGCCGCCGCGCTGGGCTCCGTGGCGAGGCGGGTGCTCGACCACGCGGCCGAGCCGGTGATGCTGGTCGGCCCTAAAGCCCGGCCGCCGTGTGCCGGCGACGCACCGGTCGTGGTCGCGGTGGACGGCGGGCCGGGCGACCCGGCCGTGGTCGGGGTGGGCGCCGAGTGGGCCGCGCGGCTGAGCCGACCACTCGTCGTCGCGACCGTGGCCGAGCCGGTGCCGCCGTCGTTCCGCGAGAGCCGGCCGATGCGCCGGGCGCGCGGCCCCGAGGACCCCGAGGCGTACCTCGCGCAGCTCGTCGCCGCCACGGTCGAGCCCGGGACCGACGTCGACGCCCGCGTCGTCTACGACCCGATCAACGTTCGCGCCGGCGTGCTGCGGCTCGTCGACCGCACCGCCGGGCTGATCGTCCTCGGGACGCACCGCCGCACGCGACCACTCCGCGCCCTCGTCGGCAGCCACGCGGCCCGCATCGTCCACGACGTCGAGGTGCCCGCCCTTGTCGTCCCCCTCGACCGCGGCGGCTGATCGAGGGAACGTACATGCCCGGCGTCCTCGGAGGGACCAGCGGCGGCGGCGCCGACTGCGCCGACCTCAGCACGGCGATCGCGGGGCGGCGGCGTCCTCGCCGGAGGTGAGGGCGCTGTAGAGCTCCTCCTCCTGCGCGAAGTGGAGGCGCAGGACGGCGTCGAGCCCGTAGAGGATGCGGCGGGCCTCGGCTCGATCGGTCTCGGTGAGGTCGGCATCGCCTATGTCGTCGACGAGGCGTTCGAGCATCGCCGTGAGGTGGAAGATCTCACGGTGCGTGCGGCTCATCGAGGCCAGGGGGTCCGCGCCGCCGAGGTGGGCGGCCACGGCGGGATAGACGTCTCGCTCGTCGGTGACCTCGTGCCCGACGAGATCGCGGCGCACGACGCCCGTGACCTGCCGGAGACGCGCGACCGCGGTGGCGCCGAGCGAGTCGAGCTGGTCGGCGACCAGGCGGATCTCGTCGAGCAGGGGGAGCAGCTCGGCGTGGCCGCCGTGGAGCTGGCGGGCCCACTGCTCGGGGATGGGCCCCGACGTGGCCTCCGACCCCGGCGACCGCAACACCCGCAGCGCGTTCACGATGACCGCCACGTCGATGCCTTCCTGGAGGATGGCGCCGGCGACCGGTGGGATGAGACCGAACGCAGCGAACCCCATGGCGGTGAAGGACAGCCCCATCCCGACCACCACGCTCTGCCGGGCGATGCCCCGGGCCCTGCGGGCGACCCGCATCCCCGTGGCCAGCCGATCCAGGCGGTCGACGACCAGCACCACATCGGCGGCCTCGGACGACGCGGTCGCCCCCCGGGCACCCAGCGCCACGCCGAGGTCGGCCGCGGCCAACGCCGGCGCATCGTTGATGCCGTCACCCACCATGGCCGTGGTGGATGCCCCGGCCGATTCGCTGCGCACGACGGCGAGCTTCTCCTCCGGCGAGCAGTCCGCGAACACGCCGTCGAGACCGAGCGCGAACGCGACCGGCTCGGCCACGTTGGCATGGTCCCCGGTGACCATGACGAGCCGCTCGGCACCGGCCCGGCGCAGTCCCCGCAGTGCCCGTGGCGTGTCGGTGCGGACCTCGTCGGTCAGCAGCACGGCGGCCGCCGGAGTCCCGTCGATCCCGACGAACACGGTGCTGTGCCCCTCCCGGCGGGCCCGCCGGATGGCCTGGCGCACCCAGGGCGGTGCCGAGGCTCCCGCGACATGGGCATCCGAACCGACCACGACCTTGCGGCCGTCGACCACGCCCTCGATGCCGGCCCCGGCAAGCTCGGTAACCTGGGTGGGCTCGGCCAGCGGAAGGCCTCGGGCCGCCGCTTCGGCGACGATGGCGGCCGCCAGCACGTGCGGCGATGCCTGCTCGAGGCTCGCGCCCAGCTGCAGGCCTTCGGCAGCGTCTTCGCCGGGAGCGGCGACGACCCCGCTGACCCGCGGCCGCCCGGCGGTGAGCGTCCCCGTCTTGTCGAACAACACACTCGTCACCGCGGCCAGCGCCTCCAGCGACGTCCCGTCCTTCACCACGACGCCGGCCCGGGCCGCCCGGGAGATGCCCGACACGAGCGCCACCGGTGCTGCCAGCACCAGCGGACATGGCGTAGCCACCACCAGCACGGCCAGTGCCCGCACGGCGCTGCCGGACGCGAGCCACGCCGTGCCGGCCACCACCACGGTCACCGGGACGAACACGAGCGCATACCGGTCAGCCAGACGCACGAACGGTGCCCGCTCGGCCGTCGCCGCCGACACCATGTGCACGATCCCCGCGTACGCGCTCTGCTCCGCCGTGGCCCGGGCGCGCATCCGGAACGCGCCACCGGCGTTGACCGAGCCGCTCTGCACCAGCTCGCCGGGTCCACGCACGACGGGCAGGGGCTCCCCGGTCAGGGCGGACTCCTCGACGGTGGCCGGCTCACCGTCGACGGTGCCGTCCACGGGCACCACCTCTCCCGGGCGAACCAGCAGCACCTCGCCCGCCCGAACCTCACCGACCGGGACGGTGGCCAGGCCCTCGCCGACCCGGTGCGCCACCGTGGGCGCGGCCGACATCAGCGCCGACAGCTCTCGCCGGGCCCGGCCACGCGCGAACTGCTCGAGCGCATCGCCCGTGGTGACCATCAGAGCGATGATCGCCCCTGCCAGCAGTTCCCTCAGGGCCAGGGCCCCGGCGAGGGCGAGCAGCGCGACGACGTCGACCCCGACCCGGCCCCGGCGCAGGTGCCGCAGGGTTCCGCCCAGCTCGGTCAGCAGCACCACGGCCGTCACCGCCGCCCACAGCGCGTTTGCCGCCTCGGGCCAGCCCACTGCCCAGGCCACGAGCCCACTCGCGACACCTGCAGCGACCACGCCCAGCAGCACGAGCTGTGCTGACTCCCGCACCCTCGACCCGAGGCTGCCCGCCCGCCGCGTCACTGCTGTCCGCCCCCGGCCAGCGCCCGGTGGAACCGGACCGCGCCCGCCCGCGCGCCCACGATCCCCGGCACGCGGATGTCGCCCACCAGATCGATCCGCCACGGCCACGACGTGTCCTCGGCCAACTCGACCACCGTCACTCCTCCCGAGGGCAAGGCCACGCCCAGGCCTCGAGACCACGACCTCACGCTGGCGCAGCCGCAGCATCACCGACCAGGGCCCAAGGTCACGACCTGCGGGCGACCGACGCTCAGCCGACTCCGCACGGCGCGCGGACGCTCAGGCACGGCCGCCAGGGCTGGGCTCGGGACCATCGGCCCTACCGGCGCGCGCGGGTCTCCCGGCACCGTGTCAGGTGAGAGGTGGGCCGATGCCGTTCGCTGATCGATCCGACGCCGGCCGCCGCTTGGCGGACCGGCTGGAGCCCTTCCGCGGGGAGGACGTCGTGGTCCTCGGGCTGCCCCGGGGCGGCGTCCCGGTCGCCTTCGAGGTCGCTCGAGCGCTGGGAGCCCGGCTGGACGTCATCGTCGTCCGCAAGCTCGGCGTTCCGTTCCAGCACGAGCTGGCCATGGGCGCCATCGGCGAGGGCGGGGTCCGGATCGTCGATCGCGACCTGATGCGGCTCGCCATGGTCAGCGACGAGGAGCTGGCCGCCGTCGAGGCGAGCGAGCGGGCCGAGCTCGACCGGCGGGCCCGCCGCTTCCGCGGCGACCGCGCGCCAGCGCCGCTGGCGGGGCGCACCGTGATCGTCGTCGACGACGGGGTCGCCACCGGCTCGACCGCCCGGGCGGCGTGCCAGGTGGCCAGGGCGCGGGGCGCCGCCCGCGTGGTGCTGGCCGTCCCGGTGGGTCCGCCCGACTCCATCACCGAGCTGTCGGCCGTCGCCGACGAGGTGGTGTGCCTCGAGACCCACGCCTCGTTCTTCGCCATCGGCCGGTTCTACGCCGACTTCTCCCAGACGCCCGACGACGAGGTCGTCGACCTGCTCGAGCGGGCCGCGGCGGGCCCGGCGGCGGCCGCCCCCTCCCCCCGGTCGGCCGCCGCCGACCCGCCGGTGCGCGACGAGGACGTCGAGATCGCCGCCGGGCCGGTGCACCTGGCCGGGCACCTGACGGTCCCCGAGCACCCGATCGGTGCCGTCCTGTTCGCGCACGGCAGCGGCAGCAGCCGCCACAGCCCCCGCAACCGCTATGTCGCCGCGATGCTCAACGGGTCCCGGCTGGCGACGCTGCTGTTCGATCTGCTCACCCCCGCCGAGGAGATCGACCGGGCCAACGTATTCGACATCGACCTGCTCGCCCGCCGGCTGGTCGACGTCACCGCCTGGCTGCGCAAGGAGCCGGAGCTCGACGGCCTGCCCGTGGGCTACTTCGGGGCAAGCACCGGGGCCGCCGCCGCGCTCGTCGCGGCCGCGGAACCGCGCACGGAGGTGGCCGCGGTCGTGTCCCGCGGCGGGCGACCCGACCTCGCCGGACGGCGGCTCGCGCACGTGCACGCGCCGACACTGCTCATCGTCGGCGGGGACGACGACATCGTCCTCGCCCTCAACCAGCAGGCGCAGGCGCTGCTGGCGGCACCGGACACCCGCATCGAGGTCGTGCCGGGCGCCACCCACCTGTTCGAGGAGCCCGGTGCCTTGCCCGCGGTGGCCGACCTGGCCCGCGGGTGGTTCGTCGACCACTTCGCGCCCCACCTCCACCACGCCGGCTGAGGTCCGGCGCGATGCGGATGCAGCAACCGGACCGAAGGAGCCTCTCGTGGTGCACGTGCGTGACGTGATGACCACCGATGTCGTCACAGCCGGGCTGGACGCCACCTACGACGAGGTGGTCGACCGCCTGCTGACGCACGACGTCAGCAGCCTTCCCGTCGTCGACTCCGACGGCGTCCTGCTGGGCCTCGTGACCGAGGCCGACCTGCTGAGCCGCGAGGCGTACGGGCCGGAGCGGCGCCGGCCCTTGGTTCTCATCGCCGATCACCAGCGCAATCGCGACCCGGCCTGGGTGCGGAAGGCCTCCGGCACCACCGTCCGGGAGATCATGACCCCTGCCGTCACCACCGCCTCACCCGACGACGAGTTGCGTGTCGCGGCCCGGCGCATGCTCGAATCCGGCTACAAGCGCCTGCCGGTCGTCGCGACCGACGGGCGCCTGGTCGGCATCGTGTCGCGACGCGATGTGCTCGCCCTGGCCTACATCGACGACCCTCCACCCATGTGAGCGAGCCGGCGATCGGCGGGGCTCGTATGCCCCGGCGTCGGCGGGCTGGGAGGTCGGTCCGTTCTCGTGGCCGCCGTTCGGGATCGGACGCCACGCGTGGCGCTCAACCCGACGCGCCGGCGGCGGCGGGTGGACCGGCGGGGACGACGAGCACCGGCACGGTGGCGGCGTGGACCGTAGCGGTGGTGACGCTGCCGAGCCGCAAGCGGTCCCACCCGGTGCGGCCGTGGGTGGCCACCACCAGCAGGGCAGTGGCTGTCGAGGGCGATGCCGCCATGGCGGCCAGGGCGCGGGCCGGGTCCGTGTCGTGGAGGACGTCCCAGCCCTCGACGCCGTCGAGCTCCGCCGCGAGTGCCGCGACGTGCGACGATTCGACCACGTCATCGTGCGCGGCCCAGTCCGGCACCACCCCCGGCTCGACGACCTCCATCAGCCACAGCCGGAGGCCGAGCGAGGCGGCCCACGCGTGCGCGGGTGCCAGCGTGCGGTGCGACTCGTGGGAGCCGTCGATGCAGGCCACCACCCGGCCGGTGAACGTGGCGCCCTGGTCCAGGTGCGGGCCGACCACCAGCGCGGGTCGGTCGAGAGAGCGGAGCAGTGCTTCGGCGATGCTGCCCATGACCGCCCGGGCGATGCCGCCGTGCCCGTGTGAGGACATGCAGACGAGGGTGCCCGGCGCGAGCCCGTCGAGGATGGCGTCGGGGACGCTCTCACGGTCCACGACCTGGGTGTCGAGGTCGAGCGTGGGTGCGCAGCGGTCGGCGATGGCGGCCAGGTACTCGCAGGCCTCCTCCTTGTCGTCGGACAGGGCGCGCCGCAGGGCACGCAGGGGGACGCCGGTGCGGCTGGCGAGGGCGAGGGCAGGGCCAAGTGCCCGCTCAGCAGCCGCGGACCCGTCGAGGGGCACGAGGATGTCGGTGAACGGTGTCTCCGCTGTCGCCACGATGGCACCTCCGATCGGCCAGGGCTCGACAGAAGGAACGGGTCGGCCCTGACGATCCGCGTTCCGTCCGTGTCCCAGCGTCGCCGCCCCGAGGGTCGGCCACCAGGGCCGAAGGTCCTCCGACGAGGCCCGGACCACTGATGTGGCGTTGTCGCGCACGAACTCGTCGTAGTCCGCGTAGTGGAGGTTCGGGTGGGCGGGGCGCAGGAACGCGGCGGCGTCGATGTCGTTGTAGATCCGGGGGCCGAATGGCGCGTCCCACTGCTCGTTGAGCCCGACCCAGACGGTGCACGTGTTGCCGAGGGCGTTGACTTCTCGGTCGACGGCTTTGAACACCTTGTCGAGCTCGACGAATGCCTGCGGCAAAGACCGCGGGGCGCGGCCCGCATCGGGCCGTCTCGGCCCGATTCGGCGGCCTCGCGCCCGATCACCGCCACCGTGCCCAGCGAGGAACCTTGCCGTCCGCCGCCCGCCTCGTTGGTGCAGGATCCTCTGATGGAACTACCGCCGCTCCCCCGCTCGACGATCCTCCTCGTCGAAGTCGGCTCGCGAGGCGGCGGCCGGTGCGCGGTCCGGCGGGGTGACGTCGGCTTCGACGAGTGGTGGGCGGTGTGGGAGCGAACCTCGCAGGAGGCCGCAGGATGATCCGCGTCGACGACCGGCCGCCCGGCGACGGCTCCGTGTCGACACTGACTCTCCGGATCGACGAGGACGACGGCAGGCCGAACCATCCGATCGTCTCCATCCTGATCGACGATCAAGATCGGCTCGGCACCCTGCAGGGAGGCTTCATCGGCTTCGACGCGGAGGAGATCCTCGACTCGGGAGCTCTGGTGCCACGGGACCCACCCCGGCGCGTCGCGGTGTACCGCTGTGGTGGCTGTGGGCAACCCGGGTGCGCGTGCGTGGCGCTGGTGATCGAACGCCGCGGGAACAGGGTCGTCTGGTCCGACTTCCGAGGCTTCACCGGGGTGTTCGAGCGTCCGCTCGTCGACGCGGAGCCGACCGGGGGTACCAGCTTCGGCTCCTGGTCGATCACCTTCGATGCAGATCAGTACTCCAGGGAGCTGGATCGTGCCTCGTCGGACCGCTCCTGGGAGTCGCCTGCTCGTCGGACGGCACGTCTGCTTCGCGACCATCTCGACCGAGCCGACGATCAGCTCACCGGCCTCGGCTACTGGCGGGGATGGGTGGCACCGAGCTGGCACGTCGACGGGGCGTTCGACGTCGACTTCGTCGGTCCGGAGGGCCAACTGGTGGTCACACTCCACCCCACGTCATCGGACCCGTCAGCCGCGGCGCGCGAGATGGCGCAAGCGATCCTCGGTGCACGGCCCGGCGACTGGAACGTGACGATCCGGAACGCCTGGCCGCCGGAGGACGTCCGGACGGCCATCGAGCACCGAGCGGCGCGCCGACGCCGACCCGCAGCTGATCCGGCGAACGAACGCGCAGGCTCATAGCCCGGCGCGGACTCACACCGGTCGGCTCTGGTGGCGATGTCCGTCACGAGGGGCCGGCAGCGGCTGGTGCCAGTCCGCCGGCCGGCTCGCGTACGCCACGATGCCGACCAGGGCGAGGCAGGTCGGGGCCATCACGGCCTCGCTCAGCGGGTCCTGGTTGACGATGTGGGTCACGATCGCGCCGACCAGGATCACGCCCAGCAGCGCAGCGCCCAGGAACCGGCGCCGCGGGACGAGCAGCAGCACGACACCCACGACCTCGCCCGAGCCGACCACGAAGCGGAACCAGGACGGGTAGCCCCAGTCGGCGAACTGCTCCGAGTACGGCGCACCGGCGAAGGTCTCGCCGGGGGCGAACTTCGCCACGGCGCCGGCGACGAAGCTGAGCGCCAGCAGCCAGCACAGGCCGGTGAGTCCGCGTCGTTGCCAGGTCGGGTTCGAGGACGTCGTCAGGGTCGATGTCGGGGTCGGGATCATGGCTCCTCCTCTGTCGGGTGGACTCGCCGCCCTCAGGCGGCCTCACCTCGAGGACGCAGCACCGTCGCCGAATTCGACACCTCCGGCCGCACTCAGTCGCGAGAGCGCCGCCGGGGCCGACCCCCGCCGGAGGACGCCGGCCGGGAGCGTGGCGGCACAGCGGCGGCCCCTCCCCGGGGTCGTGGGGGTATCGAGCGACGGAGGTGCTCGATGCACAGGGCTGTGGGACTGATGCTGGCGGCGGCGACGGCGGTGCCCGCCGCCTGCGGCTCGGATGCCGGCGGGGGGACCGGGGGCGGCGATGCCGCCAAGGCGGGCAGACCGGGCGGCCGCGGCGACGACGACCCCGCTGGCCACGGAGGCGGCCGACGACGACGAGGCAGGCACGTTCACCGACGAGTGCCCGGCGGCCGGGGACGTCCGGCCAGCTCGGCCTGACGATGACGCTCACCCAGCTCGGACCCGCGAGCGCGTCGGCAACGTGGTGCCCGAGTTCGGCTGCACGTACATCGGGCCCAACGCCTCCCAGCTCGCGATCGCCGGCAACCGGGAACGCTTCGACGACGGGGACACCGCCGCCGACCACGAGCTGGACGTCTACGACTTCGGACCGGGTGACCTCACCGCGGCCGGCCCGCTCGACAGCGAGCGCGACCTCGACCTCGGGGACCGCGCCTTCACGAACAGCCGGGTCACCGAAGCGCGGGCCGGCGACGGCTACGTGGTGAACGCTCGGTTCATCGCCCGCCTCGGCGCCCGGGTCTGCAAGCACGGGGCGCTCGGCGGCGTCGAGCAGGGCGAGGCCTTCAAGGCCATCACGGCGCTGTAGTCGGCACCGCGGCCGGCGCGGGGGCCAGCGAGCGGATGATCAGGAAGCCGTTCCACCGCACCATGACGTGGACGCGGCGCCCGTACGGCTGGTCGCTCCCCCGCCCGAAGTTGTGCTCGGCGGCCTCGAGCCGCGTCCGACGCTCCTCGGGATCGGTGAGCTTCATCGCCTCCGCCCGCTCGGCCTGGTAGACGCGCTCTGCCTCCTCGTCGGTCAGGCTCTCGGCCGGTCGATCGTCCGACCCGAGCCCCCGCGTCGACGTCCCTCCCGACTCCGCGGTCGTGCGTCGCACCTGGCCCGCGAAGACCGACACGACGTCGGCGGCGACGGCCGTGGCCCGCTCGGCGCCGAGCGCAACGTTCCTCTCGAGGCGCCGCTTCTCGGTCGACGCGCCCCGCCAGGCCCGGCTGGTGGTGCCGGTCAGGTAGAAGTCGAGACGGTAGTTCTGATCCGGGTCGACCCCCTTGCGGCGCAGCTCCTCGGCCTGGGGGTCGAGAACCCTCGCCTTCCAGGCTTCGAGGGTGGCCTTGAGCTCCCGGAGGGTTCCCAACGCGGACGGAGGCGGCACGAACGACCCGGTCTCGAACGGGCCGATGTTGGCCGTCAGCGTGTAGAAGGACGGCGTGGCGGTGAGCACCTCGACGAGCTCCGGCGGCTTGTCGATCACCGTATCCCCGACCCCGGAGGCGTGCCCCACCCCCATGCCGATCCCCACCTCGACGCTGGCGCCGGGCCGGCCCCCGATCTTGACGCCCGGCTTGGTGAAGAAGGGGAAGCTGATCGTCCCGAAGGGCCCGCCACCGAAGGTGATCGCGGTTATCCCGCCGAGCTCACCGCCTGCTGGCCCGAACTTGAACTTGCCGGCTGTCTTGGCCACGGCGACGACGCCGCCGAAGTTGTTGCCGCCCCAGTAGCGGATAGGCGTCGGGTCGGCCTTCGCCTTCCCCGTGATGTCGAGGGTGATCGGCCCGGCCTTCGGGCCGGCCTGGAACTCCGGCTTGATCTTGCCGGTCTTGGGGTCGATCTCCGGTTTCACGCTGCCCTTGACCGTGAGTTCGGCGCCGGCCAGCCGGTAGTCGCGCTTCCAGTGCCAGCCGAACGCGTTGGAGTAGTTGATCGTCACGATGGGAGTGACCTTGCTGATCGCCTTGTCGATGATGCTCGTGGCCGCCTTCAGCTCGCACGTGTAGGCGTGGCCCGGGTCCTGGAACGCAACGCCGAACAGCACGTCGAAGTCCGGGAAGCCGACGCCGTTCATGCTGATCATCTCCTGGAGGCGCTTGAGGTTCGCGGGCCCGAGCCGGTGGCGGGCGTAGCCGGTCATCCACGGCTCGAGCAGCTGGCCGTCCTGGAAGCGGCTCACAGCCGAGATCACCGACCGGCCGGGCAGCGCCGCGCCGTCGAGCGGCGCGTTGCGGAAGGTGGAGTACGCGCCTATCTCCCCGGCCACCCGGTCGACCAGGGCATCGAGCTTGCTGACCAGCGCCGGATCGGTGCCCGGCGGAAACGCCTGACGCTGGACGGGTGCCGCGCCGACGCGCGAGAGCACCGAGCCCACCGCCCGGTTGCCCGCGGTCCGCTGGAGGCCGAGCAGGGTCGCCGGCCTGAGCAGCGGTCCTGCACGGCCGACCCGGGCCGTCGCCGCGTCCGTCGCTCCCCGACCGGCAGCCGGGCTGGCGTTCCTCTGGTCCTTGCCCGCCCCCGGCGCGGTGTCGGCATCGGTGTGGCGCACGGCCACCCCCGCGTCTCGGGCCGCGCTCCGGGTGTCGACCCGCACGGCCGTGCCGCATACCCCCCGCCTGACACTCGCAGGCCCACGGGCCCCACGCAACGTACCGACATGCGTCCCAAGGGGCAGTTTCGGTGGCCCGATCGGGGAGCCCTGCGGCGATCAGTCGAGCGACGGGTGGGCCGGCAGCCGCGGCAAGCCGGTCGCCGGCACACTCACAAGGGGCGAGATCAAGGCCCTCGTCCGCCAGCTCAAAGACATCGTCGCCGTCCTAGCCAACGCCGACCCCGCGGACAAACGCGCGATCTACGACGAACTGGGCGTGAACCTCACGTACCACCCGGACGGAAGAGTGCAGATCGGCGCTGGTGGCGTGTGCTCGGGGTTGGTGTCGGAGGGGGGACTTGAACCCCCACGCCCTTTACGGGCACTAGGCCCTCAACCTAGCGCGTCTGCCAATTCCGCCACTCCGACGTGGCCGCCCGGCACGCCGGGCAGGCGGAACACTGTAGCCGGTGCCGGCGTCGTCCCCAATCGGCGATCTGGCGGCGTATGCGCCGTGTGGTCGGCGTATGTGCCGCCAGATCCGCAGTTCAGCGGTTGCGGCGGCTGCGGCGGCGCCGGCGGAGGAAGATGCTCAGCAGCCACAGGACCGTGAGGCCCACGACCGCCGGGGCGAGGCGCTTGGCCACGGGGGCGCCGGCGGCTTCGAGCAGGTCGACCGGCTCGGCCTCCGGGCTGTCGACCACCTTGACCGCCGGGCCCGACGTGCCGTTGAGGCGGGCGTCGGACGACGGCTCGCCCCCGTCCGTGGACGGGGCCGCAGCCGCCGCCGCGGCCGCGGCGGTTTCCAGCTTGGCCGTGGCGGCGGCGCCCTCGCTGGCGATGTCGGTGGGGCCGCCCACGGCGGCCGGCGTCGCGGCCGCCGCGCCGGACGCGGCGCCGCCCTCGGTCGCCCCCTCGGCCAGCTTGCCCTCCAGGCAGTCGACGAACTGGCCGAGCAGCTTGGACGACACGTCGGCCAGCACGCCCCGGCCGAACTGGGCGACCCGGCCCGTGACCGTGAGGTCGGTCACCACCGCCACCGTCGTGCCGCCACCGTCGGGAGCCATGGTGGCCGTGATGGTGGCGTTGGCGTTGCCCTGCCCCCGCGTCTCGCGGCCCTCGGCCCGCAGCACGACCCGGTGGGCCGCCTCGTCCTTGTCGAGGAAGCGGGCCGCGCCCTTGTACTGGGCCGTGATCGGGCCGACCTTGACCTTCACGACGCCCCGGTACTCGTCGCCCTCGATCTCCTGCAACTGGGCGCCCGGCATGCAGGGGGCGATGAGCTCGACGTCGGTGAGCACCTCCCAGGCCCGCTCGACCGGCACCCCTACCGTGAACTCGTTCGTCAGCTCCATGCCCTCACCTCGTCAGCTCCACTCGCGGAGATCGTCCACCGTATCGATGTCGGCGGAGCGACCAGGACACGGTACTTCCGTGACCAGGTCGGGCCTGCGCCGCATCACCACCTTGGCGCCCTCGTCGCCCGCCCGCGGCAGAAGGGGCCACACCAGCGTCGACAGGCGCACGGGGTTCCCCCGCACGCCCTGGTAGGTCGCTACGGCCACCGGCGTGCGGGTCTCCCGGGCCACCAGGCGCCAGGCGTCCGCCAGCACCAGCGGCTGGTCCCCCAGCCCGACCACGACCGCGGCGTGGCCGTCGCGGCGGGCCCGGGTGACCCCGGCCTGCAGCGAGGTGGCGATGCCCTCCCGCCAGCGGTCGTTGCGCACGAACCTCACCGCACCGCTCGCCAGCGGCGGGACGGGCAGGTCGATCGCTCCCCTGACCACGTAGGTGGCGTCGAGGTGGGCGGCGGCCGCCGCCTCGATCGACCACTCCACCACCGTGCGGCCCAGGTAGGGCGCCAGCAGCTTGTGGCGGTCGCCGCCGGACTCCCGGAACCTCGACCCGCCGCCGGCCGCCAGGACGATCGCCGCCGTTGTCACCCGGCTACCGGTGGATCGGCCCGTCGGTGTCGCGCAGCGGCCGGGCGTCGGCCCGCCCGGTGCGCTGGGCGATGATCTCGGCGCAGATCGACACCGCCGTCTCCTCCGGCGTGCGCGCCCCCAGGTCGAGCCCGATCGGGGCCCGGATGCGGGCCAGGCCCTCCTCCCCCACCCCGGCCTCCACCAGGCGGGCCACCCGGTCGGCGTGGGTGCGCCGGCTGCCCATGGCGCCGACGTAGCCGACGTCGGTGCCCAGCGCCGCCACCAGGGCGGGCACGTCGAACTTGGCGTCGTGGGTGAGGACGCACACAGCGTCCCGGCTGGTCAGCGACGACCCGACCCGGCCCAGCAGCCGGTCGGGCCAGTCGACCACCACCTCGTCGGCCTGCGGGAACCGGGCCCGGGTGGCGAACACCTCGCGGGCGTCGCACACCGTGACCCGGTAGCCGAGGACCTTGGCCACCCGCACCAGGGCGGCCGTGAAGTCGACGGCGCCGAACACCAGCATGTGGGGCGGCGGGGCGAAGCTCTCCACGAACACGGCCACCACCGCCTCGCGGGCCTCGCCGTGCTCGCCGTAGTGGCGCACGGCGGTGGTGCCGGCCGCCAGCTCGCCCAGGGCGTCGCGGGCCACCACCCGGTCGAGGTCGGGGTCGCCCAGGGTCCCGACGGCTGCCGCGCCCGGCCGGACGAGCAGCTTGGCGCCTGCCCGCGGCCCCGCGATCACGGTGGCCAGCGCCGCCGGCCGGTCGGCCCGGACCGCGGCGGCCAGCTCGTCGTACAGGGCGCCGCTCACCAGTCCAGGGGCTCCAGGAACAGGTGGATGGTGCCGCCGCACGTCAACCCGACCGAGAACGCCTCGTCGTCGCTGTAGCCGAACGTGACCACCTTGCGCTCGCCGGTCTTGAGGACCTCCAGCGCCTCGGTGACCACGGCGCCCTCGACACAACCACCCGACACCGAGCCGACGACCTCGCCCCGCTCGTTGACGGCCATGGCCGCGCCCGGCAGCCGCGGGCCGGAGCCGTCGAGGTCCACCACCCGGGCGATGGCCACCCCCACCCCCTGCCTGCGCCAGCGGTCCAGGTCGTCCAGCAGGTCCCTCACGTCCGGCTCCTCGCGCTCATCGCCCCACCACCTCGGCCAGGGCCTCGAGGGACGCCACCGAGTGCCCCTCCACGAACTCGTCCACGTGCGGCAGCGCCGCCGCCATGCCCCGGGCCAGCGGTGCGTAGCCGGGCGAGGCCTTCAGCGGGTTGACCCACACCAGCCGGTGGGCCACCCGCCGCAGCCGGGCCAGCTCGGCGCCGAGGACCGCGGGGTCGCCCCGGTCCCAGCCGTCGGACAGGATCACCACCACCGCGCCCCGGGCCACGCCCCGCACGCCCCAGCGGTCGTTGAACCGCCGCAGGCCGTCGCCCAGCCGGGTGCCGCCCGCCCAGTCCGCCACCGCCCCGCCGGCCCGGCGCAGCGCCAGGTCGGGATCGTGGGTGGCCAGCTCGCGGGAGATGCGCGTGACCCGGGTCCCGAGGGCGAACACCTCGACCTGGCCCCGGCGGCGGGCGGCCACCGCGGCGTGGGCGAAGCGGGTGAGGGCCCGGGCGTAGGGCTCCATCGACCCGCTCACGTCGACGAGCACCACCAGCCGGCGCGGCCGTCGCCCGGGCTGGGTGGCGGCCGGCCGGACCACCTCGCCGGCGGTGCGGAGGGACCGGCGCACGGTGCGCCGCAGGTCGGGGGTGCCCCGGCCCGGGGGCGCGGGCCGCCGCCGGCGGCTGCGGCGCAGCGCGGCGTGGACCCGCAGGTCGGCCATGAGCCGGTGGGCCTCGTCCAGCTCGTCGGGCGTGCATGTCGCCAGGTCGCGGTGGCGCAGCACCTCGGTCGCGCTCCACCGCATCGTGCGCACCTCGGCCGGCTCGGGACCGGGCTCGCCCTCGTCGCCGGGCGCGTCGGGCTCGTCGATGTCCAGCCGGACCTCGACCGGCCGGGCCACGACGGCCGGCGCCGCCGGCACCTGCCCGCCGAACACCGTCCCGAAGGCCCGGTCGTAGGCGGCGATGTCCTCCGGCCGGCGCACGAGCGTGGCCCGCCCGGCCCAGTAGGCGCCGGACGGCGACGAGCCCACCGCCGCCAGCGCCCGGGCGTAGCTGACCGTGGCCCCCGTGGGGACCGGCACGCCGGCCTGCCGCAGGGCACCGGCCAGGTCGACGGCCAGGCGGTCGAGCCCCGCGTCAGGCACTGCGGGCCACCGCCTCGCGAACCAGGGCGTCGATGCCGTGGTCGCGCACCCGCTGCCCGTCCTCCTGGTACTTGACCACCGATCCCAGGGTGGCGGCCGCGCCGGCGGGATCGAGGGTGGTGCGCCCCAGCAGCGCCAGGGCCCGGGCCCAGTCGATGGTCTCGGCGATGCCCGGCGGCTTGTACAGGCCCAGCTCGCGGATGCCGGCCACCGCCGCCGCCACCTGGCGGGCCAGGTCGCCGGCCACTTCCGGGGCGCGCAGGCGGACGATGGCCACCTCCCGCTCGACGTCCGGCTGGTCGACCCAGTGGTAGAGGCACCGGCGCTTGAGGGCGTCGTGGACGTCCCGGGTGCGGTTGGAGGTGAGCACGGTCACCGGCGGCACCGTGGCCCGCACGGTGCCCAGCTCGGGGATGGTGACGGCCCAGTCGGACAGCAGCTCCAGCAGGAACGCCTCGAACTCGTCGTCGGCCCGGTCGATCTCGTCGATGAGCAGGACCGGCGGCG
>DASSUD010000252.1:0-6282 GCA_035707385.1 Acidimicrobiales bacterium
CGACGGCGACGACACGGTGCGGGGCGGGTCCGGCCGCGACTACCTCGACGCCGGGCAGGGCGCCGACACCGTGCTCGGCGGGACCGAGGCCGACATCGTGTCCGGCGGCGGGGGCGGCGACCGCCTCGACGGCCAGGGCGGCGACGACGTCGTCTACGCCGGCGGCGGCGACGACCGCATCACCGACCACCACGGCACCAACAGGGCCTACGTCCAGCCCGGCTCCGACACCACCGACCACGTGACGGGCCGGTCCACCACCGCCACCGTGACCGTCGACCTGAGCGGCCTGCCCGGCGACAGCGCCCTGCGCATCGAGGGCTCGCCCCGGTTCCAGCAGCGGATCCTCGCCGACCTCGAGATGCTGCGGTCCTCGCCCGAGGGCCGGGCCATGCTGCTGGCCCTGGACGACATCCACGAGGACACCAAGGCCATCGCGGCCGACTGGCCGGTCCTCGGCGGCATCGCCTACCAGGGCGACACCATCACCATCCGCGAGTACCCCGGCACCGACAACAGCAACTCCAGCTACGAGGGCGCCCCGTTCGACCTGTGGCGGAGCAACGAGATCAACCAGAGCCGGGCCATCACAGAGATGTACGGCGGCACCTACACCCCCCACCCCACCGACATCGCCTGGCAGGAGGTCCCGCCGGTCGTCGTCCTGTTCCACGAGATGGCCCACCAGTACGACTTCGGCTACGAGACCGCCATCGACGGCACGTACCCCGAGCCGAACGGGCCGGTGAACAACCTGGAGCGCCAGGCTGTCGGCCTGCCGGTCGACCACGATGGCGACCCCGGCACGCCCGAGCAGGTCGACCCCGACCACCCGCTCACCTACACCGAGAACGGCCTGCGCCGCGAGATGGGCCTGCCCGACCGCACAACCTACGGCTGGCCGCCCTGAGCGGGGCCCGCGCCGCCCTGGCCGCCGTGCTGGCCGTGACCGTCACGCTGGCCGCGTGCGGCGACGACGGCGGCGACGGCGGCACCGCCGGCGGCGATCGCCGGCCGGCGGGGGGCGACGCGGCCGACGCGTCGCTGGAGGTGTCGGTGACCGAGCTGGACGCCGGCGTCCGCATCGCCTGGACGGTGACCAACGAGGGCGACGAGCCGCTGCTCGTGTTCGACAACCTGCGGGGCGACGAGGCCGAGGGCGAGCCGCTGCAGGGCGCCTACGTCACCGGCGGCGAGGGCGGCACGGTCGAGGTGTCGCGCCGCCTGTTCCCGGTGCCCGACGACGTCGAGGGCGTGCAGGACTACGCGGTCTCCGCCGCCGGCCTGGCGCCGGGTGCCAGCAAGGCCGGCACCGACAGCGTCTCCCTGCCCTTCGCCTACGCGCCGGCCGCCCCGGAGGGCGGGGGAGACGCGCTGCCGGACCAGCCGGGGCGGGCCGTGTTCTGCGTGGGTGTGGCCCCGGTCGAGGCCATCGAGACCGCGCGCCCCCTGGCCGCGGGGCGTTGGTCCGTGCCCCACAGCGAGGAGAACGCCGCCCGCCAGACCGTGCTGTGCGGCGACCCGTTCGACGTGTGAGCCCTACTCCCAGTCGGAGGCGAGGTCCCGCTTGATCGACTCGGCGAAGCCGGTGAGCGCGCCGAGGAGCTCCTCCGACGACAGGGGGTCCCCGGCGCTGCGGACGCCCCACACGACGTCGCCGTCGCTGTCACGGGACTTGACCAGCATCCACACGGACAGCGGGGTGTCGCCCGCGACGAGCGGCTCGTCTGACATGGCGGAGACGTGCTCGGCGAGGTCGGGGTACCCGGGCTCGGTCGGTGTCATGGCGCGATTAGAGCACGATGCCCCGCAGCACCACGTCCACCGCCTCGCGGGCCACCGCGGTGAGGTCGCCCCCCGGAGCCTGGCCGCCCGGGAACCGCCCGGCCAGGGCGGGGAGGCTGACGATCCCGCCGGCGCCGTGCCCGACGAGGAAGTGCAGCGCCGCCGGGGACAGCGGCCGGGCCCGGCCCTCCGCGGCCAGGCTGCGGAGGGCGACGTCGGCCACCTGGTGGGCGGGCCGGATGTACTGGTCGTAGACGTGGTCGAGCCGGCCGCCGGGCCGGGCCGCCTCGTGGTTGATGATGCGGATGAGCGCCGGGCGCTCGGCCGTGACCTCCACGTAGCGGATGAGGATGGCCCGCAGCCGGTCGAGCTCGTCGCCCTCCGCCTCCTGGGCCGCGGCGGCCAGCTCGGCGGCCAGGGCGCTGAAGCCGTGCTCGATGGCGGCGTACCACAGCAGCTCCTTCGACCCGAAGCGCTCGTGGACCAGGTTGTGGCTGACGCCGAGGCGCCGGCAGACGTCCCGCACCGAGGTGCCGTCGTAGCCCCGGTCGGCGAAGGCGTGGAGCGCGAGGTCGAGCAGGTCGACATCGGACACGACCGGGGCCACGCCCCGGGAGGCTAGTGGCTCGACCAGGGGCCTTGACACTTGTCAAGCCGCCGCTGCACACTCGGCCGATGGTCTCCCTGCCCAGCCTGGGCGCGCTGCCGGTCGTCGGCGGCGTCCTGCGCCAGCAACTGATGGCCCCGATCGCCGCCAGCCTGTCGGTCGACCGCCTGCCCTTCGAGCAGTACACCGACCCGCCCGGCGACCCGGGGCTGTTCGGCCCGGGCAGCGCCACCTGGCGGGTCCACGCCGACCCCGCCATGCTCATCGGCGGCCTCGCCGCCCTGCTGCTCCAGACGCTGCACCCGCTGGCCATGGCCGGGGTGGCGGACCACTCGAACTACCGGTCCGACCCGCTCGGGCGGCTCAGCCGGACCGGGTCGTTCGTGACCGGCACCACCTACGGCTCGACCGAGACGGCCGAGCGGCTGATCAAGCTGGTCAAGGGCCTCCACCGCAAGGTCCACGGCACGGCCCCCGACGGCCGGCCCTACTCGGCGTCGGACCCGGACCTCGTCACCTGGGTCCACACCACCGAGGTCGCCAACTTCCTCAAGGCCCACCAGCGCTACAACCCGTTCCCGGTGCGCGGCGACCAGGCCGACCGCTACGTCCACGAGATGGCGGTGATCGCCGAGCGGCTGGGGGGCGAGCGCATCCCCCGCAGCCGGGTGGCGGTGCGGGCCTACTTCCGGCGGGTGCAGCCGGAGCTGGAGGCGGGCGAGCAGTGCCGGGATGCCGTCGGCTTCCTGACCCGGCCGATGTCGAGCCGCGCCAACCCGGCGATGGCCGGTGCCCACCGGGTGGTGGTGCAGGCCGCCGTCGGGCTGCTGCCGGGCTGGGCCCGAGAGATGCTGGACCTGCCCCGGCCGTCACTGGTCGATCTGGCCATGGCGGGCCCCGCGGCCGTGGCGCTGCTCACCACGCTGCGGCTGGCGGCCGGCGAGGCCCCGCTCATCGCGGAGGCCCGGCGCCGCTGCGCCGCGGAGCCCGACCTGCCCGAGGCGGTGTAGCCGGCCGGCGCGCCGCCGGTGAGCCGGTCAGCTCCCGGTGTAGTCGGGCGCCCGCTTCTCGAGGAACGCCCGCGGCCCCTCGCGGGCGTCGGTGGAGGCCATGACCTCCATGCCCAGCTCGACCTCCCGGGCGTAGGCCTCGCCCTCGGGCACGGCGTCCGCGGCCAGCACCGAGGCCTTGATGTTGCGCACCGCCAGCGGGCCGTTGCGGGCGATGCGATCGGCCAGCTCCCGGGCCCGGTCGAGCGTGGTCCCGTCGGGGACGACGTGGCCCACCAGGCCGACCTCGTAGGCCCGCCGGCCGGAGATGGGGTCGCCGGTGATGAGCATCTCCATCGCCACCGTCCACGGGATCTGCCGGGGCAGCCGGACGGTCGAGCCGCCCATGGGGAACAGCGCCCGCTGCACCTCGCTGACCGCCAGCTGCGCGCCCTCGGCCGCCACCCGGACGTCGATGGCCTGGAGGATCTCGATCCCGCCCGCGTAGCAGTAGCCCTCCACCGCCGCGATCAACGGCGTGGCGGGCCGGTGCTCCTTGAGGAAGCCCTTGTAGATCAGGCCGACGTCGTTGCGCAGCCGCTCCTCGTACTCGTTCTCCGCCGGCGCGCCGGACATGAGCGCGCCCACCAGGCGGTCGAGGTCGGCGCCGGCCGAGAAGTGGCCGCCCGCCCCGGTCAGGATCACCGCCCGCACCCCGTCGTCGGCGTCGACCATGTCCCAGGCGTCGCACAACCGGCACAGCATCTCCGGGTTGAAGGCGTTGCGCTTCTCGGGTCGGTTGAGCGTGAGGGTGACGACGTGGCCGTCGCGGTCCACGAGCACGGCAGGATCTGACATGCCGTCAGATTAGGGGACGGCGGGCACAACCCCGATTTGGCGTCTCTCACGTCGCATGTGCGACGTGAGAGACGCCAGATCGCCCTGCTAGCGGGAGATCGCGGCGGCCACGTCGTCGGGGCGCTCGAGCGGGAGCATGTGCCCCGCGTCCGGAAGCTCCACCAGCCGGGCGGTGGCAACGTGGTGCACGATGGCCCGGGTCAGGGTGTTGACCACGAGCTGGTCGCGCCGGCCCAGCAGGACCGTGGCCGGCGTGTCCACGCCCGCCAGCGCCTCCCGCAGGTCCATCTCGCCCATGGCCACCGCACAGGCCCGGCGCACCGCCGGGTCCGTCGCCACGAACAGCGCCCGGGTCGCCTCGACGTGGGACCGGCTGGGCACCCGCCCGAACGTGGGCCGCACCAGGACCCGGCCCAGCCGGGGGCGGACCATGAGCCGGTTGAGCCAGCCGCGCCACAGCACCATCCGCCAGAACCGGTCGCGGCCGCCGGCGGCCAGGCCGTGGGCCGCCGTGGCCACCAGGACCATCCGCCGCACCCGGTGGCGGACCAACTCGGGGTGGCGGCAGGCGCAGGCCATGACGCTCATCCCGCCCATCGAGTGGCCGGCCACCACCGCGTCCCGCAGGTCGAGCGCCTCCACCACCCGGGCCAGGTCGTCGCCCAGGCGCTCGACCGCCACCGGGGTCGAGCCGGTGGTCGAGGCACCGTGCCCGCGCTGGTCGTACAGCACGACCCGGTGGCCGGCCGCCACCAGGCGCCGGGCCACCGGCGCCCACACGGCACGGCTGCCGGTCCAGCAGTGGGCCAGCACGACCGGTGGCGGGCCGCCCAGCGTGATGCGATCGCCGGCGTCGGTCACCGCCAGGCGGGCGCCGTCGTCGGTGGTGACGACCAGGGAACGCCCCCGGGGGACACCGAGGTCGTGGAGAGCGGCCCCGGCCCGGGCCGGGGCGCCGGGGCGGGGCGCGACCGCCCTCACAGCGGGACGGCGGCGATCCGCTGCTGGAACCGCACGGGCAGGAAGCGGTTGGCCCACCAGCCGAGCCTGGCCTCCCACCCCGACAGCGCGAGGGCCTTGTCCATGCGGATGGCGACCACGACGTCCCGGGCCACCAGCTCGGGCGGGTGGCCCCGCCGGAACATCCTGCCCGCCTTCTCCGCCATCTCGCCGTCGTCGCCCACGAACCGGGTGGCCTCGATGATCGGGGTGTTGATGACCCCCGGGCACACCGCGGTCACCCCCACGCCCGCCGCGGCCCAGTCGGCCCGCAGGCACCGGGTCAGGGCCAGGACGGCGGCCTTGGTGGTGACGTAGGCGGGCTCGGTGGCCCGCATCGTGTAGGCGAGGGCCGAGGCGACGTTGACGACGTGGCCGCGGCCCCGCTCGACCAGGGTGGGGCCGAACGTGTGGCAGCAGTGGACGATGCCGTCGAGGTTGACGCTGCGGATCCAGCGCCAGTCGTCGACGGTCATGTCGTTGAGGCGGCCCGACATGCCGACGCCCGCGTTGTTGACAAGCACGTCGAGCGGTCCGTGGTCGGCCGCCACCGCGTCGGCCAGGCGGTGCACGGCCGCCAGGTCGGTCACGTCGCAGGCCAGGCCGTGGGCCTCGGGGCCCACCTCGGTGCAGGCCAGCGCGGTCTTCTCGGCGGTGTCGCCGTGGACGTCGACCGCCAGGACGTGCGACCCCTTGCGGGCCAGCTCGACGGCGATGGCGCGCCCGATCCCACTTCCGGCCCCCGTGACCAGCGCTCGTGCCCCAGCCAGCTCGAAGTCAGTGCGTCTTCCCATTCCGCACCCCGTGTTGAGCGTTGTTCAACAATCATTTCACACCATGTTGACCACTCGTCAATAGGATCGTGGGCGTGGCGAACTCCCCGAGAACGCGTCTCGACCCCGAAGCCCGCCGGGCGCAGCTGGTCGGCCTGGGCCTGAGGATGCTGAGCACCCGGCCCCTCGACAAGGTCGCGATCGACGACATCGCCGCCGAGGCCGGCATCAGCAGGGGCCTGCTGTTCCACTACTTCCCGACCAAGCGGGA
>DASSUD010000253.1:0-5479 GCA_035707385.1 Acidimicrobiales bacterium
GAGGCGTATCCGGTTGCCGGTCCTGATGGTGTCGATCGGCGCGCCGCGGTTGCCCATGCAGATCGACATCGACGAGATGTGGGGCTCGCCGTGGTGGCCGATGTACGCCGGGCTCTCGCCGTACCCCGCCCGCGAGTCGCACAGCCGCCGGCCGGTGCTGGCGTTGTCGACGGTGACGTTGACGCCGCCGTCGTGGACGTGGCCGTGCAGGTGCATCAGCCGGCCCGAGCGGTTGGCGGTCCAGGTGTAGACGCGGCTGCTGGACCCGGCCGGGAGCGACACCTCGGAGTCGCCGCACTGCTCGAGGTCGAGCCACACCGGGGTCAGCTCGGTCATGTTGCCGGTCGAACGGGGGACCCACTCGAACGTGACCGTGATGACCACGTCCTTGGGCGTGTCCCTGTGGTTGGCGAGCTCGTAGAGCAGCGTCCAGCGGTCGAACAGCCCCACCCGGTAGCCGAAGTTGCCGACCGTGGGCACCACCGTGCGCTCGTCGCCGGATGCGAAGAAGCGCTGGCCCGTGCCGCAGGTGACGTCCCGCCGGGACGAGTTGATCAGCACCATGTGGTGGAGCTGGGCGTCGTTGCTCCAGTTGGCCTGCCGCCCGTCCGGGTAGCGCAGGTCGGCCCGCATCCCCGTGATGTAGCAGCTGGTGCACGGCTTGCGGACACCGGACACGAACCGGTTGCCGGTGTGGGCATGGCCGTGGGTGCCGTCGGGGTTCATGGGCGCACCCGGGATGTCGAACGGCCCGTAGGTGATCTCGGTGGTCCGCAGCCCGGGGGGCGGCGGTCCCGGGGTCAGTGTGGTGGGCGTGGTGGACGGCGGCGGGGTGGGGTGGTCGTGGTCGTCCTCCTGGGCGGAGCTGGCCCCGGCCCCGGAAATCACGAGCACCAGGGCGGCCAGGAGCACGACCGCGGCGCGGCCCCGTCGGAGTCGTTTCATGTGGTTCCCCCTCACGTGGACACGGAAGCCGCCATCCGTGCAGTACTGACGCGGGGGTAAATTAATCTGAAACCGACGTCAGGATCAAGTTCAGGCCGCCGGCTGGGGCGCCGCCTCGAGGCGCTCCGGCGCCGGCCGGCGAGCCTCTCGCCGCTCGGCGGTCGCCACCCGGGCGGTCCAGGCGGCGACCGACAGTCCCACCAGCGTCACCGACCACGGGACGCCGAGGACGCTCACGAGGCCGCCCGCCAGCCCCACGCCCGCCAGCTCGGCGCTGCTCGCCGCCACCATGTCGGCCGACAGCACGCGGCCGTGGGCCCGCTCGGGGCTCGACCGCTGCAGCAGCGTGCGGGACGGCCCGGAGATGAGGGCGGTGGCCACGCCCCAAGCGGCCACGCCGAGGAAGGCGACGGCGAGCCAGGGGGTGCCGAGGTAGACGACCGCCGTCAGGCCCGACACGCCCACGCCGAGCGCGACCCACCCGAACGATGCCAGCCGCTCGCCCAGCCGGGCGGCCAGCAGGCCGCCGCCCACCAGGCACACGCCGAACGCCGTCTGCAGCGCGGCGAAGATCTCCTCCGACCGGCCGAGCGTGTCCCGCACGTACAGGGGCTCGCACAGCAGCGCCATGCCGTACAGCAGGTGGACGGCGAAGGTGCACGCCACGGTGCGCCGCAGCAGCGGAGCCCGGGCGATGAGCCGCCAGCCGGCCAGGGCGTCGCGCAGCCGCACGGGCGGCTCCTCCTCACCGCCGGCGGTGCTGCCGGCGATGGGCCGCACCCGCACCAGGGGCAGGATCACGAGGCCGACCGCGTAGGTGAGGGCGTCGAACACGAACGCCCCCCGGAAGCCGAAGGCGGCGATGGCGACACCCCCGGCGGCCGGCCCGAGCACGATGGCCATCTCGTCGGTCAGGGACACCAGCGCGTTGGTGCGGGCCAGGTGGTGGTCGGCCACCAACCGGGGCGGCATCGACTGGAGGGCCGGCAGCGAGAAGGCCATGGTGGCGCCGTGGAGGGCGCTGAGCAGGGCCAGGGCGTGGAAGCTGTCGGCCGTCAGGAGGGCGAGCGAGGCCAACACGCCGACGGCCTTGGCCGCCGCCAGCGTCGCCTTGGGGCCGACGCGGTCGACGACCGTGCCGGTGAGCGGGCCGAGCAGCACGCCCGGCAGGGCGAACGCCAGCCCGAACAGGGACACGTCGGCGGCCGAGGCGTCGTACTCGTAGGCCGCATAGCCCCAGATGGCGATGATCGTCGCCCACGAGCCGACGGCGCTGAGAGCCTCGGCCGACAGGAATGTGGCGACGCGCACGGAGAAGGGGGAGGGCGCTTCGTCCATGAGGTCACGGTAGCGAAGGTGTGTGATCGAGTCATACGATTTACCCGTGGCCGATCAGCTCCACCGCCTGTGCGCCCTCGTGACCGGGTTGGAGGACCGGGTGCGCGACGCGGTCGAGGCCGCCTCGGGCTTCACCGGCGTGGCCCCCGACGCCCTCCTGACCATCGGCCACGCCCCGGGCCTGCGGGTGGAGGACCTGGCGGCCATGCTTCGGGTGAGCCACTCGGGGGCCGTGCGCACGGTCGACCGCCTGGTGGGCGCGGGCCTGGTGGAGCGCCGGGGCTCGGCCGGCGACCGCCGCACGGTCGAGCTGTGGCTGACGGCCGACGGCCGGCGCAGCCGCCGCCGGGTGCTGGACGCCCGCAACCGGGTGCTGGACACCGCGCTCGCCGTCCTCGACCCCGGTGCCCGGGCGGTGCTCGGCACCCTGGTCGACAGCCTGCTCTCGGGCCTGGCCGCCCGGTCCGGCGGCGACCACTCGCTCTGCCGCCGGTGCGACCCGGCGGACTGCACCGAGGGCTGCCCGGTCGACGTCGACGTCGCAGCGGCGGTCTAGCTGGCGCGGGTCCGGGCCGTCAGGTGGCCTGGGGGAGGATGCCGAGGCGGCGCAGGGTCCTCGCCCCCACGATGGGCGGGGGAGTGGTGATCGGCTCGGCCGGGTCGCGGGGCCACACCACGGGCGTCACGTCGCTGCGGATCGGCTCGCCGGGCCGGATGCCCGCCCGGTCGACCGCCGGGTGCTGGCCGGACGGGGTGCGGGTGCAGCCGTCGGCGAAGTAGATCACTGTGTGGACCTGGCGCACGCCGCCGGTGCGGTTGGGGCGGGCCAGATGGGCGGTGAGGCCGTGGTGGAAGGCCACCGATCCGCGTGCCACCTCGACGAACACGGGCTGGCGGTCGGCCAGGGCGGGGTCGTCCATCAGGTCCTCGGGCTCGCCCGAGAAGATGTCGACGAAGCGCCGCAACCCGATGGCGTGCGAGCCCGGCACGTAGCCCATGCAGCCCCCGTCCAGGGTGACGTCGTGCAGGGGGATCCAGGCCGTGATCGTGCGGGCCTCGGCGATCGGCCAGTAGGGCTGGTCCTGGTGGGGGTCGGTCTCCCGCCCGCCCGGCTCCTTGAACAGCGCCTGGTCGTGCCACAGTCGCACGGCGTCCGCCTCCAGCAGGGCGGCGGCCGCCGCCCCCACGCGGGGGTGGAAGGTGAGCGGCCGGACGTCCTCGCTGTCCTCCCACAGGTTCTGGCACTGCAGGAACGACTGCTCGTAGCGGCTCTTCTCGCCCAGCGACCGGGCGTCGCCCGCCTTGCGGCGGGCCACGGCGGCGGCGACGGCGGGGGCGAGCCGTTCGAGCTCGTCCCCGCCGATCAGACCGTTGACGACCACGTAGCCGTCCTGGCGGAAGGCCGCCACCGTCGCGTCGTCGACGATGACGTCCGCAGCCGCCTGCGTGCTGTCACCGGTTGCGTCCACCATTCACCCCTCTCAGGCGACGCCGCCGGTGACAGCTTCGCACGCGTCAGCTGCGGCCGGCGGGCACCGGCTCCCGGCCCTCGACGGCCTCGTCGTCGGGCGTGGGCTCGGCGTGACCCTCGACGTCGACATCGGGCAGGATGCGGTCCAGCCAGCGGGGGAGCCACCAGTTACGGTCGCCCAGCAGCTCCATGGTGGCGGGCACCAGCAGCATGCGGACGATGGTGGCGTCCAGCAGGATGGCCGTGGCCAGGCCGGTGCCCATGAGCTTGACCGTGCGGTCCCGCTCGAGCAGGAAGCTGCCGAAGACGAACACCATGATGGCGGCCGCCGCCGTGATGACCTTGGCGGTGGAGGCCAGGCCGTCGGCCACCGACGTGCGGCTGTCGCCGGTGCGCTTCCACTCCTCCCGCACCCGGGACAGGAGGAACACCTCGTAGTCCATGGACAGCCCGAACACGATGGCGAACAGCATCATCGGGACCCACGGCTCGATGGGCGCCGGCTGCACGCCGGTGATGTCGGACAGCCAGCCCCACTGGAACAGGGCCACGACGATGCCGTAGGCCGCGCTGATCGACAGCAGGTTCATGATCACGGCCTTGACCGGGACCAGCAGCGACCGGAACACCACCATCAGCAGCAGGAACGACAGCGACAGCACGGCCACGAAGAAGTACGGCAGCCGCTCGGCCAGGTAGTCGGAGAAGTCGAGGCTGACGGCCACGTTGCCGGTCACCTTGATATCGGTGCCGGTGGCGTCCTCGACGGGGGGGATGACGTCGTTCCGCAGCCGGTCGACCAGCTCGGTGGTGGCCTCGTCCTGCGGGGAGCTGGTCGGCACGACCTGCCAGACCACCGCGGCGGGATCGTCGGGGTCGTTGGGCCGGGGCTCCGACACGGACTCGACGCCGGGGTCGGCGTCCAGCGCTTGGCGCACGGAGTCGAGATCGGACAGATCGGTGCCCTCGGGCATCTCGGCGGCCAGCATCAGCGGGCCGTTGAAGCCGGGCCCGAACCCCTCGACCAGCAGGTCGTAGGCCTGCTTGGTCGTGGTGTCGTCGGCGAAGTTGGACTCGTCGGAGAACCCGAGGCGGAGGCCGAGCACGGGGATGGCCAGGACGACCAGCACCACCACGCCCGCCAGGGCGGCCGGCCACGGCCGGTGCTGGATGACTCGGCTCCAGCGGTAGGCGGCCGTCTCGCGGCGGGGCTTGGGTGGCCGGCGGGGGACCTCACGCTTGAGCGGGGCGACGAAGATGCCGGCGACGAGCACGATGGCCGCCAGCGGCAGCCCGACCATCAGCGGGCTGAACTCCAGCCCGACGCCCACGAGGGCGATGGCGACCAGCCCGGCGGCGATCAGCCCCCGCCAGCGGGTGCGCTCGACGCGCTCGCCGGCGAAGCCGATGAGGGCGGGGAGCAGGGTCAGCGAGGCCACGACGGTCACCGCCACCACCGCGGAGGCACCCACGGCCAGGCCCTGCACGAACGTCACGCCCATGAGCAGCATGCCCAGCAGCGAGATGACGACGGTCGTGCCGGCGAAGAGCACCGAGCGACCGGCCGTGTCGAGGGCGATGCCCACGGACTCGCGCACGGTGTGCCCGGCGTGCAGCTGCTCGCGGTAGCGGGTGACGATCAGCAGCGCGTAGTCGATGCCGACGCCGAGCCCGATCATCACCCCGAGGAAGGTGGCGAAGTCGGGGATGGTGAGCACGTTGCTG
>DASSUD010000254.1:0-5096 GCA_035707385.1 Acidimicrobiales bacterium
GATCTCGCCCGCGTAGCCGGTGAGCAGCACCAGCGACAGGGCGATGACCGAGGCGGTCATGGCGAAGGCCAGGTCGTTGACGGCGGTGGGGGCCAGGATCGAGCGCAGCAGCCACATCCCCGCCACCAGCGCCACCGCCGCGATCACCGCGCTGCGGATCGACGGCAGCCGGAACCGCTCGCGGGTGCGGGCCACCGTGGTGCCCCGCAGCCGGTCCTGGGGCAGGAACAGCAGCACCACGAACAGGGCGATCATCGGCAGCGACAGCCGGAAGTTGCCGGCCCAGGTCCAGCGCTCCGACGGGAAGTAGCCGATGACGTAGCTCCCGGCCAGGCCCAGCACCAGCGCCCCGACGAAGGTGCGGGGCACGCTGCGCAGGCGCCCGAACATGGCGGCGGCGAAGGCGTCGATCACCAGCAGGGTCAGCGCGTTGGCGCTCATGGCGGAGCCCTGGATGGGGGTGATCAACACCCCGGCCAGGGCGGCCAGGAACGCACCCAGCGCCCACGACCCCATCGCCACCCGCTCGGGCCGGCCGGCGTTCAGCTCCAGCAGGTCGGGGTCGTCGACCACTGCCCGCATGGCCACCCCGGTCCGGGAGCGGTACAGCACCAGCCGCAGGGCCAAGGCCACCACCACGGCGATGACCAGGGCGGCGATCTCGTGCCAGGCCAGGTTCACGCCCAGCACGCTCACGGTGTTCGAGGCCCCGAAGAACATGCCGAACAGCCGGGGCGAGCCGGGGGTCGGGTCCCACACCCAGGTGCTCAGGGCCAGGAACCCCAGCATCACGCTCACCGGCACCACGATGCGGGTGACCTCGGACGTGCCCCGCAGGCCCCGCATCACCACCCCGTACAGCAGGGCGCCGAGCAGCGGCGCCAGCACGCCGAGCACGACGACCAGGGAAACGGGCGCCGGCCACCCCCAGCCGAAGCGCAGCTGCCAGTAGGTGAAGGCCGACAGCATGGCCACGGCCCCGTGGGCGAAGTTGAAGATGCCCGAGGTCGTGTAGGTGACCACCAGACCCGCGGCGGCGATGCCGTAGACGCCCCCGATGACGAGGCCGAGGACCGTGTACTGGAGGAAGGTGTCCACCTACGCCCTGCCCGTTGCCGCGCCCGTCATGGGGCGTACTTCGTCGAGACCCGGTTCTCGTCCAGCTGGGCCTGGTCGACAACCCGGCCCGACAGCTCGAAACCGCCGTCGGGGTCGCAGGCGAACTCGCCCTCCTCCTCCGGGTACACCTGCACCCACTCGGTGCCGTCCAGCTTGAGCAGCAGCGAGCACTCGGGCGGCAGGTTCTCCCCGGGGTTGGACTCGGCATGGAGGCCGCCGGCGTCCCAGCTCGTGATCTGCGCCAGCTCCTGGAGGACGCATTCCCTGGTCAGCTCGGCGCACTCCTTGGCGGCGGTGGCCCACAGCAGGAACGCCGAGGTCGCCTGCTGGCCCAGCTGGCTGATGTCGCCGCCGTTCCCGGTCACGAGGTCGACGTACTGCTGGGTCGCCGAGCCCTCCTCCGCGAACTCGAAGGGCACGAACGCCGAGCGGAGGTGGACCTTGTCGCCGTTGCCACCGGCGTTCCACTCGGCGAAGGACGGCAGGTAGTTGTTCGAGTCGGTGATCCAGATGGGCTCGTAGCCGAGCTGGGCCGCGTCGTCGAGCATGTTCTGGAGATTGGGGAACGCCTGGCCCGAGTAGTAGACGACCTCGGCGCCGCAGTCGCTGAGCTTCTGGGCGAAGGGCTTCCAGTCGGGCACGCCCAGGATGTCGTACTCCTGGGGGCAGTCGAGGAACTCCCAGCCGTACTCGGGATAGGCCTGGACGACCTTGTCCTTGGTGTCGATGGTGGCGGCGAAGTTGCCGAACATGACCGTCGCCTTCTGGACCTCGTCGGGGTACAGCTCGGCGATCTGGCCGGCGCTGCCCGAGGCGAAGATGTCGGCCGGGTTCGGCACCGGCTGGAAGGCCAGCGGGGCGTTGGCGAACTCGGCGCTCACCGCGTAGGTGGGCACCGCGGGCAGGCCGCAGCCGAGGCGGGTCTCCTCCTGGTTGGTGTCGCTGGCCCACGCCGAGCCGACCAGCATGAACACCTCGCCGCACGCCTGGGTCACGGCGTTGACGACGTTGGTGATGGCGGCGTCGTAGTAGTTGCCGACGACCTCGCGGCCGTTGATGCCGCCCTGCTCGTTGCACCAGGCGATCATCGCCTCGATGGCGTCCGAGGTCTCGTGGCTGAGGCCGGGCGACAGCTGGAAGCCGGCGTCGTCGCCGTAGCCGATGACGATCTGGTCCTCGGTCACGCCCTGGTCCGTGGCGCCGCCGCCCTCCCCCTCGCCGCAGGGCGAGTCCAGGGTGCCGAACTTGACCGGGCCGTCCTCCCCCTCCGCGTCCTCGGCCGGGGCATCGGCCCCGCCGTCGTCGTCCGCGCCGGCCGTGGGGTCCTCTCCCCGGTCGGAGCCGCAGGCCGCGGCCACGACCGCCAGTGCGGCCAAGATCCCGAGTAGGCGCCACCACGTCCTGCGCACTTTTCCCCCTGTCGTCGGCCCCTCAGGGCCCCACTCGCAAATCTGACGGGTCGTCATAAACGACCGTAGCGCGTCACCCTGCATCGGGCAGCCGCATCAGCTCCACACGTGTCCCGTCCGGGTCTGTGCAGTACACGAAGTCCGTCAGCCCGTCGCCATCCCCGAAGGTGGTGCGGGTGGCGTCGAGCACCGATCCACCCGTCTGCGCCACCCGGGCGGCGGCCGCCTCCACGTCCGGCACCCGCACCGACAGGTGGGTGAACCCCGGCCGGTTCACCGGCCGGCGGGCACCGTCGCCCTCGGCGGGCGGGGACGTGAAGTGGAGCAGCTCCACCGTCACGCCGTCGCGGCGCAGGAACTGCGAGCGCAGCGCCACCCCGTCCAGCTCCATCAGCGCGCCGAACTCGGGACCGACGTCGTAGGCGTGGGTGGGCGTGAAGCCGAGCCCGTCCCGGTAGAAGCGCAGCGACCGCTCCAGGTCGGTGACGCACACCCCGACGTGCGACACGCGGGCCCCGGCCAGCACGCCGGGCGGGAGCGCGGCGAGGGCGGCGGCGACGCGCACGGACTTGTCGTCGTCGGAGGCGTCGATCTCGACGTCGGCCACCTCGCGGAACCGTGCCGTGCGGTCGGGGGCCTGCCCGGCGATCTCGCGGCGCTCGCCGCTGTCGTCGGCCGCGAGGCGGCGGGCCAGCACCTCGGGCGGCGCGGTGAGCGCCACGACGAACGCGGCGTCGCCGGCGAGGTCCTCGCGGCACCCGGGGTCGTCCACGACGCTGGCCGCGGCGGCGATCACCGACGGCATGGTGGCCCGCAGCGAGCGGCGGAGGTGGTCGGCCTCCCACCGGTGCAGCGCCTCGACCCCCCTGGCCTGGGCGAACTGACGACCGGTGAGCCCCTCGGCCGCGGCGAGGTCGTCGTCGCTGTCCCGCAGGGGCCTGCCGGTGCGGCCGGCCAGCGCCTCGCCCACGGTCGACTTGCCCGCCGCCATGGGCCCCACCACCACCAGATGCCGGTTCGTCATGCCCCTAGAGTTCCAGACCTCATGGGGAGCACCGCGGCCATCATCCCGGCCTGGAACGAGTCCGAGACGATCGGCGCCGTCGTGTACGCCGCCCTCGACGCCCGGTCGGTGGACGACGTCGTGGTCGTCGACAACGCGTCGACCGACGCCACGGCCGCCGCGGCGGCCGCCCACGGCGCCCGGGTCGTGCGGGAGCCCACACCGGGCAAGGGCGAGGCCCTGCGGCGGGGCGTGGCCGCCGCCCCGGGGGCGGACGTCCTGGTGTTCCTCGACGCGGACCTGGTGGGACTGCGGCCCGACCACGTCGACCGGCTGGTCGGGGCGGTCGCTTCGGGGGCCGTGGACATGGCGTGCGGGATGTTCGACCGCGGGCCGGTCGGCAACCGGCTGGCCGGTCTCCTGCCGGTCCTCACCGGCCAGCGGGCCCTGCGCCGCGCCCTGTTCGACGAGCTGGCCGCCGACGACGTCCGCGGCTACCGGGTCGAAGCGGCGCTCAACTGCCTGGTGGCCCGGCGCGGGCTCGTCCGCCGGGACGAGGTGCTCGACGGGCTGTGGCACCGCACCAAGGAGGAGAAGCTGGCGACGCCGGCGCTCGGCCACGCCACCAAGGTGGCCATGCTGGGCAGCGCCTGCTGGGGCTACCTCCGCTTCGCCGTGGCCCGCGGGGCCTACTGAGCCTCGGCCTCCCACGGGCGGGCGCGGGGCTCGTCGTAGAGGACGCCCACGTCCTCGCCGTCGATGGCCCGGTTGGCGTGCGCCAGCCACTGGTTGGCGCCGGCCAGGGGGTGGGGCATCGCGTCGCGGGCGAACCAGCCGACGTCGCGGGTCTCCAGCGGGTGGGCGACCAGCTCGCCGCCCGTCGCCCGGCACAGGAACACGAGGCTGTAGAGCGGCACGGTGGTGAAGCCGAGGCGCAACCCGTCGAGAAGGGCGAGCAGGCGGTCGGGCCGGCACACGATGCCGGTCTCCTCCCGGACCTCCTTCACCGCGATCTCGCTGGCCGAGTAGCCGACGTCGGCCCACCCGGTCGGGTACAGCCAGATGCCGCTGTCGGCCCGCTGAACGAGCAGGATCTTGCCCGCGTCGTTGTACACCACGGCCCCCACCGCCACCTTGGGGGTGACGTAGCCGGCCACCCCCTGCCCGACGCCCTTCATCCACTCCTCGACGAAGTGCTCGGCGTCGAAGCCCTCCTCGGCCTCGGCCGCGGCCCGGATGTCACCGGCCACCGCCAGCACCTCGTCGAACCGCTCCCGCTCGTAGAGGCTCTCGGTGAAGCCGAGGCCGGTGCGGGCGATGCCGGACAGCGCCTCGGACCAGCGGATCAGGTCCTGGCGGGTCGGCGGCATCCGGCGGCTCACCCGGCCGACGTTACCGGCTCGGCGGGAACGGCCAGCAGTGCCCCGCGCGCACCGGGACCCGCGACGTCAGGGGGTGCTGGCCAGGGCGTGGAGCAGGGCGCGCTCGGTCTCGGCCAGCTGCGCCTCGTCGGTGACCTTGGCGCCCACCGCCGTGCGCACGAAGAACGAGTCGACCACCCGGGG
>DASSUD010000255.1:0-4525 GCA_035707385.1 Acidimicrobiales bacterium
TCCGACGACACGAGCCGGTAGGTGGTCTCGTCGGGTCCGAGGGGCAACAGCTCGGTGTACGCGAACTCGGGCATCGGGTCGTCAAGGTAGGCCGGACGCGGTGGGTGCTTCACCTCGCGGGCGGCGAGCCGGTCGCAGAACACCTCCGTGTGGGTAGCGTCGCCGGTGTGAGCGACGACGGCTTCCGCATCGAGCGCGACACGATGGGTGAGGTCCGGGTTCCGGTCTCGGCCCGATGGGGGGCACAGACGCAGCGGGCGGTCGAGAACTTCCCCGTGTCGGGGGTGACGCTCGAGCCGGCGCTGATCCGGGCGCTCGCCCGCATCAAGGAGGCGGGGGCCCTCGTCAACGCCGACCTGGGGGTGATCGGGCGGGACGTCGCCGAGGCCGTCGCAGCCGCGGCCGGCGAGGTGGCCGCCGGCCAGCATCTCGACCAGTTCCCGATCGACGTGTTCCAGACGGGGTCGGGCACCAGCTCCAACATGAACGCCAACGAGGTCATCGCCCGGTTGGCGTCGGAGCGCCTGGGGCGGCCCGTCCACCCCAACGACGACGTCAACGCCTCGCAGTCGTCCAACGACGTGTTCCCGTCGGCGATCCACGTGGCCGCGGTCGAGGAGGTCGACCGTCAACTGCTGCCCGCGCTCGAGTACCTGTGCCTGGCGCTGCGAGCCAAGGCGCGGGAGTTCGCCACCGTGGTGAAGTCGGGGCGCACCCACCTCATGGACGCCACGCCGGTCACGCTCGGTCAGGAGTTCGGCGGGTACGCCGCCCAGGTCACGAGCGCCGCCGATGCCATCAGGATGGCGCTGCCGGCGGTGGGCGAGCTGCCCCTCGGCGGGACGGCCGTCGGCACCGGGCTCAACGCCCCGCCCGGGTTCGCGCCGGCCGTCATCACCCGCCTGGCCCAGCAGCTCGAGCTTCCGCTGACCGAGGCGCCCGACCACTTCGCCGTGCACGGCGCCCGCGACGCTCTGGTGGGCCTGTCCGGCACGCTGCGGGGGCTGGCGGTGGCCCTCGTCAAGATCGGCAACGACATACGGTGGATGGCCAGCGGGCCACGCGCCGGCCTGGCCGAGATCCGGCTGCCCGACCTCCAGCCTGGTTCGTCGATCATGCCGGGCAAGGTCAACCCGGTGCTGGTCGAGGCGCTGACCCAGGTGTCGGCCCAGGTGATCGGCAACGACGCCGCGGTGGCGTTCGCCGGCTCGCAGGGCAACTTCGAGCTGAACGTGTACCTGCCGGTCATCGCCCGCAACGTGCTCGAGTCGATCCGCCTGCTGGCCAACGTCACCCGGCTCTTCGCCGACCGGGCCGTGGCCGGCATCGAGGCCGACGTCGACCGCTGCCGGGCCTACGCCGAGTCGAGCCCCTCGCTCGGCACGTCGCTCAACCCCTACATCGGCTACGAGGCCGCTGCCGAGATCGTCAAGGAGAGCGTCAGGTCGGGTCGCAGCGTGCGCGAGATCGTCATCGAGCGGGGCCTGCTCAGCGAGCAGGAGGTCGACCGGGCGCTCGACGTGCTCGGGATGGCGGAGGGCGGTGTCCGGAAGTAGTCAGGTGCCGAGGGCCGGCGATCCGGCGTAGGCCAGGGGGTCCCCCGGGGCCGGGATGTTGGGGCGGGACCAGCTCATGGCCTTGCCCAGCTCGGAGGCGACATGTCGCCACTCCAGCGGGTCCCATCCCTCCGCGACCGAGGCGACGGCGCGGTCCTGGCGGAGGTGGGCGAAGGCGGGCAGCTCGTTCAACCCCAGGGCCTTGACGAGGTCGCGGTCGGGGTCGGCGAAGGTGAGGATGCGGGTGGCCCAGGGACCCAGGAACTCGCGGGCGTCTTCGGCGTCCGCCGTGACGACGAACGCGATGCGGCAGTCGGCGCCGCGGAAGTTGTCGAGGATCCTGCCTGCCGTCTCCAGCAGCCACGCGCTCTCGTACGTGAAGGGGTCGAGGATCACGACGGCCAGGTGGAAGGTGGTCAGCCAGCCGTCGAGCGTGCGCGGCTCGCCGTCGAGCGGCGCGAGTTGGAGGTCACCAGGGGGATCGGTCGCCACGGCGCAGAAAGTAGTGGATGGCGGATTCGGCGAGCAGATCCCGGCCCCCGGGACCGGCGCTAGTGTCCGGGCGTCCGCTGGAGGAGGCACCGTGTCCGACACCTACAAGTTCTTCCTGCTCTTGCACATCGCCTCGGTCGTCGTGGCGTTCGCGCCGGTGATCGTGGGGTCCGTGGCGTTGGCCCCTGCCGGTGGGCGGCGACGGGCGGCCGTGCCCGAGCTCGGCCCCACCGGGCGCATCGTCTACGCCGGGGGCCTGATCCTCGCCGGCCTGTTCGGCATCCTGCTCATCGTCACCAGCGACGACGTGTGGGAGTTCAGCGACACCTGGATCTCGCTCGCCTTCCTGGTGTGGATCGCCATGAACGGCGTCTTCCACGCCATGGTCTTCCCCGCCCGGCGGGCCGCCCGGTCCGACCGGGCCCAGCTCGGGATCGCCATCCTCAACATCCTGCTGATCGTCATGCTGTGGCTGATGATCTGGAAGCCGGGGGCCTGACCGCCCGGTAGCGTCGGGTGGGTGCACCCGATCGAGCGGCTGCGGGCCGTCGCCCGGGCCCGCGAGGTCGACCAGGTGCTGCTCGCCCGCGAGTCGGCAGCCGTGCTCGGCGCGTTCGGGGACGACCTGCCCGGCCTCGTGACCTCGTGCCGGCGGCTGCTCGACCGCCATCCGTCGGCCGGAGTGCTCTGGTGGACCTTCGCCCGGTTGCTGGAGGCGGGGGACGTGCGGGCCGAGGCGCAGGCGGTCCGCCGCGACCTCGAGGGCAGCCCGGCGGTCACCGCTCTCAGCCTCGACCTCCCCGAGCGGGCGGTGGTGGCCGTGCTGCCCGACGTGGCCGGTGGCTCGGAGCTGGCGCCCGCCCTGTGCGGCTGGCGGGACGACCTGGTCGTCGCCCACGATCCCGGCGCCCTCCACCTCGATCGGCCCGAGCCGCGGGTGCTGCTCGTCGAGGCCGGGGCCGCAGGCCCGGACGGGTTCCTGGCCGGCGAGGGCGCCCAGGACGAGGTCGCCGCGGCGCGCGAGGCCGGCGTGGCCATTTGGCTCGTGATCGACGTCGGCCGGCGGCTGCCCAGGCCGCTGTTCGACGCGCTGGTCCGGCGGTCGGCCGGCGGCTGCGAGGTGGTCCCGATCTCGGTCGCCGAGCGGGTGGTGGAGCCCCGCCACGTAGGCTGCCCGGTGGCGCCCGAGCTGATGCGGGCGCCCGGGGGCTGGTGAGGGCGGGAGACCGGCAGGGGAGACCATGGACACCGGGATCGTCGACCGCTACCTGGAGCTGGGCCTGCGGCTGGGCCGCCACGTCGACGGCTTCGTCGACGCCTACTACGGCCCGCCGGGTCTGGCGGCACGGGTGGCGGCCCAGCCGGTCCGGGCACCGGCCGAGCTGCGCGCCGACGCCGGGCGCCTGCTCGCCGACCTCGACGGCGGCGCGGGCGCCGGCGAGATCGACGCGGGGCGGCGCCGCTGGATCCGGGCCCAGGTGGTCGGCCTGCACACCAGCGCCACCAAGCTCTCCGGCGCACCAGTCGGCTACCTCGACGAGGTCGAGCGCTGCTACGGCGCCCGCCCGGCTCCCGTCGCCGAGGACGAGTTCGCAGCCGCCCACCGCAAGCTCGACGCGGTGCTGCCGGGCGACGGCGACCTGCGGGACCGCTACATCGTCTGGCGGGAGGCCCATGCGGTCCCGGCCGACACGCTGCAGCCCGCCATCCAGGCGCTGGCCGACGACCTCCGGGACCGGACGACGCGGCTGTTCGGCCTGCCCGAGGGCGAGCACGTCGAGTGGGTCTTCGCCACCGGCAAGCCCTGGTCCGGGTTCAACTACTACGAAGGCGGGCTGCGCAGCCGGGTGGCGATCAACGTCGACCTGCCGGTGCTGTCGCTCACGCTCGGGCACCTGGTGGCGCACGAGGCCTACCCCGGCCACCACACCGAGCACACCCGCAAGGAGGCGGGCCTGGTGCGCCGACGGCACTGGCAGGAGGAGACCATCTTCCTGGTCGGCACGCCGCAGTGCACGCTGGCCGAGGGCCTGGCGGACCTCGGCGCCGAGGTCACGCTCGGCCGCCGGCCCGAGCCGATCGTGGCCGAGCACCTGCGCCCGCTCGGCGTCCGCTACGACGCCGACGTCGCCGCGGCCGTGGCCGAGGCGGGCGAGGCGTTGTCCTGGGTGCGCAGCAACGCCGCCATCGGGCTCCACGACGACGGCTGGCCGGTCGAGGACGCCGTCGCCTACCTGGAGCGATGGGCACTGCTGCCCGCCAACCGGGCCGCGAAGGCCGTGTCGTTCCTGACCGACGCCACGTGGCGCGCCTACAGCCACTGCTACACCGAGGGCCTGCGCCTGTGCCGGAGCTACGTCGCCGGCGACCCGTCCCGCTTCGAGCGGCTGATCACCGAGCAGATGCTGCCCGAGGATCTCGTGACCGCCTGACCGGGCGGCGCCGGTGGCCTGACGCCCGGCAGGGTGCCTGGTAGG
>DASSUD010000256.1:0-4350 GCA_035707385.1 Acidimicrobiales bacterium
GGCGCAGAACGCGGCCGTCCCCTCCCCCGCCTCCAGCCGCTCGATGGCGGCCAGGCCCGCGCCCGCCGCCAGCCGGGCCGCGTCCCACGAGGCGGGGACCGCGGCCGTGTCGGCGTCGAGGCTCCCGCCGCCGCTGCGGCAGAACCGCTCCAGCGCGCCGACGTAGGTGGGCGTGTGGACCCGCTCGATCTCCTTCGCGGTGGCCGGCCGGGCCGCCATCCGCACCAGCTCGCTGTCCAGCCCGGACAGCTCGGCCCCCATCTCCACCGCCACCAGCCGCTCGGGCCGCTCGGGGTGGCCGCGGCCAGGGTCGTGCTCGACGTAGCCGGGGTGCGAGACGAACAGGATCGACATGCGGGATGAACGCTAACGGCCGTCCCCGGGTACCCGGCACGTACCGGGGTGGTCGCGGGGCCTACTCTCGGGGGGATGACCACGGTCACCGCCGGCCGATCCGGCGACTGACGGCGGCGGATCCCCGACCACGATGAGCCTGCTGCGCACCCCCAACCGGACCGGGTCCCGCCTACGCGCCCGGCCCTGGCACGGCGACGACCGCGTCGCCCACGTCGCGCCCGCCGGCGACTTCCTCGGCCCCCTCACCGTGGACGACGTGCGGCGCTCGCTGCGACCGTTGCGCCGCGCCGGCTACCAGGCGGCTCTCACGGCCGCGCTGGCCCGCGCCGACCAGTCCGCGTTCCTGGAGGCCGGCTTCGCCGAGACCGAGCGGCTCCACCTGCTGCTCCACACCTTCGACCACCTCCACCCCGCGCCCCTGCCCCGGGGCTGCGAGATGCGGCGGGGGCGGCGGCGCGACCACGACGAGGTCCTCGCCGTCGACCACGCCGCCTTCGCCCCGTTCTGGCGCCTCGATCACGCCGGGCTGGAGGAGGCGCTGTCCGCCACCGTCACCGTCCACTTCCAGACGGCCCGGGCCGGGTCCCGCATCGTCGGCTACGCGGTGTGCGGGCGGGCGGGGCCCCGGGGCTACGTGCAGCGCCTGGCCGTCGACCCCGCCGCCCAGCGCCGCGGCGTGGGCGCGGCCCTGCTCGCCGACGGGCTGCGCTGGCTGCGGCGCTGGGGCGCCCGCGACGCCCTGGTCAACACCCAGGAGGGCAACGAGCGCTCGCTGCGCCTCTACCAGCGGGCGGGGTTCGTGCTCCAGCCGGACGGCCTGGCCGTGCTCCGCCTCTCGCTCGAGGGCGCCGGATGACGGCCCGCCGGCCGCTCACCGGGCCCGTGCGCCGGCCGGCGGTCGCCGCCCTCGCCCTCCTCGCCCTGTTCCTGCCGGCGGGCGTGGTGCTCGGCTTCGCCGCGCCCCCGGCCGCCGCCCAGGTGCCGCCCCAGGTCGAGCTGGTGGAGCAGACCACCTGGGTCCACCCCGGCGATCGCTTCGACCTGCGCCTCCAGGTGACGGGCGCCCCCGCCGACGCCGCGGTGCGTCTCGTGGTCCACGAGTCCCCCCGCTCGCGCCAGGGCCTGCGCGCCACACTCGACGGTGACCTCGGCGACGTGGTGTCGCCGGGCTCCCGCCAACCGCTCGCGTCGCTGCCCGCCGGACCGGGTGGCACGGTGACCGCCGGCTTCGTGGCCGGACGCGGCGGCATCACCCTCGGGGGCCGGGGGACCTACCCGGTCGAGGTCCAGCTGCTGGGACCGGGGGGCGAGAGCCTCGACAGCTTCGTCACCTACCTGACGTTCCTGACCGAGACCCCCGACTTCCCGCCGATGGCGGTGGCCGTGGTGGTCGACGTGTCCGGGCCGACCGCGCTCCAGCCCGACGGCACGGTGCTGCTCGACGAGGACACGGTGCCGCGGGCCCGGGAGCGCGCCGACCTGCTGGCCGAGGTCCCCGCGCTGCCGCTCACGGTCGCCCCCCGGCCCGAGACGCTGGAGGCGCTGGCCGTCTCGGGCGGCGAGGGTGCCCGCATCGTGGACGCGCTCCGGGCCGACGCCGCCGCCCGTACCCCACTGGCCCGACCGTACGTGGACGTCGACCTGGCCGCCCTGCAGCGGTCCGGCCTCATCACCGAGGCCAACGCCCAGGCGGAGGGCGGGGCCGACGTCGTCCGCTCCCGCCTGGGCGCCGAGCCCCTGGGCGGCATCTGGATGTCCGGGCCCACGCTCGGGGCCGAGGCGGCCCGCGTGGCGGTGCAGCTGGGCCTCGGCCGGGCGCTGGTCCCGGCGTCGGCGATCGACCCCGGCACGGGCGGCGACGAGGACGCCCCGGCCGTCCCCCGCACCCCGGTGCGCCTGGGCGAGGGCGGCCCGCTCGGCATGGTCAGCGACAGCCAGCTCGCCGGCCACCTCGTCGGCGACGCGGGCGCGGTCGGGGCGGCCCGGTTCGTGGCCGAGCTGACCAGCCAGTGGCTGGAGGCGCCGGCCAACCCCCAGGGCGTCGTGGTCCACCTGCCGCCCGAGGCCACGCTCGACCCGGTGGCCGCGCCGGCCGCCCTGCGGGCGCTGGCCGACGGCCAGGCGGTGCGGCCGGTGACGCTCGACCAGGTGCTGTCCGAGGTCCCGGCCGGCGGCGACGGGCCCGACAGCGTGGCGCTGGCACCCCACGAGGTGACCGACGACCTGCGGTCGGTGGCCCGGGTCCTGCCCCCGGCCCGGGACGGCATCGACGGCCTGGGCGCCCTGCTCGGCGACCCCGCGCTCGCCCTGTCCCTGAACCACTCCCTGCTGGTGAGCACGGGAGCCGACACACCCGACTCGCTCCGGGTGCCCTACGTCGACCGGGTCAACGCCGAGCTGGCGTCCGTGGAGGGGGCCGTGACCCTGCCCCCCCAGTTCCGCATCACACTGACGGCCCGGACGAGCAGCATCCCGATCGCCCTCGACAACCTGACCGACCGGGACCTGAACGTCGAGGTCGTGCTCGACAGCGACCAGCTCGAGTTCCCCGAGGGCTCGGTGCTGCACCCGAGGCTGCCGCCCGGCACCACCCGGCTGGAGGTGCCGGTGCGGGTGCGGACCTCCGGGGCGTTCACCATGGACGTCCGGGTCACCAGCGCCGACGGCTCCATCGTGCTCGACGAGTCGACGTTCGACGTCCGCTCGACCGCCATCTCCGGCGTGGGCCTCGCCCTGTCGATCGGCGCAGGGCTGTTCCTCGCCATCTGGTGGGCCAGGCACTGGCGCAGCGCCCGCCGGTCCCGCCACCTGGTGCCGGCGTCCTCCGTCCCGCCCGACGGGCCCGGCCCGCCGGCCGCGCCACCACCCCCGGCGCCGGAGAGCCCGTACCGGCCCGCCCACATGGCGGGGCTCCGACCCACGGGCCCCGGGGCCGGGGAACAGGCACGAGCCAGGCACTGACGGGTCGCAGGGTCCACTAGGGTCGCCGGCCATGCCGGTTCGTATCGTCACCGACTCGTCCTCCGACCTGCCGCCCGGGGACGCGGAACGGCTCGGCGTCGAGGTGGTCCCGCTGTCGATCCGGTTCGGCACCGACGAGTACACCGACGGCGTCGACCTGTCGGTGGGCCAGTTCTACGACAAGCTGGCCACCACGGCCGACCTGCCCGAGACCGCCGCGCCCTCGCCCGGGTCCTTCGAGGCCGCCTTCCGCCGCCAGGCCGCGGCCGGGGCCGACCAGGTCGTGTGCATCAACCTGTCATCCGGGCTGTCGGCCACCATCCAGTCGGCCCAGAACGCCGCCCGTGCCATGGGTGACGACCTCGACGTGCGGGTCGTCGACTCCCGGACCATCACCGCCGGCCTCGGCACCCTGGTCACGGTGGCGGCCGACATGGCGGCCGGCGGGGCCGGCGCCGACGACATCGTCGCCACGGTCGAGAGCATGGTGGCGCGCACCCACGTGATCGGCGCCCTCGACACCCTCGACAACCTCAAGAAGGGCGGCCGCATCGGCGGGGCCCAGGCCCTGCTGGGCTCGCTGCTGTCGATCAAGCCCCTGCTGGACATCTCCACCGGCGAGGTCGAGGAGGCGGGCCGGGCCCGCACCCGGCGCAAGGCGCTGGAGTGGCTGCGCGACCGGATCTTCGAGCGGCCCGGCGTCGAGCACCTGTGCGTCGCCCACGGCATGGCGCCCGACCTGGAGCAGATGCTGGCCCTGCTGTCGCCCCGGTACGGGCCCGACCAGATCCGCGTCACCCTGATCGGCCCGACGATCGGCACCCACGGTGGCCCGCGCGTGATGGGGCTGACATGGGTCGACCCTGCATGATGTGGGGTCGTCTTCCCGGGACCTGACATCGCGTCCGGGGTGACCCTTGAGTACGGTGGGCGTACCGTGGCAGTGACGCCTCCCTCCTCCGGCCCGTCGCAAGCCGCCGGCGTCGCTGCTGGCGCGCTGCTGGGCGGCCGTTACCGGCTCGACGAGCTGTT
>DASSUD010000257.1:0-4835 GCA_035707385.1 Acidimicrobiales bacterium
ACCGTCGTGCTGGCCGCCGCCATCCTGTTCCTGCTGTACCGGCCCGAGTCGAGCCGCTACTACGCGCAGTGCAGTCGCTAGGGCTCAGGCCAGGCCGGCCAGCCGCAGCATCGACGGGGGCACGGCGTCGTCCCCCGCCGCCAGCAGAGCCGCCCGCTCGACGTTGACGGCATCGTGGTCACGGTCGGTCCAGGAGTCCCACGGCCCGGGACCGATGCGCCCCGGGTCGCCGCCGGCCGCCGCGCAGGCCCGCAGGTAGCCCTGCAGCGCCCGCACCTCCTCCTCGCCGCCGACGGGCCCGTGGCCGGGCACCACGATCGGCGCCAGTTCCGCCAGGCGGTCGAGCTCGGACGCCCACCGCAGCGGGTCGCCCTGCCAGCACAGCGGGGCGGCCCCGAAGCTGCACATGGCCCCGGCGAACAGCATCTGCGCCGCCGGCACGAGCGCCACCAGGTTCTCGGCCATCTGCCCGCCCGTCGTCAGCACGGTGACGCTGTCGGTGAGGCGCACGTCGGACGCCACCACGTGGCTCACCGGGCGGGTCACGACGGCGTCGAAGGCGTCCGCGGACTCGGGGAACAGCCTCCGCCAGCTGTCCACGTTGGCGGGCTGGTCCAGGTGGACGCTCGCCTGGCGGCTGCCGTACACCGCGGCCAGCTTGAACCGGCCCGTGCCGCCGGCCTGCTCCACGCCGCTGCCGGTGAGCACCGCCCGGCGCACGGGCAGGCCGATGGCCTCGACCTCGGCGGCGAACGGCTCGTACTGGTCGGGGACCATCAGCGTGTCGACGACGGTGACGCCGTCGGGATCGACCACGACCCCCGCGTTGGGCCGCCCCCGGCGGGGCGGGCCGTCCGGCAGCCATGCGTAGAGGCCGGCGTCCAGCGGTGCGAGCGACACGCAACCGCAGCGTACGCGCCGCGAGCCACTACGCTCACGGGTGGGACAGGACGGCGAGTCGGCAAGGCGGGTCATGCACACGAACGCGGGCAGGGGGCGGCCACGGCTGCCCGGGCACAGCCATCCACGGGCGCCGGGACGCGGCGCGGGCAGGGAGTGAGGCGGTGGCGCGGCCCGCGCCCGGCGCCGACCGCTCGGTGGCGGTGCTGGAGCTCCTCGCCCGCCACCCGGACGAGCGCTTCACGCTCTCCGAGGTCGCCCGCCGCTGCTCACTGAACAAGGCGACGGCGCATGCGCTGCTCAGCGCGCTGAGCGACCACGGCGTCCTGCTGCGGCACCCGGGCGAGAAGCGCTACTCGCTCGGCCCCCGGCTCATCGCCATCGGGGAAGCGGCCCGGCGGGGGTACAAGGCGCTCGACTTCGTGGGCCCGCTGCTCGTGGCGCTGGCGGAGCGCACCGGCCTGTGGGCCCGGGCGTGGCAGGTGGTCGACGACCACGCCGCACCGGTGTCCGAGGCCGGTGCCCCGGCCGAGCTGGCCGGCGCCGCCGCGGGCACGGTCCGGCTGCCGCTGGCGCCGCCCGTGGGCGCGCCGTTCGTGGCCTGGAGCGACGGTCCCACCATCGAGGCGTGGCTGGCCCGATCCGCGTCGGCCGAGGCGGTGCGGCCGGCGCTCGACGCCCTGCCGGCGATCCGCCGCCGGGGGTTCGCGGTGACGCTGGCCTCGCCGGAGTGGCGGGAGCTGTCGGTGCCACGGCCGCCGGGCCGGCCGGCGCCGACCCCCGACGAGGTCCGGAGGCTGGCGCTGGCCGTGGCCCGCCAGCAGCTCCTGCTGGCGGAGATCGACGAGGCCGCCGGCTACCGGTGCGCAGACGTGGCGGCGCCCGTGTTCTCGGCGGCCGGGGAGGTCGAGGTCGTCCTCTCGTTGTCGATCCCGGCGGGCGAGGTCACGACCGGTGCCGGCGTGCTGGCGCTCGGTGCCGCGCTGGTGACCGCGGCGGGCGAGCTGACCGCCGCGGTCCGGGGGCACCCACCGACCACGACCTGACGCCCGCGCCACCTTTTCGGCCCCCGACCACGGCATCTACCGTTTTCGCATGCCCGACTACGTCGCCCCCCTGGCAGACATGCGCTTCGTGCTCGAGAACATCGTCGACCTGGCCGCGCTGGCGGAGCTGCCGGGCTACGAGCACGCCGACCCCGAGACGGTGTTCGGGATCCTGGAGGAGTCGGGCCGGTTCTTCTCGCAGGAGTTCGCCCCCCTCAACCGGCTGGGCGACACCCAGCACAGCCGGCGGCGCGAGGACGGGTCCGTCACCATGCCCGACGGCTTCGCCCGGGCCTACGCCCGCTACGTGCAGGCCGGGTGGGCAGGCGTCCCGTTCCCGGCCGAGTACGGCGGCGGCGGGTTCCCGTGGCTGGTCGCCATCGCGATGCAGGAGATGATGACGGCCGCCAACATGGCCTTCTCCCTGTGCCCGCTGCTGACCCAGGGTGCGATCGACATGCTGCTCCACTACGGCACCGAGGAGCAGCGTGAGGTGTACCTCCCGAAGATGGTGACGGGGGAGTGGACGGGCACCATGAACCTCACCGAGCCCCAGGCCGGCTCGGACGTGGGGGCGCTGACGACGAAGGCCGTGCCCGCCGGCGACGGCACGTGGCGCGTCACCGGCCAGAAGATCTTCATCACCTACGGCGACCACGACCTGGCCGACAACATCGTCCACCTGGTGCTGGGGCGCGTCCCCGACGCGCCCCCCGGCACCCGGGGCATCTCGTGCTTCATCGTCCCCAAGTTCCTGGTGGGCGCGGACGGCACGCCCGGTGAGCGCAACAGCCTGGAGTGCGTGTCCATCGAGGCGAAGATGGGCATCAACGCCAGCCCCACCTGCGTGATGGCCTACGACGGCGCGGTCGGCTACCTCATCGGCGAGGCCAACGAGGGCATGCGCTACATGTTCAAGATGATGAACAACGCCCGCCTGTCGGTGGGCGTGGAGGGCCTGTCGCTGGGGGAGCGGGCCTACCAGCAGGCCGTCGAGTACGCCCGCGAGCGCCGCCAGGGGCGCGCCGCCGGGGCGCCAGCCGGGCAGGCGTCCCCGATCGTGGACCACCCCGACGTGCGCCGCATGCTGCTGACCATGCGGGCCCACATCGAGGCGCTGCGGTGCCTGGCCTACCTCAACGCCGAGAGCCTGGACCTGGCGACGCGCCACCCCGACGAGTCGGTCCGCACCCGGCGCCAGGAGCTGGCCGACCTGCTCACCCCGATCACCAAGGGCTGGGGCACCGACGTCGGCGTGGAGCTCACCTCGCTGGCCGTGCAGGTCCACGGCGGGATGGGCTACATCGAGGAGACCGGGGTGGCCCAGCACTACCGCGACGCCCGCATCGCCCCCATCTACGAAGGCACCAACGGCATCCAGGCCATGGACCTCGTCAGCCGCAAGCTGCCGATGCGGGCGGGCGGCGTCGTGGCCGACCACCTCGCGGCCATCGAGGCCACCGCCGCCGAGCTGTCGGGTGCCGGCGGCGAGCTGGCCACCCTGGGCAAGCACCTGGCCGATGCCCACGCCGGGCTGCGCCAGGCCACCGACTGGTTGCTGGCCAACGGCCAGACCGACCCCAACAACTCGCTGGCCGGCGCCACGCCGTACCTGCGCATGTTCGGGATCGTCACGGGCGGCTGGCTGCTGTCCCAGGCCGCGGCCGCGGCCCAGCGGGCGCTGGACGAGGGCCGCGACAGCGACTTCCTGCGCCAGAAGCTTGTCACGGCCCGGTTCTACGCCGAGCAGGTCCTGCCCCAGGCCGCCGGCCTCGTCCCCTCGGTGACGGCGGGCCCCTCGGACCTACTGGCCGCCGCGTTCTGACGCCTCGGCCAGCACCTCGGCCGACCAGGCCGACCACAGCGGCGGCGCCCAGTCGCCGAACTCGCGGTTGGTCAGGACCGCGCACGCCACCCCGGCGTCGGGGTCGGCCCACACGAACGTGCCGGCCCCGCCGAAGTGGCCGAAGGTGCGGGGCGAGCCCTCCGGTGCGGTCCAGTGGGGCGACTTGTCGCCCTTGATCTCGAACCCCAGGCCCCAGGTGTTGCGCGCGTAGCTGCCGAAGCCGGGCACGATCCCGGCCAGGCCCGGGAACTGCTCGCTCGTCGCCTCCGCCAGCGTCTCCGGCGCGACCAGTGTCGGGGACAGCAGCTCGGCGGCGACGAGTGCGAGGTCGTCGGCGGTCGACCACACGTCCTTGGCCGGCGAGCCCCGCAGCTCGGTGGCGGTCATCCCGAGCGGCGCCACCACGGCTTCGTGGAGGTAGGCGGCGGCCGTCATCCCGGCGGCGCCCGCCAGGATGTCGCCGAGGACGTCGAACCCGGTGTTGCTGTAGATCCGGCGCCGGCCCGGCGCGGCGACGGGCCGGTCGCCCTCGAACGGCAGGCCCGACGCGTGGGCCAGCAGGTGGCGCACGGTCGCGCCGGGTGGACCGGCGGGCGCCTCGAGGTCGAGGGTGCCCTCCTCGACCGCCACCAGGCAGGCCAGGGCCACGAGCGGCTTGGTCACCGAGGCGATCCGGGTGCGCCAGCCGCCGTCGCCGCCGGACTGGCGGTGCCCCGCCCGGTCGACCACCACGCCCGCCGCCCGGTCCACCGGCCAGGTGGCGAGGGCGTCGACGGCGGGCACGGGCGCCCACGCTACGCGTCGCGCCCGCCGGCCGGCTCCGGGCGCCGCGGCCGCCACCACTAGAATCGACGGCCGTGCGACGCGAGCACGACGCCTACTCGGACCACGACGACGACGACGCCCACGTCGACGCGTTGGTGCGGCGCAACTTCGCCTTCATCGACCTGTGCGGGTTCACGTCGCTGACCGACGAGCACGGCGTCGGGGCCGCCGTGGCGGCGCTGTCGACGTTCCGGGCCGTCGTGCGCGAGCGCGCCGGT
>DASSUD010000258.1:0-3218 GCA_035707385.1 Acidimicrobiales bacterium
GGTGACCTCGCGGATGGTCTCCTGGAACACCGCCTCCATCAGCGGGTCGAGGCCCGAGGTCGGCTCGTCGAGGACCAGCAGCTCGGCGTCGGACGCGAGGGCCGCCACGAGCGCCACCTTCTGCCGGTTGCCCTTCGAGTAGGTGCGGGCCTTCTTCGTCGGGTCGAGCTCGAAGCGCTGGAGCAGGGCGTCGCGCCGGGCGGGGTCGAGGTCGCCGCGCAGGCGCCCGAACAGGTCGATGACCTCGCCACCGCTGAGCTTCGGCCACAGCGTGACGTCGCCCGGCACGTACGCCAGCCGCCGGTGCAGTGCCACGGCGTCGTGCCAGGGGTCGCCCCCGAGGAGCACGGCTCGGCCCGAGTCGGCCCGCAGCAGTCCGAGCAGCACCCGGATGGTGGTCGACTTGCCGGAGCCGTTGGGCCCGAGGAACCCGTGGACCTCGCCCGTCTGCACCTCGAGGTCGAGCCCGTCGAGGGCCCGGGTGTGCCCGAAGGTCTTGACCAGTCCCGACACGACGATGGCGGCGCTGCCTGCGGTGGCGTCCATGGCTCTCACGCTACGACCGGCCCGCTACCCGAGTCCCGCAGCGCCGGCCAAGAAGTCGTCGAGCACACCGTCGGCCACGCGCACCGGCCCCTCGGGACGGGTCTCGCCCGGGATGGTGTGGATCGCCTCCGCCTGCGCCACCAGCGCCGAGGCCTCGGCCAGCCGAACCGAGGCCGTGGCCCCGTCGCCCGCCAGGCGGGCGTCGAGGCCGTCGAGCGTCGCCACCAGGGCCCCGGCCCACAGGGCGGTGGCGTCGAGCCACGGGCCGCAGTCGGCCACGAAGGCCGGGTCCACCACGCGGGCCCGGACGAGGTCGGGGGCCCCCGCCAGCACGGCCGCGTAGGGGCGCAGCCCCGCGACGGCCCCGGCCTTGTCACCGCGGCGCCAGGCGGCGTGGAACCCTTCCAGCTCGGCCGCCAGCGCGGGGGACTGCGGCTGGGACACGATCTCGGACCGGGCGGACGTCGGGGCCAGGTTCTCCAGGTCGAAGAAGGCCAGCAGGGCCTCGACGGTGGCGGGGTCGCCGCCCGCCAGGTGCCCGGCCGCCGCCCGCTGGGCCCGAGCGGGGTCGTAGGCGGTGTCGTTCCAGGCGAAGTCGGCGCCCCCGACCAGTTGCACCTTGCTGGCCGACGCCTGGTTCATGGGGTTGAGGACGACACCGCTGACGTGCGCCGACAGCCCCGGCTCCCGCCGGGCGTAGGGCGCGAGGATGAGTCGCCCGGCGGTGCGGGGGAAGTCGTTGACCGGCGTGTTGTCCCACACGAACACCGGCCGGCCGTAGGTGCTGCGCGCCGCCTCGGCGTGGGCCACGGTGATCTCTTCCGGCACCACGTAGGCCCCGGTCCACATCACCTCGACGGCCGGGTCCAGCCCCGAGCGCAGCACCTGGCGGTACTCGCTGTCGCCGGTGCCGCGGTACTCGGTCGGCACCATCTGCAGGGGCAGGGTGCCGGGTCGCTGGGCGACGAAGTCGTGCTGGACGGCGTTGACCAGCTCGAGCTGGGCGCGGGCGGCCGCGGCGGTCGACGGCGGGCCGTAGCCGGCGCTGTCGCCCGCGCAGTTCCAGCGGGTGTGGTCGATGTCGTCGAGCGCCACCGAGAACGAGCGCACGCCCTCGGCGTACAGGGCGTCGAGCTTGGCCACCAGCGCGGCCCGGTCGGCCGGGTCGCCGTAGCAGATCGACACCCCCGGCGAGACCGCGAAGGTGAAGCGGACGTGGTTGGCCGTGGCCGCGTCGATGAGCGTGGTGAGGTCGGCGAGGAGGTCGGCGGGGTACGGCTCCCGCCACCGGTCGCGGTGGTAGGGGTCGTCCTTGGGCGCGTAGACGTAGGTGTTGAGCTTGAACCGGCCGTAGAAGGCGAGCTGGTCGAGGCGCTCGGCCGTGGTCCATGGGCTGCCGTAGAAGCCCTCGATGGTGCCCCGGTGGCGCATGGCCGGGTGGTCGAGGACGCCGACGCCGGCCACGGCCCCGGCGCCGGCGAGCTGGCGGAGGGTCTGGGCGGCGTAGAAGGCCCCGGCAGCATCGGCCCCGGCCAGCACCAGCCGGTCGTGCCCGTCGCTCCGGCGGAAGGCGGCCAGCGCGTAGCCCTCGGCCCCCAGGTCGGGCGGCACGGCCAGGCCGACGGCGGCCAGCTCGGCGGCCAGGTCGCCGGCGATCGAGGAGGCCACGTCGACGGTGAGCCGCCGGTCGCCACCCCTCGCCGACGAGTCTCCGCCGCCGCCCGGGTCGCCGCCCGGGTCGCCGCCGGGCCGGGTCTCGACGTCGGTGGCGCCGGCGGCCTGCATCACCTCGGTGACGGCGCCGATCGTGGCGTCGTCGACGCCGTCACCGATGCGCAGCGTCACCGATGCGGGAACGGCCACGTCGGGCCCCAGCCAGCGGATGTCGCGGGGCGTGGGGGTGACCAGGGGCAGCGGCTCGCCCCGCGGGCCGAGCTCGGGCCGGCCCGGCGGCGCAGCCGTCGACGCCGGCCCGGCGCGATCGTCGCCAGGGTCGTCGCCGGTGCATGCGGTCGAGGCGCTCGCCAAGACGGTCACCACCCCCACCAGCGCCAGGCGCCGTGCAGTTCGTGCCTGTCGGCGTGGTCGGAATCGGGCCATGTGGTCGACAGGGGAGAGTACCGGTGCCGGCGGCCGGACGGGTGGCCGCCGGCACCGGACGCGACGGCGCTCATACGGCCGGTCCTGCCGTGCCGGAGCGCACTGCGTGACGGCTGAGGGCCCAGGCGGTGGCCTCGCTGGCCAGCGCCGGGTGGAACCGCCAGCGGTGCAGCTGGCGTTCGGTGCCCACGCCGTCCTCCCCCAGCTCCACGAGCGAGAGGGCGAGTTGGCGGGCCCGCTCCCGCATGGCCTCGGCGACCGCGGTCGGGGACTGGTCGATCCACTGTGCATGGTCGTCCTGCAGCCGCCGCGGTAGGCGGGCGATCTGCCGCCGGCTGAGCGGCGGCAGCATGCGCCGCACGGCCAGGGTGTGGGGACCGTGGAACCGCGTGGTGCCGAACTGGCAGCACCGGGCGACGGTGCGCGGGAACGCGGCGGTGGCGCCGGGCCGGCTGCCGAGGCCGAGGGAGAGCGCGCACTCCGCCAGGTCGAGGTCGTAGCCGGCGGGGGAGGCGTCGAGGCGGTTGGCGAGGTGCCGCAGCAGCCACGTGGCGGACGGGCCGAGGATGCCC
>DASSUD010000259.1:0-5429 GCA_035707385.1 Acidimicrobiales bacterium
TGGCCGACCGGGTGGCGGCCACGCTGCCCCGCTTCGCGAGCCAACCGCACAACGACCCCCGCGCCCCCCAGAACCTGCACCCGATCGCGGGCCTGGAACGTGAGCTCAAGCGCCGCCTGGGCGACGCCGCCCTCCTGGAACGGGCGCTGCGGGCGGCGGCGGGCTGATCTGGCGGCGTATACGCCGAGATCTCGGCGCATACGCCGCCAAATCAGCCTTCGGTCACGAAGTCGATCAGCTCCTCGACCGCGCCGACCAGGGTGGGGTCGAGGTCGGCGAAGGTGTGGACCTTGGCCAGCAGCGTGCGCCAGAACTCGCCCGGCGTCGCCGCCACCCCGAGGGCGGCGATGACGCCCTCCTTCCACGGGCGGCCGCGAGGGATCTCCGGCCAGGCGCCGATGCCGGCGGCCCGGGGCCGCACGGCCTGCCACACGTCCACGTACGGCGTGCCCCGCACCAGCACGTCGGCGTGGCGGACCGCGGCGGCCACCCGGGCCTCCTTGGTCCCGTCCACCAGGTGGTCGAGCAGCACCCCGAGGCGCCGCCCCGGTCCCGGCCGGAAGTGGTGGATCACGTCGACCAGGTGGTCCATGCCGTCGAGCCGCTCGACCACCACGCCCTCGACCCGCAGGTCGTCGCCCCACACCTTCTCCACCAGCTCGGCGTCGTGGACGCCCTCGACCAGGATGCGGCTGGCCCGGGCCACCCGCGCCGGCCGGTCCCGCACGGCGGTGGACCCCGAGGCCGTCCGGCCCGGCGCCCGTGGCCGGCGCTCGGGCCGGGGCGGGACCAGGGACACCGGCCGTCCGTCCACCCGGAACCCACCCGGGTCCAGCCGCACGAGCCGCCGGGTGCCCGTGTGCTCGTCCTTGATGGCCACGCCGCCGTGCTCGAACCCGAGGACCGAGCCCTCGACCCCCGTGGCCCGGTGCAGCACGGCCAGGCCGGGTCGCGCCTCCACCTCGGGGTAGGTCACCGGCCGGCGTCGGGGGCTGTCGATGTCGAGCGGGCCGGAGAGGATGCCGTCCCCACGCATGGGAGCCGACCTTAGGTCCCGCTACCGTGCCCGCCCGTGATACTCGTCGACGCGCAGGAGGTGGCCGTCAGCCGCCCCGGCAAGCCGCTGTTCGCGGGCCTGTCGCTGACGCTGTCGTCCGGCGACCGGCTGGCGGTGGTGGGCATCAACGGCACCGGCAAGTCGACGCTGCTCGGGGTCCTGGCCGGCACCGTCGAGCCGGAGGCGGGTGTCGTGCGGCGGGGTCGGGGCGCCCGGGTCGTGGCGCTCGACCAGACCGCGGTCCTGCCCGCCGGCACCGTCCGGGAGGTGGTGGGCGGCGGCTGGGAGGGCGAGGCCATCCTCGACCGGCTGGGCATGGGCGACCTGCTCGACGCGGACGTGGGCCGGCTGTCCGGCGGCCAGGCCAAGCGGGCGGCGCTGGCCCGGGCGCTGGTGGCGGTGGGCGAGGACACCGAGAGCGACCTGCTGGTGCTGGACGAGCCCACCAACCACCTGGACATGGACGCCATCGCCTGGCTGGAGGAGCGCCTGGCCGGGTTCAAGGGCGGCCTGGTGCTGGTGACCCACGACCGCCACGTCCTCGACCGGGTCACGACCCGCATCCTGGAGCTGGACCGGGGCGCCGCCCACCTCCACGACGGCGGCTACGCCTCCTACCTGGGCGCCCGGGCCGAGCGGGCCGAGCGGGAGGCGGGGGCCGAGCGCAAGCGCCGCAACCTGGCCCGGGCCGAGCTGGCGTGGCTGCGGCGGGGTGCCCCGGCCCGCACCCGCAAGCCCAAGGCGGACGTCGCCGCCGCCCGGGCCGTCGTCGAGGGCCGCGCCCCCGACCCCGACCGGGCCGGCGACCTGCCCCTGGCCGACCTGGTGCGGATGCCCCGGCTGGGCGACACCGTGGTCGAGCTGCACGACGTGAGCGACGGCTACGGCGACGGGCTGCTGTTCGAGCACGTGGACCTGGCGCTGGGCCGGGGCGACCGCCTCGGGGTGGTGGGGGTCAACGGCTCGGGCAAGTCGACGCTGCTCGACGTGGTGGCCGGGCGGCGCCGGCCCCGGTCCGGCCGGGTGGTCCGGGGGTCCACGGTGCGGGTCGGCTACTACGACCAGCGGGGCGTCGACCTGCCCCCCGACGCCCGGGTCCGCGAGCTGGTCGCGGGGCCCGCCCGCCAGCCCGACTGGAGCGACGCCGCCCTCCTGGAGCGGCTGTGGTTCGGCACCGACGCCCAGTGGGCCCCCGTCCGGCTGCTGTCCGGCGGCGAGCGGCGGCGCCTGCAGCTGGCGCTGGTGCTGCGCCAGGGCCCCAACGTCCTGCTGCTGGACGAGCCCACCAACGACCTCGACCTCGACACGCTCAGGGCCATGGAGGACATGCTCGACGCGTGGCCGGGGACCCTGGTGGTGGTGAGCCACGACCGTGCGTTCCTGGAGCGGACGGTGGAGGACGTGGTCGTCCTCGATCACTACGGAGAGCGGTCGAGCGACGTCTCTCGGCTGCCGGGCGGCTTTGCCGCCTACGTGGCCTCCCGGCGGTCCCTGCGGCGCCCCGGGCGGGCCGGGCCCGCGGTGGCGGCGGCCCGCCCCGCGGCCCCCGCCCGCGGCGCGCGGCCCCGTCCCGAGCCCGCCGAGCGCCGCCGGACGCCCAGCACGCTCCGTCACCTCCTGCGTCGATCCCAAGCCGACCTGGAGAAGTTGCGTACGCAACAGTCCACGCTCGCCGCTCAGCTCGCTACGGTGAGTGACGATCACGCCAAGCTGGCGGAGGTCGGAGAGCGGCTGTCCGCCGTCGGTGCCGAGCTGGCCGCAGCCGAGGAGGCGTGGCTGGCACTGGCCGAGGAAGCCGAGGCCCAGGGCCTCGCCACCTGAGCCGACCAGGACTCCGGCGCTCGTTCGTGCCGCGACCCGACACGCACGAACGCCGGAGCGGGCAGTCAGGGGGTGGCGGTGTCGGCCGGTTCGTCGGCGGGCCCGGCGCCCGTCCCCGGATCGGCCGCCGGCCGCCGCCGGACCCACCGGTAGCTGGTGACGACCACCGTCGTGACCCGGGCCACACCGGGCACCCGCTGGCTGGCCTGGCCGGCCCGGGCCGCCTGCCTCCGGGCCTGGGCGAGCAGGTGCTCGGCCCAGGCGAACTCCGTGGCCAGGATGGCGAGGCCCGCCACGACCAGTACGATGCCCGGCCCGGGGGTCACGAACATCACCAGGCCCACCGCCAGCAAGGCCACACCCACCACGAACACGGCGGCCCGGCGGGAGCTCCGCCAGATGAACCGCACGAGCGTCCCGAACGACTGCATGCCCGGGGAGGGTAACCCGGTTCTGCCTGCAGTTTCGTGCAGGGCCGACGGGTAGCCTGGGCCCCATGGTCCTGACCGTCACCGCCACCGCCCGGGACAAGATCCTCGAGCTGCGGGCGCAGGAAGACGAACCCGACTCCCTGGGCCTCCGCATCGAGGTCACCGGCGTACAGGGCGTCGAGTACACCTACGACCTGACCTTCGACCCGGTGTCCGAGGCCGACGAGGCCGCCGGCGACCTGATCGAGGCCCAGGGCGACCTGCCCGTCATCATCCCGGGCGACAGCGTCGACTCGCTGCGAGGCGCCACCCTCGACCTGCCCACCACCAACGGGCAGCAGGGCCTGGTGCTGCGCAACCCCAACCGGCCCGACCCGCTGTCCGGCATGCACCTCGAGCTCACCGGCTCGGTCGAGGACAAGGTCCGCCAGTTGCTCGACGGGCAGATCAACCCCTCGCTCGCCATGCACGGTGGGTTCGCCGCTCTCGAGCGGGTCGACGACGACGTCGTCTACGTCACCATGGGCGGCGGATGCCAGGGTTGCGCCGTTTCCGCCATGACGCTGCGTGAGGGCATCGCCCGCTCCATCAAGGAGGCGATCCCTGAGGTGTCGGAAGTGATCGACACCACCGATCACGCGCTGGGTGAGAACCCCTACTACACCTGATCGCGGCAGGCCGTCACTTTTTCGCCCCGAATCCCGATAACAACATGTGACAGGCGACACCTGACGCGACTAAGGTGACCCTTGATCCGCTGGGGGCGACCAGGGGGAGAGGCCCGGGCCGGAGCAATCCGGTCCGGGCCTTGTCGCGTCTAGCGGCGCGACACCAGGTCACGGGCGGTGGCGGCCACCCCGGCCCCGTCCAGCCCGAACGAGGCCAGGATGGCGTCCGGCTTGCCGTGGGGGATGAACTGGACCGGCACGCCCAGCACGGCCAGGCGCGGCGCTTGGCCGTCGCGGGCCCCGGACTGCAGCCGGTCGGCGATGGCGGCGCCGATGCCACCCTCGCGGTAGCCGTCCTCGACGGTCACGACCGCGGGGTGGGACCCGGCGTCGGCCAGCATCTCCTCGTCGAGCGGTTTGGGCACCCGCACGTCCCACACCGTCGCCTCGATGCCCTCGGCGGCCAGCGCCTCGGCGGCCGCCCGGGCCTGCCCCAGCATCTTGCCCACCGCCAGCAGGCACACGTCCCGCCCCGCCCGCACCTTGCGGGCCGACAGACCGGAGCCGACCTCGTCGACGCCGTCGTCGTCGGGCGGCATGGTCTTGGGGAAGCGGATGACGGACGGGCCATCGGCGCACAGCTCCAGGGCGTCGTGCAGCATGATGCCGAGCTCGCGGTAGGACGACGGGGCGAAGATGGTCATGCCCGGCACCTTGGACAGCAGCACCATGTCCAGCACGCCATGGTGGCTGGCGCCGTCGTCGCCGGTGATGCCGGCCCGGTCCAGGCAGAACACGACCGGCTGGCCGTGTAGGGCCACGTCCAGGTTGACCTGGTCGAAGGCCCGGCTGAGGAATGTCGAGTAGATGGCGACCACCGGCCGCAGCCCGCCCATGGCCATGCCGGCGGCGGCAGTTACGGCATGCTGCTCGGCGATGCCCACGTCGAAGAACCGGTCCGGGAACCGCTCCTTGAACGGCAGCAGGCCGGTCGAATCGGGCATGGCGGCCGTGATGGCCACCACCTCGGGCCGGTGCTCCGCCTCCTTGACGATCGCCTCGGTGAAGGCCGCCGTGTAGCTGCCCGGCTTGGAGTCCGACATGTCGTGGAGGCGCTTGATCGGGTCGGTCTCGGCCGGCGCGTAGCCGCGGCCCTTCTGGGTCAGCACGTGGACCACGATCGGCCCGTCGTACTCGCCCGCGTTGCGCAGCGCCCGCTCCAGGCCGGCGACGTCGTGGCCGTCGAACGGCCCGGTGTAGCGGACGCCCAGCATCTCGAAGAAGGCCGGCGGCTCGAACATCTCGCGCAGCGCCGCCAGCGCCCCCTCGACGCCCCGCTCCAGGTGCTCGCCCACCAGCGGCACCTCGTGCAGGATGCGGTCGAGGCGGGCCCGGTTGCGCACGTAGGACGGGTTGAGCCGCAGGCGGCCCAGGCTCTCGCTCAGCTTGGAC
>DASSUD010000260.1:0-11855 GCA_035707385.1 Acidimicrobiales bacterium
CTACACGGTGCTGGCGGGGACCCAGGGCTACCAGAACCACCGCAAGAAGGACCGGCTGTTCGACGTCGTCGAGCGCCGGCGGCTGCCGGTGGTGTTCTTCGCCGAGGGCGGCGGTGGCCGGCCGGGCGACACCGACGCCCCCGGCGTGTCCGGGCTCGACACCATGGCCTTCCACCTGTGGGGCCGGCTGAGCGGGCTGGTGCCCCGGGTGGGCATCGCCTCGGGCCGCTGCTTCGCCGGCAACGCCGCCATCCTCGGGTCGAGCGACGTGGTCATCGCCACCCGGGCCGCCAACATCGGCATGGGCGGCCCCGCCATGATCGAGGGCGGCGGCCTCGGCACCTTCGCCCCCGAGGACATCGGCCCGCTCGACGTCCAGGCGGCCAACGGCGTCGTCGACGTGGTGGTGGAGGACGAGGCCGAGGCGACCACGGTGGCCCGGCGGTACCTGTCCTACTTCGGCGGCCACCGGGAGGGGGCCACCTGGGGCGACCAGGCCCGGCTGCGCGACCTCGTCCCCGAGAACCGCCGCCGGGTCTACGACGTGCGGGCGGTGGTGGGGGCGCTGGCCGACACCGGGTCGGTGCTGGAGCTGCGGCGGGCGTTCGGCCGGGGCATGGTCACCGCCCTCGTCCGGGTCGACGGGCACCCGCTCGGCGTGATCGCCAACGACCCCGCCCACCTGGCCGGGGCGATCGACTCCGACGGCGCCGACAAGGCGGCCCGCTTCATGCAGCTGTGCGACGCCTTCGACCTGCCGTTGCTGTTCCTGTGCGACACCCCCGGGATCATGGTGGGGCCGGACGCCGAGGCCACCGGCCTGGTGCGCCACGCCAGCCGGCTGTTCGTGACCGGAGCCAGCCTGGACGTGCCGTTCGGGACGATCATCCTGCGCAAGGCCTACGGGCTCGGGGCCCAGACGATGGCCGGTGGTAGCTTCAAGGCCCCGCTGTTCTGCGTGTCCTGGCCGACCGGCGAGGTGGGCGGTATGGGCCTGGAAGGAGCGGTGCGCCTGGGGTTCCGCAACGAATTGGCCGCGGTCGAGGACGACGAAGAGCGCGAGCGCGTGTTCCAGTCAATGGTCGAGGCGGCTTACGAGCATGGCAAGGCCCTGAACTCGGCCAGTCACTTCGAGATCGACGACGTGATCGACCCTGCGGACAGCCGCCGCTGGATCGCCACGCTGGTGGGGGCGGGCCAGCACGCCCGCCCGGGGAAGAAGCGGCCCGCCGTCGACACCTGGTGAGCCGGATCAGTAGCCCGGTCTGTCTCCTTGCGCCGCGGCCTGCACCTTGGGCCGGATCGACGTCAGGTAGATGATGGCCGCGATCAGCCCGATGAGGCCGCCGCAGATCAGGCCGAGGACCAGCACCACGATCCAGAGCGTCCTGTTCTGATTGGCGGCCTCCCAGGCCCATGCGGGCTTGGTCAGTGCATCGATCAACGCCCACGCGACGAGGACGAGAACGACGAGAAAATAGATGAGATAGGGGGCGTCCACAGTGCCTCTCTCTGTGTCGACGACGCCAGCAGCATATGACCCGGCTTCGTGCCGAGGGGGGAGGGTGGGGCATGCTGCGGACATGAGCGACCTCTTCTCCATCGCCGGCAAGACGGCCGTCGTCACCGGAGGGTCCCGCGGCATCGGCCTGATGATCGCCCGGGGTTTCGTCGAGGCCGGTGCGAAGGTCTACGTCTCGTCCCGCAAGGCGGACGTGTGCGAGCAGGTGGCGGCCGAGCTGTCCGAGGTGGGGGAGTGCGTGGCGTTGCCCGCGGACCTGTCGACCGAGGCCGAGTGCCGGCGGCTCGCCGACGCGGTGGCCGTGGGCGAGGAGCGCCTCGACATCCTGGTCAACAACGCGGGCGCCACCTGGGGTGCTCCGCTCGACCAGTTCGACGAGGCCGCCTGGGAGCGCGTGCTGGCGCTCAACGTGAAGGGCGTGTTCCACCTGACCAAGTTCCTGGTGCCGCTGCTGGAGAAGGCGGGCTCGGCCGACGAGCCCGCCCGCGTCATCAACATCGGCTCCATCGACGGCATCCACGTGCCCGCCCTGGAGACCTACTCGTACTCGGCGTCGAAGGCCGCCGTGCACCAGTTGACCCGCCACCTCGCCCGCCGGCTCGCGCCGGCGGTGACCGTCAACGCCATCGCCCCCGGTCCCTTCGAGTCGAAGATGATGGCGGCCACGCTGGACGCCTTCGGGGACCAGATCGCGGCCTCGGCGCCGCTCAAGCGCATCGGGCGCCCCGACGACATAGCAGGCACGGCCATCTTCCTGGCCTCGCGGGCCGGCGCCTACCTGACCGGCGCCGTCATCCCGGTCGACGGCGGCATCGCCACGGTCGCCTGACTGCGCCGGCCCCGGTCACGGCGACCGGACGTCGGCCACCGGGGCGGCGCCGGGCCGCGCCGCGTCCGGCCCGATCCGGGACGCGGCCAGCCCGAGAACCACGGCCACCGCGGTGGGGGCCAGGAAGGCCCAGCGCAGGCCGGCGGCCTCGGCCAGCGTGCCCATCGCCAGCGGCTCCGCCAGGAAGCCGAGGCGGGCCGCCAGGGACACGGTCGCCGCGCCCGCCCCGGGGGCGACGCCGGGCAGCCGGGACGCGGCCGAGAACGCCAGCGGGAAGAAGCCGCTGGCGCCGGCGCCCGCCGCCACCAGCCCGGCGCCGAACGCCACCGGGTGGTCGATCGCCACCCCCAGACCGAGGCCGATCGCGACCAGCCCCATCCCGCCCCGCAGGACCGCCCGCCCGCCGAACCGCTCGGTGAGGTGGTCGCCCGTGGCCCGGCCGGCGATCATCCCGGCCATGAAGGCGGCCACGCCGAGGGCGGCCACCCCCGGCCCGGTCCCGAGCCGCTCCAGCCGGAGGGCCGACCAGTCGGTCGGCGCCCCTTCCAGCAGCGCGCCGGCCACCGTGGCGGCGGCCAGCACGCCGAGCGCCCCCGCCCACCGTCGCCCGGCGCGGGCCGCAGCCGGGTCGGCCGCCGGGGCGGCCCCGGGGACGGCGTGCACGCCCGCCACCAGGCCGTCCCGGGTGGCGAGCACCGCCCCCGCGAGCACCGCCCCCGTCAGCGCCAGCTGGCCGGTGAGCCCCACGCCGGCGCCCGCGGCCAGCGCCGCCGCCCCGGCGCCGGCGAGGGCCCCCAGGCTCCACAGGCCGTGCAGGCGGTGCATGACGGAGCGGCCCGACAGGGCCTCGTAGGCGCCGGCGTTGGCGTTCATGGCGATGTCCATGGCGGCGTCGGCGGCGCCGATCACCGCCAGCGCGGCAGCGAGGACCGCCGGCTGCGGGGCGGCGCCGGCCAACCACAGGCTGGCCCCGAGCGCCGTCGCCGCCGCCACGACGACCGGCCGGCTGCCGACCGTCCCGACCAGGCGGCCCGCCACCGGGCTGGCCACCATCGCCCCGCCGGCCAGTCCCACCAGCACCAGCCCGAGGCCCGCGTCCGACAGGCCGAGGTCCGCCTGGCGCTCGGGCAGGCGGGGCAGGAAGCTCGGGCCGCCGAGGCCGTTGGCCACGAAGGCGACCGCCACGGCCCGGGCCGACGGCCTCACCCGTCGACGATCGCCAGCGCCCGGACCGGGAAGGTGCCCATGCCCGCCACCGCGGGCGGGACCGCGAAGAACCGGAACGACCGGCCGGCGACGGCGTCGAGCCCCCGCAGGTGCTCGACGATCGGGATGCCGGCGGCCAGCAGGGCCGTGTGGATCGGCCGCTCCCCGGTGCGGGTCCCGTCGATGTTGACCGAGTCGATCCCCACGACGGCCGCGCCGGCGGCCACCAGCGCCTCGGCGGCGTCGACGCCCAGGTACGGATGGCGCTCGGCGTCCCCGTAGGCGCCGGTGCCCCAGTGCCGGTCCCAGCCGGTGTGCACGAGCACGGCCCGGCCCGCCAGGTCGAGCCCGGCCAGGGCCGCGGCGCCGACCTCCTGGCCGGCGGTGCCGTCGACCAGGACTCCAGGCACGTCGGCGACCCGCGCCGGGTCGAGCCCGGCCAGGTCGTGGCCGTCGGCGAAGCGGTGGAAGGGGGTGTCCAGGTAGGTGCCTGTGTTCGACACCATGTCGATGCGCCCGATCTGGAACTCGTAGCCGGCCGCGTAGCGCTGGTGGGACGCCTCCCGGCTGAGGTGGTCGGAGATGGCGGGCCCCGGCAGGCCCGGGTAGGTGATGGTGCCGTCCGCGATGACGTGGCTCAGGTCGACGATGGGCATGCGTGGGGTCTACCTGATCGTTCCGCGTCCCTCATGCGGTATGTGAATCATGAGAGACGCCCGGAACGTGACTAGCGGGGGACCTGGGACCAGGGCAGGTCCTTGTCGACGCGAGGCTCGCCCGGCAGGCCGAGGACCCGCTCGCCCAGGATGTTGCGCTGGATTTCGGAGGTGCCGCCCTCGATCGAGTTGGCCCGGGACCGCAGGAACATCTTGCGGGACGAGCCCGCCGGCCCGGTCAGGCCGAGCTGCTCGGCCAGGCGCAGCTCGTAGTCGAAGCCGACCAGGGCGTCCGCGCCCAGCAGGTCGACGCACAGCTCGTAGATGGCCATGTTGACCTCGGCGAACTTGAGCTTGGCGATGGACCCCTCGGGCCCGGGGTTGCCCGCCCGCCGGTTCTGCCCGGCCCGGACGTTGGTGAGCCGCAGGACCTCGGCCTCGATCCACAGCCGCATCAGCCGGTCGCGCTCGGCGGGGCGGCGGTCGGCCACCTCCTCGGTCCAGATCCGCACGGCCTCGGCGATCGCACCCGACCCCCGGGGCGGGGCGCCGCCCCCGCCGCCGATGGTGGTGCGCTCGTTGGCCAGCGTCGTCATCGACACGCGCCAGCCCTCGCCGGTGTCGCCGATGCGGTCGGCGTCGGGGACCCGCACATCGGTGATGTAGACCTCGTTGAACTCGGCCTCGCCGGTGATCTGGCGCAGCGGCCGCACCTCGACGCCCGGCGCGTGCATGTCCAGGGCGAAGTAGGTCAGGCCCTTGTGCTTGGGGGCCTCGGGGTCGGTGCGGGCCACCAGCATGCCCCGGTCGGCGACGTGGGCCAGCGTGTTCCACACCTTCTGGCCGTTCACCAGCCACTCGTCGCCGTCCCGCACCGCTCGGGTGGACAGGCCGGCCAGGTCGGACCCGGCGCCGGGCTCGCTGAACAGCTGGCACCAGGCGTCCTCGCCGGTGAAGGCCCGGCGCAGCAGGCGCTCCCGGATCTCGTCGGAGCCGTTGGTGACGATGGTGGGCCCGGCCATCGTCAGGCCGAAGAAGTGGCGGGCGCCGGGCAGGCGGGCGCCGGCGCCGTACAGCCGGGCGTCGATCTGGCGCTGGAAGACGGGCTTGAGCCCCAGCCCGCCGTATCCCTCGGGGAAGTGGACCCACGCCAGCCCCACGTCGTACTGGCGACCGCGGAACTCGACGGGTTCGGTGGTGCGGGGGTCGAGCTCGGCCAGCAGCTTGTCGATGCGCTCGGCGACGAGGGATTCCGGATCGGTCATGCCTGCACCATAGGTGAATCGCCTTTCATGTCGGGAGACGAAGGACCCCCGGCCGCCACCGCGTCGATGGTGATGGCCTCCGCGGCGCTCATCGTGGCCCGCGAGATGGACAGCCACACGGGCCGCAGGCCGTCGTGGCGGGTGCCGGTGTCCACGCCGTCGGCGCCGTCGAGCGTGCGGATCACGTCGGCCACCGTGATGTCCCCCGCCGGCCGGGCCAGCCAGTAGCCGCCGTGCCCGCCCCGCTTGGAGGCCACGATCCCGGCCCGGCGCAGCTCGGCCAGGATGTTCTCCAGGAACCCCTTCGACACCCCGTGCCGCCCGGCCAGCACCGCGCCCTTGACCGGCCGTTCGGCGGCCGCCAGGTCGACGAGCGCGCCGAGCCCGTAGCTCAGCCGGGCGGTCACCCTCATCGCACCGGGCCCGACAGGCCCCAGCGCCGCGCCACCGCCCGCTCCAGCGTCCCGAACAGCAGCGAGTCCACCAGGATGCCGAGGATGAGGATGACGAGCATCATCGCCATGACGCCCTCGGCGTTGGACAGCGTCCGGTTGATGTTCAGCAGGCCGCCCACGTTGGGCTTGCCGGCCACGGTGGTGATGATCTCGCCGGCCATGAGGCTCCGCCAGGCGAACGCCCAGCCCTGCTTGAGCCCACCCACGAACCCTGGCAGCGAGGCCGGCAGGACCACGTGGCGGTAGGCGGACAGCCCACGGGCTCCCAGCACCCGCCCGGCCCGCAGCAGGATCGGCGAGATCTGGTCGCTGCCACTGATCAGCCCGTTGGCCACCGCGGGCGTGGCCCCGATGACGGTCACGAACAGGATCGCCCCGTCCGACAGCTTGAACAGCAGGATCGACCACGGCACCCAGGCCACCGACGGCATGGTCTGGAGGCCCGTGATGAGCGAGCCGAAGGCGGCGCGCAGCACCCGGACCCGGGCCACGGCCAGGCCGACGGCGGTGCCGAGCGCCACGGCGATCAGGTAGCCGATGGCGGCCATGCGCATCGTCCGGCCCACGGCCTCCACCAGGGTGCCGTCGGACCACATGTCGGCCAGCTCGCCGAACACGGCGGACGGCGGTGGCAGCAGGTAGGTGGGGCGCCAGCCCGACCACACCACGAGCTGCCAGATCCCGAAGCCGAGGGCGATGGCGCCCAGCTTGGGCCAGGCGGCCCGCCACAGCCGGGCGGTACGGGAGGACCGGCTGCGGGCGGCCAGCTCCAGGGCGTCGAGGCCGGCCAGGTCCTCGTCGAGGCGGGACAGGACCTCGGCGTCGGCACCGGCATGATCGGTGGTGTCAGCCGTCGGCGGCATGGCGGCGCACCTCCCGGCGCAGGAGGTCGGTGACGTGGGCGGCCAACCGGCCGACCTCGGGTTGCTCGATGGATCGGGGCCGGGGTGCCGCCACCTCGACGGTGGCGGTGACCCGGCCCGGGCGGCTCGACAGCACGACGATCCGGTCGGCCAGGCGGGCGGCCTCCCGGACGTTGTGGGTGACGAACACGATGGTGAGGTGGCGCTCCTCGTAGAGGCGCTCCAGCTCGTCGTGGAGCACGTCGCGGGTCATGGCGTCGAGGGCGCCGAACGGCTCGTCCATCAGCAGCACGTCGGCGTCCTGGGCGAAGGCCCGGGCCAGCGCCACCCGCTGGCGCATGCCGCCCGACAGCTCGTGGGGTCGCCGGGCCGCGAACGGCGCGAGGCGCACGGTCTCCAGCAGGGCCGCCACCCGCGCCCGGCGCTCGGCCTTGGGCACCTTGCGCAGCTTGAGGGCGAGGTCGACGTTGCCGGCCACGGTGAGCCAGGGGAACAGCGCCGAGTCCTGGAACATGAGCGCGGTCCGCCCCTGGACGCGCACCTCGCCGGCGCTGGGTTCGTCCAGGCCGGCGAGGAGGTTGAGGAGGGTGGACTTGCCGCAGCCCGAGGCGCCCACCACGCACACGAGCTGGCCGGGGGCGACGTCGAGGTCGATGCGGTCGAGCGCCGCCACCGCGGCCCGGCCGCTGCCGAAGACCTTGCTGGCGCCCCGCACGGAGACGGCCGGAGCGGGGTCCCGGCCCCCCGGCGGGGGAGCCGGGGGGCCGGGGTCGTCGGCCACGAGGGTCGTCGGCCGATCGGTCACAGTCCCTCGACCTCCGGCTCGCCCCGCTCGGCCAGCAGCTCGTTGAGGATGGCCAGGTCGTAGATGCCGTCCAGCTCCACCGGGTCGAGCAGCCCGACCTCGATGGCGTCGTCGGCCGAGCGCTGCAACGAGGCGGCCACCGGGTCGGACGTGAACTCCAGGTTCTCCCAGGCGCCGGCGATGGTGTCGTCGCCGAGGCGCTTGGTCGTGATCTTCTCGATGCCGTCGTTGGTGATGGTCTGGGCCTGGGCGGCGTCGCCGTTGGCCTCGTCGATGGCGTCGAGCAGGCCCTCGATGAGCGCCTTGACGTTGGCGGGGTACTCCTCGAGGTAGTCGGTGCGCACTAGCAGGTGGGTGGTCACGAACTGGCCGTCGGTCTCGGTCCACAGGTCGGACTCGTCGACCAGCACCTTGCCGCCGCCCTCGTTGACGAGGCGGGTGGCCCAGGGCTCGGGGACCCAGGCCCCCTGGATGTCGCCCGACTGGAAGGTGGTGAGGGTGTCGGCGTTCTCCTGCGGCGTGATCGTGACGTCACCGCCACCCGTCTCGTCGGTCTGGAAGCCCTGGTCGGCCAGCCAGGCCCGCAGGGCCACGTCCTGGGTGTTGCCGAGCGAGGGGGTGGCCAGGGTCTTGCCCGCCAGGTCCTCGGGCGAGTCGATGTCCTGGGCCACGACGAGGGAGGCGCCGCCGGAGGTGGTCCCGGCGACGAGGGTGACGGCGCCGTCGGACTTGGCGAAGGCGTTGATGGCCGGGTTGGGTCCGATGAAGGTGGCGTCGATGGACTCCGACAGGAGGGCCTCGCTGGCCTCGGTGCCGGCGTTGAAGGTGAAGGTCTCGAGGCTGGCGTCGCCGAGGGCGTCGGCGAACAGGCCCTCCTCCACGCCGATGATGGCGGGGGCGTGGGTCACGTTGGGGAAGTAGCCGAGCTTGAGCGAGCCGCTGGGCTCGCTGTCCGCCGCCGCGGTGTCCGCGCCCGCCGCGTCGCCGGTCGAGGTGTCGTCGTCGCCGCCGCAGGCCGTGGCCAGGAGGGGGAGGGCGAGCGCCAGGACCGCGAGCTTCCTTGCAATTCCGATGGACATAGTGGGATATCTACAGCGCACCTGAGTCGCGAGCAAGGGTTTTTTGGTAATTCCGATCGAAGAAGTCAGATTTCGATTGCCTGGAGCCGGCGGCGCCGCTAGAAATCCTGACTCAAGCGATCGGATTTGTTGCCAAGGAGTCGCCCGCCGTGCCCACCTCCCTCCTCGACCGGCCCGCCGGGCTCGCCGTCCGCCCCCTGAGCGGCACCATCGGAGCCGAGGTCCGGGGCGTCGACCTGCACGGCCGGCTCGACGACGCCACCGTCGCCGCCCTGCGGGCGCTGTGGCTCCGCTACAAGGTCGTCGTCTTCCCCGACCAGCACCTCGAACCGGCCGACCAGGTGGCCTTCGCCCGCCGGTTCGGCATCTTGACGCCCGCCCACCCGGTCGTGCCGGGGCCGCTGGCCGACCACCCCGAGGTCCTCGTCCTCGACAGCCGGCGCATGAGGGACAGCCGCGAGTACGACGCCACGCGGGCCCGGTCGCGGGAGCGGGGCTGGCACACCGACGTCACCTTCATGCCCACCCCGCCCGCCGGGTCGGTCCTGTCCGGGCGGGTCGTGCCCGAGGCCGGCGGCGACACGCTGTGGGCCGACACCGAGGCCGCCTACGAGCGCCTCGACCGATCGCTGCGCCGGCTGGTCGACGGCCTCGCCGCCGTCCACGACGGCCGGCGCACCTTCGGCGGGTTCCTCGCCGCCGGGCACCCGGTGCGCTGAGACGGCCAGGAGCACCACGACCTGGAGCCGGTCGAGCACCCCGTGGTGCGCACCCACCCCGAGACCGGCAGGCGGTCCCTGTTCGTCAACCCCCAGTTCACGTCCCACATCGCCGGCCTGCCGTCGCCCGACAGCACCGCCCTGCTCGACCTGCTCTACGCCCACATGACCGTCCCCGAGGTCACCGTGCGCCACAAGTGGCGGGCCGGGGACCTCGCCTTCTGGGACAACCGGGCGACCATGCACTACGCCACCCTCGACTACGGCGACGCCCCGCGGGTCATGCACCGGGTGACCCTGCAGGGCGACCGGCCCGCCTGACCCATCCCCCCGCGGCGGCCGGCGCGCGCCCCCCCCGCCGGCGCCCGCCGGCCGCCGCCCCACCCCCGGGAGCGCCCATGCTCACCACCCACCCCCCGTCCGCCGCGCCGCCGGCGCCGTTGCCGGCGCCCGTCCTGGCCGACATCGTGTGCGGCCTGGCCGCGGCCCGGGACCTGTGGTGCGGTGCGGTGCGGCACGACCCGGACGGCCGCCGGCCGGTCCGCCTGCTGGCCACCGAGCTGTACGAGGTGTGGGTGATGGGGTGGACCACCGGGCAGCACGTCGAGGTCCACGACCACGGCGGCTCCGCCGGGGCGTTCCTCGTCACCGAGGGCGAGCTCACCGACGTGCTGCCCCGCCCCGGCGGGGGCGCGGTCCAGCGGGTGCTGGGCACCCGGCCGGTTGCGCCACCTCGACGTGGGTACGGTGCACGACGTGGTCAACCGGGCGGCGGCCCCGGCCACCAGCCTGCACGTGTACTCGCCCCCGCTGACCTCGATGACCTACTACGACGCCGAGACGCTGACCCCGACCGACACGGTCGCGGTCGCGCCGGAGCGCCCCGTCCTCGGCCCCGCGGCCGGGGCCTACGCCCTCCATCCCGCCCACCGCCGGGCGGCCCCGTGACCGGTACCTCGATGGGCGCCCGGGTGGACGCCCTGCTCGCGCAGGCCCGGGCCGCGATCGCGCCGCGGCCCGGGCCGGCCGACGTCGCCGCCGTGCGGGCGGCCGGCGGCCTGGTGGTCGACATCCGGCCGGTCGAGCTGCGCTCCCGCGACGGCGAGATGGCCGGCGCCGTCGTCGTCGACCGGAACGTGCTGGAGTGGCGGCTCGACCCCACCAGCGCCCACCGCCTGCCCGGCGTCACCGGCCCCGACCAGCCGATCGTGCTCGTGTGCGACGAGGGCTACGCCTCCAGCCTGGCGGCCGCGGGCCTGCGCACCCTGGGCCTGTCCCGCGCCACGGACCTCGACGGCGGCTTCCAGGCCTGGAGGGCATGGGCGGGCTGAGGGCTACCCGCGCTCGGCGAGCAGCGGCAGCCCTTCGCGGGCGGCCGCGGTGCACAGGCCGCGATCGAAGGCGACGAAGGCGAGATCACCGTCGGCGGCGTCGTGCGCGGCACGGGCGCTGGCGAGCTGGACGCCGTCGTACGCACGCAGGCCGTGCGTGCCGATCAGCCGAGCGGCCTCGTCCAGGAGCGCGGGCGTCACGCGCACGACGACGAAGCGGGCGAGGTCGTCCTCGGTGCCGAACCAGTCGGCCTCGAACGCCGCGACCAGCAGCGAGGCGTCGCCAGCGGAGATGTCGCCGATCCGGTGCTTGCGCCAGAGCGCCGCCGGGACCTCCACCCGGGCCAGCTGGGACACGACCACCAGCTCCCGCCGTCGCACCGTTGCCGCGTCCGCCTCGTCGGCGTACAGCTTCACGAGGGCCGACGAGTCGGCGAACGCCGCCGTGGTCACGCCCGGTCGGTCACGACGAGGTCGGACAGGGGTGTGCCGCGGCCGGCGCGCCGGCGTGCACGGGCGACGGCAGCAGGATCCGGTCGCTGCGCCTCGGGCCCCCGCTCGGCGAGCAGGCCGGCACGGCTGAGCCGTTCCCGCAGCCGTTCGAGGCCGCTACCCGCCAGCGCGGGATCGGTCGCCGCTCGTGCCAGCCGGGTGAGGTAGTCGTTGAGGCTGCGACCCTCGTCCGCGGCTGCGTGTCGCAGGCGGTCGACCAGTTCGTCCGGAGCGCGCCAGGTGACCTGAGCCATGGGGTGCACGGTACCCGATTGCGCCTTCATGCATGCAGGCATGCCTTCATCGGGCGCTCTCGCCGCCTCACCTACCGGGGCGAGCCGGCCGCCCGCCAGGCCCGCCAGCCGCCGAAGGCGGTGAGGTCGGCCTGGCCGCCGGCCGACTCGGCGGCGGCGACGAACCCTGGCAGGACCGCGCCCCCGGCCAGGGCCACCCGGCCGACGGCCAGGCCCGGGACGCCGGTGGCCACGAACCGGGCCCAGCCCTCCGGCGGCAGGGCCCACACGTCGACCTCCACCGCCGCGCCCCGGCCCGGGCCGGCGTCGACCAGCCCGGGGCGGGGCGGGTCCTCGGCCACCAGCCGCAGGGCGTAGCGCCGAGCCGTGCGGGTGGTGG
>DASSUD010000261.1:0-6503 GCA_035707385.1 Acidimicrobiales bacterium
CGAGGATGTCGTCGGGGTCGCCGTCGCCGCCCAGCAGGTAGGTGTTGGTCATCCGCACCATGGGCAGGTGCTGGTAGCTCTGGCGCCGGCCGTTGCCGCTGCGGGCCCGGCCGTCCTTGCGGGACCGCAGCATGTCCCACATGTAGTCGGTGAGCACCCCGTCCTCGATGAGCACGTTGCGCCGGGCGGGCGTGCCCTCGTCGTCGACGGCGAAGCAGCCCCACTCCTCGGCCATCGTGCCGTCGTCGACCAGCGTCACCAGCGGCGAGGCCACCTGCTGGCCGAGCTTGCCCCTGAACACCGAGGCGCCCTTGTCGACCAGGTCCTTCTCCAGGCCGTGGCCGCACGCCTCGTGGAACAGGACGCCGCCCCCGCCGGGGCCGATGACCACCGGCATCGTGCCGGACGGGGCCGGGCGGGCGGCGAGCTTGGTGATGGCCCGTCGGGCGGCGGCCCGGGCGATCTCCTCGACCTCGTAGCGGTCGAACAGCTCGAACCCGACGGTGCGGCCCACCGACTCGTAGCCGGTCTGCATGCCGGTGTCGCCCGACGCCACCGCCGACACCACGAACAGCGTGCGGACCTGGTCGTCCGACGCCAGCAGGCCCTCGCTGTTGGCCACCAGGATCTGGCGGCGGGAGTCGCCGTAGCGGGCCCGCACCTGGCGGATGGCCGCACCCTGGGCGCGGGCGGTCTCGTCGGCCCGCCGCAGCAGATCGACCTTGGCCCCCTTGGGCACGGACTCCGGGAGGATCGCCACCTCATTGGGCCGGGGTGCCTCGGTGCGGGTCAGCGCCACCTCCCGAACCCCGCCGCCGCCGGAGCGGGCGGCCGCGGCCGCCGCCTCGGCCGCAGAGCGCAGGCCCTCGTCGGACAGGTCGGCGGTGTGGGCGAACCCGGTCGTCTCGCCGACCACGACCCGGATGCCGGCGCCCCGGTCGCGGCCGGAGGCCAGCTCCTCGACCCGGCCGTCGTCGAGCATGGCCGACGACGAGCGCTTGTCCTCCACGAACACCTCGGCGAAGTCGCCGCCGGTGCGGAGGGCAGCGGCCAGGGTGCGCTGGATGGCGGCTTCGTCTAGCACGGGGAGACCTCTATTCCGGACGGACGCAGGGCGTGGGATCCCAGCCGGGCGGGACCCCGGACCGGGATGCGACGAGCCCGGGCCTTTCGCCCGCCGGAGGCGTGGATGCGTACTGTACCCGGGTGCCTCTCCAACCCGGCTTGGCCGCCAAGGTGGTGATCGACGTGTGCGACGGCGACACCGCCATCGCACTGCACACGGGCGAGGTGCCCGTGCTGGGCACGCCGCGGTTGGTGGCCCTGTGCGAGGAGGCCACGCTGGCCGCCATCGCCGGCCTGGTCCCCGAGGGTCACACGACCGTGGGCATGCGGGTCCAGCTCGACCACCTGGCCCCCACGGCGGTCGGCTGCAGCGTGTCGGCCGACGCCCGGCTGGAGAAGATCGAGGGGCGCAGGCTCACGTTCTCGGTGTCGGCCTCCGACGACCGCGGGCTGATCGCCGCCGGCAAGGTCACCCGGGTCGTCGTCGACGTCGAGAAGTTCATGGACAAGTGCTCGTAGCGGTGGCGCCGGCCGGCGGCGCCCGTTGCTCATTCATCCGGCAGCAGGTTCGCGACACCAGCCATCTCGATCAGGCGCCGAAGCGCGGGCGACGGCTCGCTGATGCGAAACGCCACCGCGACGTCGTCGGACGCAGCACGAGCACGGAGCAGCCCTGCGAGGCCGGACGAGTCCGTGTACGTGAGTCCGCGGACGTCGATGGTGATCGATCGATCCCACGTGAGTCTCTCGAGCGCTTCGCTCACACATGCCTGTAGCTCCCGGGCACCGCTGACGTCGAGCTCGCCCTCGACGACGATGGTCACGTGAGGGCCGTCGTAGTTGGCCTCGACGCGCAGCGGGGGCTCCACGTGCTCGGACATGCGGCAGTCCTCCTGCGACACCCGCCGGCCTGCCTCGACCCACGGTCGCGCCGCGGCGCCGACCTCGTCAATCGGCCGGTGAGGGCACGTGCATGTAGAGGTGGCGACGGCCGGCGCGACACCTACTCCTGGCCGGCGATGACGTCGGCCGGGTCGGGCACCTCGACCTCGATGTCGCCGTCCACGTCGTAGAGGTCGAAGGTCGTCGTCAGCGAGGAACCGCCGTGCCCGCCGGCCATGGAGGCGTCGAGGCGGACCACCAGGCGGCGGACCACCCCGGCGGCGTCGATCCACACGTCCACCGGCAGGGCCTCGACGCCCGCGGCCCGGAGCCGGCCCTCGAACGACTGCGGCCCGGGCTCGGTGGCGCCGTCGGGCGTGGCGCCCCCCAGGGCCAGGGTGGCCACGAAGTGCTCGGCCGGCTCGCCCCGGACCGAGCGCTCGCCGTCGCCGACCGCCGGGCCGATCTCGACCACCGCCCGCTCCAGCAGGTCGAGGGGCCCGAGCGGGTCGAGGGCCAGCGCCAGCGTGTCGTTGCCGGTGGCTCCCTGCGACATCACCGCCACCAGGCGGGCGCTCGTCCAGTCGGTGGGCTCGCGGCCCAGCGACTCGGCCATGGGCCCGAGCTGCGAGTACACGGTCTCGCCCGCCACCACCATGCGCGTGGGTTGCGACCAGTCGCCGTCGAGCGGTTGCCCGGCGGCCTCCAGCGCGGCGGCGGCCTGGGTCATGTCGGCCTCGGCCTGGACGCGCCCACCCCGGTCGTCGAACGCACCCCGGTGGACGAAGGTCAGCTCGTCGTCCTGCTGAGCCACCGTGGTGCGCAGCTCGAAGCGGGCACGGTCGACCGCCCGGGTGGCGGCCAGGGCGTTGGCCAGGGTGTCACGCCCCGGCGCCCCCGGTTCCGGGGACGGGGCGGGGCCTCGCGGCGGGTCATCGGCGGACTCTGTCATGGACATGATCATGGTCACACCGAGCAGTGCCGCGCACAGCACGCCCCGTGACCAGGTGGTTCGGCGCACGCGCCCCTCCGGAAGGTCTGCGGTTCGGGAGGTGGTGCGCCCTGCAGGGCAGTGGTACCCGGCGGGGCCGGGAGCGCCGTATCGTCCACCGATGCCAACGGCGGACCGCACCGTAGCCGTGCGAACGGAAGGCGAACGCGCGGGGAACCGGTGGTCGCGCCGCCGTAGACTGACCGGCGGTTCGGCGAGCCTTCGACCGACGATGCTCGTGCGCGTGGAACCCAGGAGGTGAGGGTGGATCGGAAGCAGGCGACGTCGCTGGCGGTGCGCATCGCCGTCAGCGCCGTGATGCTCGCCGTCCTCGTGGCGAAGGTCCCGTCGTTCGAGGCGTCGGACCTGGTCCCCGAGTGGTCGCTGGCGACGTTCCTGTGGCTGGGGGTGGCCGCTCTGCTCACCCTGGCCGGCATCGTCCTGTCCGCCCTGCGCTGGCAGAAGGTGCTCGACGCCCTGGAGATCCGCACCCGGCTGCCCCGCCTCATGTCCCACTACCTGGCGGGCCAGTTCGTGTCGAACGTGCTGCCCACCACCATCGGCGGCGACGTGCTGCGGGTCAGCCGCCTGTCGCGGGACACCGGCGAGTCGCCGGGCACGTTCGCGTCGGTGGTGCTGGAGCGGCTGACCGGCTGGCTGGTGCTGCCGGTCATCACCATCGCCGGGTTCGCGGTGAACCCCGGCCTGCGCCACCTGGGCACCGCCACCCGGGTCGCCCTCACCCTGGCCTTCGGGACCCTGATGCTGCTGGTCGCCGTGCTGGCGGCGGCGGGCAGCCCGCGCCTCGGGGGCCGGTTCGCCACCAGCGCCGGGTGGCGCCGGTTCGTGGGCGCCGTCCACCTCGGCGTCGACCGCCTGCGGTCCGACCCGGCGGCGGCCGCCAACGTGCTGGTGGCTGGCTTCGCCTACCAGCTCGCCCTCGTCCTGGCGGCCGTGGCCGCGGCCCAGGCCCTCGGTGTCCGGCCCGCCGGCCTCACCGCCCTGCTGGCCTTCTTCCCCGCCGTGCTGATCGCCCAGGTGCTGCCGATCAGCATGTCGGGCCTGGGCGTGCGCGAGGGGGCCTTCGTGCTCTTCCTGACGCCGCTCGGCGTGGCCCAGCAGGACGCCATCGCCCTCGGCCTCCTGCTCTACCTGCTGAACCTGGTGGTCAGCCTGCTGGGCGCGCCGGCCTTCGCGGCGGGCGGGCGGCGGCGGGAGCGACGGCCCACCCCCGCGGCGGCATGACGGCGGTCGACGCCCAGGCCGGCGAGCCGGCGCAGGGTGGGCGGCCCGACGGCGAGGCCCCGCGGGCCCGGAGCCGGCTGCGGTGGTGGCGCGAGGTCGCCTACATCGTGCTCGTGTACGTGGGGTACTCGGCGGTCCGCAACCAGTTCGGCTCCGGCGCCGGCTCCGAGATCGACGCCGACCCGGCGTTCCACCACGGCAAGGCGATCATCCAGATCGAGCGCAACCTCGGCCTGTACTTCGAGGACCGACTCCAGCAGTGGTACCTGGACCTGCCGCTCGACGGCCTGATCCGGCTGTGGAACGTCTACTACGGCGTCCTGCACTTCGTGGTGGCCGCCTTCGCGCTCGTCTACCTGTACCGGAAGGCGCCGTGGCGCTACCGGCTGTGGCGCAACACGCTGGCATTCACCACACTCCTGGCCCTCGTCGGCTTCGCCACGTTCTCGCTGATGCCGCCGCGCCTGCTCGACGACCCCGGGGTCTACGGCGGTTGCCCGGTCTACGCCGGCGCCGGGGCCGAGGCGGCCGGCGAGGCGGGCGATCCGCCGTGCGACGAGTTCGGCTACGTCGACACCGTCGCCGAGTTCGGGGGCTGGGCCTCGTTCGGCAGCGAGGAGATGGCGGCCGTGTCCAACCAGTACGCGGCCATGCCCAGCATGCACATCGGCTGGTCGACGTGGTGCGCGCTGGTGCTGGCCCCACTGGTGCGCCGACGGTGGGTCAAGGCGCTGGTGATCGCCTACCCGCTCCTCACGCTGTTCGACATCATGGTCACCGGCAACCACTACTGGATCGACGGTCTGGGCGGGCTGGCGTGCCTGGCCGCCGGCTTCGCGCTGGCCCGGGTGCTCACCACCTGGTGGGAGTCCAGCCGCGGCCCGGCGATCGTCACCGACCCGGCGCCGGCCCCCGCTACGCCCTGACGGGGGCGGAGGCGCCCCAGTGCACCGGCCGGCCGTGGTAGCCGGCGAGCGCCAGCACCTCCTCGCCGCCACCGGGCCACCAGGTGAGCCGCAGGTCGGCGGTAGGCCCGGCAGGCTCCAGCCGCAGCCAGGCCACGGGGCTCTCGGGCGTGGACCGCTCGCCGGCCGCCCGCAGCGCGGCCCGCATCCGGTCCCGCGACTCGCGGGACACGTACTGCCACACGATCGAGTGGACGACGACGGTGGCCAGCCCGGGCGCCGGTTCGGCCAGACGGCCCTCCAGCCACTCCCCCAGGTCGGCGGCCTCGACCGTGGCCGGGACCCGGGCGGCGACGTCCAGCGCGGCGTCGAGGCGGGCCAGGCGCTCCACCTGGTCGGGCCACACGTAGGACCGCAGCGTGGTGCGGCCGTCGCCGGTGGTGATGTCGAGGGGGTTGCGGTCACAGCCCGCGCGGCTGGCGACCGTGGCCCCCGACGCCAGGTCGGGCGCCTCGCCCTCCCACCAGCCCTCGAACCGCACCCCGCTGGCCGGGTCACCGAAGGTGGAGGCGCCGGTGTCGTACCAGAACCTGTCCCAGCGCAGGTTGAGCCCGGCGCTGGCCCCCACCTCCAGCACCCGCAGCGGCAGGCCGCCGCGCCGGGCCACCTCGGCGTAGCCGCCCACCAGGGCGGCCGATCGGCCGGTCTCGTTGGTCTGCACGCCGAGCGAGATGAGCTCCTCGATCTCGGGGCGGCGCTCGGCCACCGTGGCGAGGAAGTCCGCGACGAGGGTCGGGCCGGGCGTCCCGCCCACCGAGGGGTAGTGGGCCGCCAGCGCCGGGGCGTCCCCGTCGAGCACCAGGCGGTGGACCGAGCCGAGGAACCGCAGCGGCAGCGCCGAGTTGGCCGTGTCGCCGGCGTGGGGGCCGAGCACGGCGGCGCACACCCCGCCCGCGGCCACGTCGGCCAGGATCCCGTCGAGCAGCGTGGGGTACACGGTCGAGCCGAGGTCGGCGCACGCGTCGCGCTGGAAGCGAAGGTTCTCGTCGAGGGGGATGACCTGGGGGCGCGCCATGAGGCCCTTCTACCACCGCGGCGCGTGGGCGGCCCGCACACGGGGGCGGTAGCGTTGTGCCTTGCTCGGGGTCACGGCCCCGTCACGCCCATCCACCGTCGCCGGAGCGACCTGCATGCTCCTCGAGTCGATCGACCACCCTTCCGACCTGCGCGATCTCACGTCCGACCAGCTCGACCAGCTGGCCGGCGAGATCCGGGACCACATCGTCCGCTCGGTGTCCGCCAACGGCGGGCACCTGGGCTCGAACCTGGGGGTGGTCGAGCTCACGCTGGCCGTGCACCGCGTGTTCGACTCGCCCCGGGACGTGATCCTGTGGGACACCGGCCACCAGGCCTAC
>DASSUD010000262.1:0-30303 GCA_035707385.1 Acidimicrobiales bacterium
GACCCACGCCGGCTTCCTCCACGACGCCGAGAAGGAGTACGTCGAGGCCCGGGCGGTCGCCGCCCTGGTGGCGGGGGAGCCGATCCCCGGCCCGGGGCCAGCTCCCGGGGGCCTGGACGTGTCGCCCACGGCGTGGATGCGAGGACTGGCCGAGGCGGCCAGCGAGTTGCGGCGGCACATGCTGGACCGGCTGCGGGAGGGCGACCTGGAGCGTGGCGAGGCCCTGCTGGGGGCCATGGACGACGTCTACGACGCCCTGGTCGCCGTCGACTACCCCGATGCCCTGACCAACGGCCTGCGGCGCACGCTGGACTCGTTGCGGGCGGTGCTGGAGCGCAGCCGCGGCGACGTGACGACCACGGTCCTCCAGACCCGCCTCCAGCGGGCGATCGAGTCGGCGGGGACGTCGTAGCCGCACCGGCCTCGCCTCCCCCTTGCCTCGCCTCCCCCTTGCCTCGGACCGGCACACGCGCCAGTATTCCGATAGGGAATACTGACGGCGGCGCCAAGGAGGCAGCGATGGCGATCACCCACATCGGCCGGACGACGATCTACGTCGACGACCAGGACCGGGCCAAGGCGTTCTACACCGAGACGCTCGGCTTCGAGCTGGTCATGGACATGCCCATGGGGGAGGGCGGTACCCGCTGGATCGAGGTCCGCCCCCCGGGCGCCCAGACCAACGTCGTCCTCTTCCAGGCGGCCGAGGGCTTCCCCAAGCCCGGCGGCATGAACCCGGCGCTGTTCGAGACCGACGACATCAAGGCCACCGCCGACGACCTGCGGGCCAAGGGCGTCGAGTTCCCCACCGAGCCCGAATTCGCAGCCTGGGGCAAGTGGTGGGCGACCTTCAAGGACTCCGAGGGCAACGAGTTCGGCCTCGGCCAGGACGGCTGACCCGGCCCGCACCGGGTCGTGACGGCCGGAGGGTGTCCGCTACCATGAGCCGTCCCGTACGGGGGTGTAGCTCAGCTGGCTAGAGCGCTTCGGTCGCATCGAAGAAGTCGTGGGTTCGAATCCCATCACCTCCACGCAGTCGTTCAGGACGGGCTACCAACGTTCGTGGTGTGCCTCCTGACCAGGGTCCCGGTCCAACGTCGGGTAGAGCCTGATCTGGACGTGCAGAGCGGTTGCTCCCAGCGTTGACCCCCAGTTCGCCGTGGGCCGTACGCTGCGGGTATGTCTCATCCGGCGGGACCGAAGCCCAGCCATCTTCCGCGCTGGGCTCGGACCCGGGCGGGCCACGGCCGGGGTGACGGCACGCTGGACGGGGCTGGTTGGCGGTTTCGGCGCGCCGCCGCCCGGATCGAACCGGCGGTCACGACGATCCTGGTTGACCACGCCACTGGTTGCTGGCAGAGGCCGCTGGCCCGGCGTGAGGTCGGCTCGGGTGCCGGCCTTGACGACTACCGGGTCGTGTGGACAATCGACGGGCAGGTGGTCTTGGAGTTCCGGTTCGAGGAGCGTGGCCCGTCGACCCTGGTGGTCCACGACTTCAGCCTCTTCGACCCGCTGCGGAGGGCGATCCGTTCGCGTCACGTCCGGTTCCGGTTCGCGACCGCCACGGACACCGTCCTCGCTTGAGGGAGCGCCTTTCGTCGGCCACCCGGCCACCCGGCCAGCTGCCGGCCCGGTTGCGCCCGCCGTTGCTCGCGCCGGCATACGTCACCAAGACGGACACCGAAATCCATCACCTCCACGCAACCGTCCGGAACGGGTCAGGAGCGTTCCGGACCGGCCCCCGGACCAGGGGATCGTTCCGGCGGGTTCCGCGGGCCCCGGGCGATGCAGCAGCCGCACTCCCGCCGTCGCTCGCAGGACCGGCCGAGTGACTCCGAACCCGTCGTCGGCGTGGTCGTGGCCGTCGAGGATGGCGGCGGCCCGCTCGGCGACGGCCTCGGGTCGGCGGCCGAGCCGCTTGACATAGCCGCGATCGGGGCCGGCCCCCACCGTGGACGAGGCCGTGAGGATGGGCGCGGCGGTCGGGAACCCGGCGCGGTCAGTGAAGCCATTGCGGGTGGCCGATGCTCCGGCCCGTGGGTGGCGTTCGAGGCGCTGCTCTCGGCCGTGTGCCCGCCTTGGCCGTGTCCTGTGTTCGTCAAGGTGAGCGCCCGCGCGCCTGTCACTCGCACGCGCCGCGGCCTGGGAGCGTGTGACCGATCACCCCGATCGGGTGAACCGGATCCGCGCATTCCACGGGACACTCCCCAGCAGGGAGGCACGTGCCCTCCATGACTGGGCAGCCGGGGGAGGCGCCGATGTCCGCAACCGAGTCGACCGGCCACGACACGCAACTCTGGCTGCTGCGGGCCGCCAAGGCGGTCGTCGTGCTGATCTACGCGTTCGTCCTGATCGACCTCGTGTTGCTCACCCTGGGGTTCTTCCTCCGGCTGTTCGGCGCCAGCACCGACGCCGAGTTCACCCGCTGGGTCTACCGCAACGTCGACCGCATCATGGAGCCGTTCCGGGGCATGTTCCCGTCCCACGCGGTCTCCGACGTGTCGGTGCTCGACGTCTCCCTGCTGTTCGCCATGATCGTTTACGCGATCGCCGGCATCGCGCTGCACGCCCTCGTCGAGTGGATGACCGGCAGGATCGTCGGCCTGCGCCATCGCCAGCAGATGGCGTCGCTCCAGCGCCAGCGCACCGCGGTCCCGGTCGACCCCCGGCCCGACGTCCCCCCGGCGTCGAGCTACCCCCTGCCCCCGCGCCCGCCCGCCCCGTGACCTGAGGCCACGGTCGACCGTCTGCAACGACGGCAGCCGCCGTCACGGACTTGGCGGCCATCGCAGACAATGCTCGAGGCGTGAAGTCGTACCGTCAGCACTGCGGGTCGGCACGAGGGCTCGACGTCGAGCCGGCGGCCCGGATCGGCGGCCGAGCCCCTACCGTGCTGTGATGCGCCTGGTCCTCGTCCGCCACGGTGACGCGCACGCCGGCTTCCACGGGGTCATCGGCGGCCCGGCGGGCTGCACCGGCCTGACCGATCGCGGGCGCCGGCAGGCCGCCGCTCTACGCGACCACCTCGCGACCTCGGGCCGGGTGCGGGCCGACGTCCTGCTCGCCAGCGTTATCCCGCGGGCCATCGAGACAGCGGAGATCATCGCCCCCGGCCTCGGGATCGAGACCTTCGGCCGCGAGTGCGACCTCTGCGAGGTGCACACCGGCGCGGCTGACGGCCTGGAGTGGGCCGAGTGGGGCGTCCGCTACGGATCGTTCGACATGGAAGCCGAGCCGGACCGGGTCTTCGCCCCGGAGGGCGAGAGCTGGAACAGCTTCCACGACCGCGTCCAGCAGGTGCTCGACCGCCTGGCGCAGGAGTACGAGGGGCGGACGGTCGTGGCCGTGTGCCACGCCGGCGTGATCCTGGCGTCGATGCGGCTGCTCCTCGGGATCGGCCGACCGGGGACCGGCGCCCGGCTCGTAGCTACGAACACCGGGCTCACCGCGTGGGAGTGGGAGCCCGGGCTCGGGCGGTGGACGCTGCACTCGTTCAACGAGGTGAGCCACCTGCTCCCCTCCGCGTCCGGCCCGCAGGCGGGCCCGGGGAGTAAGCCCGAGGCGACCGGGTAGGTGGTGCGGCATGACGGACGACGACAGGTACTCGGTCGAGGCGGCGCGAGCCGCTGCCGGGCGCGAGGAGCTCGGAGAGTGGGTGGCCGAGTTCCTCGCCAGCCCGGGCAGCGACAACGGCCTGCTGGCCGAGCGGCTCACCAGCCGGCCCCGCTGGTGGCTCGGCCCGGTCCAGGTCCCGCTGGAGCGGCTGAACCGCCTGGCCGGGCCGCCCGGTGACCCGGTCCTGTGCCCGGTCGACGAGGACGACTGGCGCGACGACGTCGAGGACCTGGAGCACAAGGTGCGCGACGGCTGGGAGCCCCCGCCGGTGATCGCGTCCTATCGCGACGGTCACCTGATGCTCGAGGACGGCAACCACCGCGTCGAGGGTGTGCGGCGCAGCGGCGCACGCCACACCTGGGCCGTCATCGGCTTCGACGACCCCACCGAGCGCGAGCGGTTCGAGGAGTCGAGCGCGGGCTGACCGGCACGAAATCCGCTTGAGCACCGGGGCGCGTCTCTGCTGCGCTGCCCGTACCCGACGAGACCCCCGGAGCGTGAGATGCGCCAGGCGTACGTGTTCATCCAGCAGGGACCTTTCGCCTACGTGGAGGACATCGCGCGCCGTGCACACGCTCAACCTCGGGATCCTGGCGCATGTTGACGCCGGCAAGACCAGCCTGACCGAGCGGCTCCTCTTCGCCGCCGGGGTCATCGGCGAGATGGGCAGCGTCGATGACGGCAACACCCAGACCGACTCGCTCGACCTGGAGCGCCGCCGTGGCATCACCATCCGCTCGGCGGTGGTCTCCTTCGTGGTCGGCGGCGTCACGGTCAACCTGATCGACACGCCCGGCCACCCCGACTTCATCGCCGAGGTCGACCGGGTGCTGGGCGTGCTCGACGGGGCCGTCCTCGTGGTGTCGGCCGTCGAGGGTGTCCAGGCCCAGACGGGGATCCTGTTCCGGGCGCTGCAGCGCCTGCACGTGCCGACCCTCCTCTTCGTCAACAAGATCGACCGGGTGGGAGCCGACGCCGCTCGCGTCGTCGACGAGATCGCCGATCGGCTCACCCCGGCCGTCGTAGCGGTCGGCCCGCCGGTCGAGGAGGCCCGTGCGGTCGAGGTGCTGGCCGAGCACGAGCCGGCGTTGCTCGACGAGTTCGTCGCCGGGACCGGGCCCGGCCCCGGCCGGCTGCAGCGCGCCCTGGTGGGCCAGACCCGGCGCGCCCGGGTGCACCCCGCTCTCGCCGGCTCCGCCCGCACGGGCGCCGGGATCGACGCACTGATCGAGGCGATCACGACGATGCTGCCGGCCGGGGCGGGCGACCGCCTCGGGCCGCTGTCCGGGTCGGTGTTCAAGGTCGAGCGTGACGCCGGAGGGCACAAGGTCGCCTACGTCCGGATGTTCTCCGGCACCCTCCGCACCCGGGACCGGCTCGGGATCGGCGGTGGGGACGAGACGGTCACGGCCCTGCGGGTGTTCGACCGGGGCCCGGCCCGGCCGGGGCTCACGGTCGAGGCGGGCCAGATCGGCCAGGTGTGGGGACTGGCCTCGGCCCGGGTCGGCGACGCCCTGGGCGTGCCCCGGCAGGGAGCGCCCGGGGGACGGTTCGCCCCGCCGACGCTGGAGGCGGCCGTCGCGCCGGTCGAGCCCCGGCGGGCGGCAGCGCTCCACCAGGCCCTCACCGAGCTCGCCGAGCAGGACCCGCTCATCGGGCTCGGCCAGGACGGCCACGGGAACCTGTCGGTCACGCTGTACGGGGAGGTCCAGAAGGAGGTCCTGTGCGCCGTCCTGGCCGACGACTACGGCCTCGACGTCGAGTTCCGCGAGACGACCACGATCTGCATCGAGCGCCCCCGCGCCAGCGGTCGCGCGCTGGAGGTCCGGGGCCGGGGCGGGAACCCGTTCGCGGCCACCGTCGGGCTGCGGATAGATCCGGCCGCGCCCGGCTCCGGCCTGGCCGTCCGGTCGGAGGTCAACACCGGCTCCATCCCGCCCGCCTACCTCACGGCGGTCGAGGAGACGGCGCGGGCCACGTTGCGCCAGGGCCTGGCCGGCTGGGAGGTGGCGGACGGCACGGTCACCATCACCCACTGCGACCACCGCCCGCCGCCGGTGCCGGTGGGCGGTTTCCGGGACCTGACGCCGCTGGTCGCCATGGCCGCGCTGGCCGAGGCGGGCACCACGGTGTGCGAGCCGATCCACCGGTTCCGGCTCGACCTCCCGGCCGCCACCGTGACGGCGGCGCTCGCCGTCCTGGCCCGGTTGGCGGCGGTGGTCGAGCCGCCGGCGGCGCGGGGATCCGGCGCCACCGTCGAGGGTGAGGTCTGCGCCGCTCGGGTCCACCGGCTGCGCCAGGAGGTGGCGGGGATGACCCGGGGGGAGGGCGCCCTGGAGTCCGCCTTCGCCTGCCACCGCCCGGTCGCCGGCCGCCCGCCGACCCGGCCCCGCGTCGGGCCCGACCCGCTCAACCGTGCCGCGTACCTGCTGCACCTCTCTGGGAGGGTGCCGGGGTGAAGACCTCGTCGAACAGGTCGAGCATGGCCCGCCACGAGCGCTCGTCGCTCGGCCTGTGGTAGCGGATCCCGGGCAGGTCCGGTCGGCCGGCCTCGGCTCCGGGATGGGTGAAGCTGTGCTCGGCGCCGCCGTAGAGGTTCATGCGCCAGTCGACGCCGGCCACCCGCATCTCGGCCTCGAACGCCACCCGGTGGTCCACCGGGACGAACGGGTCCTCGGTCCCGACGCACACGAGGATGCTGCCCCGGATTCGGGCCGAGTCCTGGGGGTTGGGGGTGGTGAGCCCGGGATGGAACCCGACGACCGCCCGCAGGTCGGCCCCGCCCCGAGCCAGCTCCAGGACAAGGGTGCCGCCGAAGCAGTAGCCGATGGCGGCCACACGGTCGGGGTCGACCCGGGGCTCGGCCAGCAGCACGTCGAGGCCGGCCTGGCCCAGCGCCCGCAGGCCGGCGGGGTCGGCGCCGAGCTGTCCGAGGCGTTCCATCATCTCGGCCCGGTCGGCGATCCAGCGCCCGCCCCCGTGGTAGTCGAGGGCGAAGGCCGCGTAGCCGAGGGCGGCCAGCCGGTCGGCCCGGCCCCGCTGCTCGTCGTCGAGACCGGGCCCCTCGTGGGCGATCAGCACGCCGGGCCGGCGATCGGTGCCGTCGGGCAACGCGAGCCTGCCTCGCATGGTGGCGTCGCCGACCTGGTACTCGATGTCTCTCGCCTGCAATGGCGCCAGACTATATGCAACCTGTTGATTGCGTGTTCGTCGGCCGTTTGCGCCGCCGTTGCGCGCCGGGTGGGCACGTGTGGGACAAACGACCCGGGCGGGCTGGGGAGCTACGCACGGGAGAGTCGCGATGGCCGCGGTCGGCGAGATCAGGGTGCTGGTGCTGGAGCAGCGGGAGGTCGTCAGGCTGGGCCTGGAGGCGATGCTCGACGCGATCCCCGAGGTGTCCCGCCGGGACGGGGCGGCGGAGGGCGTCGACGTCGTGATCAGCTCGCCCGAGCTGTCGGCCGCGGCGCCGCCCTCGGCCCGCCGGCTGGTGCTCGTCACCGCCTGGAGTGGTGCCGACATCGAGGCGGCCGTCGCCGCCCGGCCCGACGGCTACGTGGCGGTGCGGGAACTCACGTCGTCCTCCCTCCGCACGGCGCTGCACCAGGTCACGGTCGGCGACGTACCGCTGCCCGAGCAGGTGGCGTCCTACCTGCTGGCGGTGGCTCGGCGCGACGTGCGGATGGCGCCCACCGCCCGGCTGACCCCCCGGGAGGACGACGTGCTCGAGCTGCTGGTGGCCGGCCACAGCAACCAGGAGATCGCCACGAGCCTCGGCATCTCGATCCACGGCGCCAAGCGCCACGTGTCGAGCATCCTCAACAAGTTCGAGTCGCCGAGCCGGGCGCACCTCGTGTCGCGTGTCCTCCAGGCCCGGTCCCCGGGCGCCCCGCCGGTCCGGCGGGGCGGGTGACCCGGTGCCCGTGCCGCTGGTGGCGGGCGGGCTGGCGTTCCTCCACCCGGGACGGGCCACTCTCGCTGCGGCGCGGCCGTGGCCGGCCGTGCTGATGAGGGTGATGGGCGCGCCGAGCGCCATGGCCGGTGTGGAGGGACTGGCGGCGGCGACGGTCGATCAGCCGTGCCGCGCCTGCGGGCGTGGCGACGCCCTGGTCGTCGCCGTCGAGGCGGGGCCGCGCCACGCCACGGTGTCGGGCACCTCGCCCGCCGTCGAACGCCTGCTGCCGGCCGCCAGGCGAGCGGGCGCCCGGCGGGCGGCCCGCCTGGTCGGGTACCGCCGCTGCACTCGCCCCGGCGCCCGCCCCACGAGGCGTGGCTCGGCGTGGTGGTCTCGGTGCGGCTCCGATCGCCGGTGATCCCGCAGCATCGGGTGGCACCGGCGAGGTCGCCGCGCCGGCTCGGGCCCGGGACCCGTGCGGGCCGCCCCCGGGTCCCACCTGGTGGCCCCGGTCCGGTGGCATCGTGCGTCGAGCGGCTCGTGGGCCTCGGTGTCGGCGGGCCGGTGCCCCGGTCCCGGCCGGCCTAGGGCGGAGGTGGCAGGTAGACGACGACGGCCCGATGGGAGCCCTCGTCGTCGTACCAGGTCGTGACCTGGGCGCCTGGCCGGCCTGTGCGGCGCAGCTCGAGGTCGATCTCCACGCCGTTGCCTTCGGCCACCGCCGCACGAACCAGGGTGAGGAGGTCACTCTGGAGGCGAGCGGGCTGGGCGTTCAGGTAGTCGGTGTACGGCTCGGCGACCTCGCCGGCCAGGGCCTGCACGACATCGCCCAGCCGCTCGGACCCCTCCAGGCGGTCGAGCTGAGCCCGGCCCAGCGACCGGTCGTGCAGGGCATCGGGGCCGAGGCTGTGCTTCAGCCGGGCGAGCACCGCCGTGCCGATGAGGCACACGGACGGCCGCTCCGGCGTGTCGGAGGGTGGTGCATCGGGCATCCGGGCGGAGGCTACGCTCCGCACCATCGGGACGCCAGGACGTGCTCCGTCAGTCGTGACCGACCTACGGCGGGGCCGGGGTGGGTCAGGGGGCGCCGGCCAGCGCCGAGGGATCCGCCACCGTTCGGAGGCGGCGTAGGTCGAGACGCTCGGCCGTCCCGCCGGCCGCGGCCACCAGCTCGCCGGCGCGCTCGGCGTCGCCCGGCCCGGACCGGCGCCGCAGGACCGCGGCCAGGTCGTGCTGAGCCGTGGCCTCCCACAGCGGGCTGCCCATGCGCCGGTTGGCGGACACTGCCCCCGCCAGCAGGCCGACCGCGGCGTCGAGGTCGCCGGCCGAGGCGGCCGCCAGACCCGCGGACCGGCCTGCGGCGCCAAAGGCCACGGCCGCCCCCACCGTCACGTTGGCGGCGGCGTGGGGAGCGAGCAGGGCCTGGAGCTGCGACCCGACCTCCGCCTCCCCGACCAGCCACGACGTCTCCGCCGCGAAGCTCAGCGTGGCCAGCCACATGTTGTCCCGGGGCACGGCCGCGCAGCGTTGCGCGGTGAGCCGCAGGAGCTCGTCGCGGGCGGCGCCCGTGTCGCCTGCCTCCGCCCGGATCAGGCCCAGCGCGCTGCGCCAGGTGGCCACAGCCGGGGCGGTCGCCGCCCACGACTGGGCCGCGTCCGCCAGCTCACCGGCCCGGCCCTGGTGCCACCACACCGAGAAGACCTGGACGGCGTGCGCCAGGGGCGCGCCCGGCTGCTGCAGCCGGACGCCCAGCTCGGATGCCTGGTCGGCCAGCGCCGCACCCTCGTCGAGCCGGCCGTCGAAGAGCGCCCGCATGGCCCGCATCACCGCCGAGCGCCACAGGTCGTGCGGCCTGCGCAGCTCGCGGGCGGCGTCGGCGTAGTCGGCGAACTCGGCGTCGAAGCCGGCGAGGTCGCCCAGCTCCACGAGGTCGGCCAGCCTCGCCAGCCGGCCGACCATGGCCCACGTGGTGGCGCCCGCCGACTCGCTGCGCGCGACCACCCGGCGGGCCAGCTCGGCCCGCTCGGCGGCGTGCGCCGGCATCGCCAGCGCCTGGTGGCGGGCGTGGAGGGCGGCCGCCAGGCCCGCCTCGTCGCCCAACTGCACGGCCGTGCGCAGCACCTCCCGGCTGAGCGCCGCCACGCGTGGTCCCGGCTCGAGCCCGGCCAGCACGTCGGCCAGCTTGGCCGTCACCCGGACCCGAAGCGGAGACACGCAATCGCCGAGCGCCTCGCGGGCCTCCTCCAGCAGGGCGCGGCGCTTCTCCCAGATCTCGCCGCCGGTCACCAGCTCGCCCTCGAACCCCAGTGCCGCCCGGGCGAGGTAGTCAGGCAGGCCCAGCTGGCGGCCGAGCGCCGCCGCCCGGCCGAAGGCCTGGCCCGCGTCCGGCACCCTGCCGGCGGCCGCGTGGGCGGCCCCCAACGCCAGGACCAGCTCGCAGAGGGCGGGGTCGGGATCCCGCTGCGCTCGTTCGTGGGCGTCGATGGCCCGCTGGAAATGGGTGGCCGCCTCCTCGTAGGCGAGCAGCGACATGGCCCGGTCCCCGGCCCGGCGGGCGTAGGACTCGGCCTCGGCCGCCCCCGTGCCGAGCGGCAGTGCCGCCCACCAGTGGTAGGAGAGCTGGGACAGGTCGGCCGCCGGGCCCGACGACTCCAGGACCCGGGCCACGGCCGCATGCAACCCCAGCCTCCGGCCGGTGCCGAGCCCGGCGTAGATCGTGTCGCGCACGAGGGCGTGGGCGAAGCGGTAGCCGCCGCCGGGACCGGGGACCACGAGGCGGGCGCGCTCGGCCTGGTCCAGGGCGTCGAGCGCCGCCCGTCGGTCGTCCCCCGGGCCGGCCGCCTGGGCCACCACCTCACGGTCGAACTCGATGCCCAGCACGGCTGCCAGCTCCAGTGTCTGGCGGGTGCTCCGGTCGAGGCGCCACAGCCGGCGGCCGACGACCTCCCGGATCCCGGCCGGCACCTGCTCCGGGTCGGTGCCGTTGCCAGCCCCCCGCCGGTGGCCGCCGCCGGCGTGGTGCGCGTGGCCGGCGCGGGCGCCGGCGACGAGGGCGCTGGGGTCGCCGTCGCCGTCCGTGGCCCGCGCCGTCGACTCGGCCAGGTTGAGCAACAGCTCCCCGACGAAGAAGGGGTTGCCGCCGGTCAGGCGCAGGATCGTCGCCGGCGTCGGCCAGTCCGGGTCCGCCCGCCCGCCGCCGGCAGCTCGGAGCAGCTCCGCGATGTCATCGTCCCCGAGGCCGGTGAGCACCAGCCGCTCGATGCCGTGCTCCCGGTAGAGGTCGGCCAGCAGCTCGGGGAACGGACCGCCGGCCGCCAGCTCGGTGTCCCGGTACGTGGCCACGACGAGCAGGCGCCGCGCGGGATCGGCGCGCACGAGGTGGCGGACCAGCAGCAGCGTCGGCGAGGCGGCCCAGTGGAGGTCGTCGAGGACGAGCATCACCTCGCCGGCCTCGCACACCCTGGCCAGCCACGTCGTGACGGCCTCGAACTGCCGGTAGCGGGCGGTGCCCGGGTCGGCGTCGAGCATCGGAGCCCGGTCCGGCACGCGGGCGGAGACCTCGGGCACCAGGGAACCGAGCTCGGCGCCGAGCTCGCCCATGCGGTCCAGCGCCGCCACGGCCGGTCCGTAGGCGAGCAGCGGTGCGAGCGCCTCCGCGAAGGCGCGGTAGGGAACGCCGTAGCCCTCGTCGCAGTGGCCGGCGAGCACCAGTGCGCCCGCGGCGTGGGCGCTCGCCGCCAGCTGGGACACCAGGCTGGTCTTGCCCACGCCGGCCTCGCCTGTCACCAGCGCCACGGTCCGCTCGCCGGCCCTCGCCCGTTCCCACGCTCTCTCCAGGATCGCCAGCTCTGCCCGGCGCCCGACGAAGTCGTCGGCCCGGGACCGTGCGACCAGGGACGGCAGGGGAGGCCGGGCGCCGGGGGCGACCGGCGGCTCGGTGCCCGGTGGGCGCAGGACGAAGATGCGCTCGGGGCGGGCCATGCCCGGCAGGGGCCTGTCTCCCACCTCCTGCAGCCCGACATCGTCCGGGAGGTGGTCGGAGACCAGCTCGGCAGTCGAGCGCGAGACGACGACCTGCCCGGGTGCCGCCACCGCCCGCAACCGGGCGGCCCGGTTGACCGCCGGCCCGTAGTAGTCGCCGTCGCGGGCCAGGGGCTCGCCGGTGTGGACAGCGGTCCGCACCCGTAAGGCGAGGCCGGCCGGCCAGGTGGTGGCGGCCAGGTCCCGCTGCAGGCGGGCGGCGGCCGCCACCGCGTCTGTCGCCCGCACGAAGACCGAGAACGTGCTGTCGCCCTCGCCCTTCGACTTGAGCAGCGTGCCGCCCGCCTCCCGGATCGCGTCGCCCACCACCGCGTCGTGGCGGGCCAGAGCCACCGCCATGGCGTCGGGGTCGGACTCCCACAGCCCGGTCGAGCCCTCGACGTCGGTCAGCACGAACGTCACGACCCCGGAGGGCAGCTCCCGGGCCGGGGGCTCCAGCGCCGCGTGCTGCTGGAGGATGGCCGCCTCGAGCCGGACGAGGTCAGGGCTGGGGGTGATGCCCAGCTCGTCGACCAGGTGGGTGCGCAGTCGCGAGAAGGCCCGCAGCGCCTCGGCCTGCCGGCCCGACCGGTACAGGCCCAGCATGAGCTGCCCGCACAGCCGCTCGCGCAGCGGGTAGGCGGCGACCAGCGGCTCGACCTCGGCCACGACGGCCTTGTGGTGGCCGATCGCCAGCTCGGCGTCCAGCCGGCGCTCGATGGCCCGGAGCCGCACCTCGTCCAGGCGGGCAGCCTCGTCGTCGGCCCACCGCGCTCCGACGAAATCGGCGAGCGCCGGGCCCCGCCACAGCGCGAGCGCCTCGGACAGGTGGGCCGAGACCCAGGCCGGCGTGGCGTCAGGCGTGTGCTCGACCTCACGGACGAGGGCTTCGAACCGGTGGGCGTCGACATCGGTGGGGGGCACGTCCAGCACGTAGCCGGGAGCCCGGGTGACCAGCGGGCAGTCACGGCCCCCGAGTGCCCGGCGCAGCTTGGAGACATAGCTGTAGAGGACGGACGAGGCGGCATGCGGCGGATCGCCGTCCCAGAGGTCATCCGCCAACCGGTCGGCGGGCACGACGCGACCGACCCGGGTCGCCAGCAGGGCGAGCACGGCCCGCTGCTTGCCGCGAGGCACCGCGACCAGGTCATCTGCGTCGAGAACCTCGAAGGGTCCGAGCGTTCGGAAGTCCACACCCGCTCCCCGCCACTCAACGGAGCATTGCCCACACACTACGTCTCCCGGCGGGTTTCTGCGCCACCGAGAAAGGTGGCGGCAACGTCGGAGCAAGGCGGGTCCGTCATCGTCACGGTCGGTCACGAGGCGAGCGAGATGAGGCGGACCACCATGAGCGCACCCGCGACGTGCGATCCCTGCACCTCCCGCGACTTCTACGGCGATCCAGGCCCCACCCGGACAGTCGGCGAGGCCACGACCAGTGATCTGCTGCAGCAGGCGGCGGCGGGGAGCCAGGCGGCCTGGACGGAGCTGCACCGGCGCTACGGCCGCCTGGTCGTGCGGGCCGCCCGTCGAACCGGGCTCGGCGAGCGCGACGCGGCCGACGCCGCCCAGGTCACCTGGATGCGCCTGTTCCAGCACGTCGGTGCCATCCGTGATCCCGAACGTCTCCCTGGCTGGCTGGCGACCACCGCCCGTCGGGAGAGCATCCGCATATCCATGCGGGCCGCCCGGCTGCCCGTCGACGACGGCGCCCACGACGTCGAGGCTCTCGGCACCACGGTGGCCGCCGACGCCGCGGTGCTGGAACGGGAGAGCGTGGAGGCCCTGGAGCGGGCCGTGGAAGGCCTGCCGGACCGGTACCGGGTGCTGCTGCGGCTGCTGTTGTCCGACGAGGGGCTGAGCTACGCGGAGATCTCGCGGCGGCTCAAACTGCCGGTCGGCAGCATCGGCCCCATGCGGGGCCGTGGCCTCGAGCTGCTGCGGCGCAACTTCGACGCCCGGGCCGAGGTCGCGTAGCGCAGCCCCCGGCGTCAGCCCGCCTTGGCCGAGGCGGGCTCCTCGGGCTGGACCGCCCGGACGTAGTCCCCGAAGCCGACGTCGTCCTCCTCGACGGTCACGGATCGGAGGTGGCGGCCGAAGGCGACCCGTCCCTTGATGAAGGCCTCGTCGGGCACGTTCTCGATGCTGGCGAGGAACATGCGGAGGTCGCCGAGCGTCATGCGGCGGTTGGTGGCTTGACCGGTGATGGTGCGCTTCATGCCGCCCATCTTCCCAGAGGTGCACGCCAGCTAGGTTCGGCTCGTGGCGAGACGGCTCGTCTTCGGTCCGGAGCGGCTGCGGGGGCGGGCCGTTCTGCGCGACCCCGACGAGGGCGGCCGGAGCGCCACGCCGCTGGAGCTCTTCCTGGACCTGACCTTCGTCGTCGCCGTCAGCCGCGCCTCGGCGGCGCTCCACCACGAGTTGCTCGCCGGTCACACCGCCCAGGGCATCGTCGGCTTCGGCGCCGTGTTCTTCGCCGTGTGGTGGGCGTGGATGAACTTCACCTGGTTCAACTCGGCCCACGATGCCGACGACGTGCCCCAGCGGGCGATCACCCTCGTGCAGATGGCCGGCGTCCTCGTGCTGGCGGCCGGTGTGACCCGGGCCGTCGAGGACCACGACTTCACGGTGGCCGTCGTGGGCTACGTGATCATGCGGCTCGGCCTCGTGGTGGCCTGGTTGCGGGTGGCCCGCGACGTCCCCGAGTCGCGGCGGCGGGCGTTGCGGTACGCGGGCGGGATCACCGCCGTGCAGGTGCTGTGGATCGCCCGGCTGGCCCTGACGGGCGACGTGGCGGCCACGACGTTCGTCGCCCTCGGCCTGGCGGAGCTCGCTCTGCCGATGTGGGCCGAGCGGGCCGTCGCCCGGCCGATGTTCCATCCCCGGCACATCGAGGAGCGCTATGGGCTGTTCACGATCATCGTGCTGGGCGAGTCGGTCCTGTCGGCGTACGCCGGTTTCCAGACGGCTCTGGACCGGGCCGGGCTGAGCCCGGCTCTGCTGGCCGTCGGGCTCGGCGGCCTGGTGCTGGCCTTCGCCGCCTGGTGGATCTACTTCGACCACCCCGGCCACCTGACCCCGACGCCGGACATCGCCTTCCGGTGGGGATATGCCCACGTGGTGGTGTTCGCGTCGCTGGCCGCGGCCGGAGCCGGCGTGTTCGTGGCCGCCGAGGTCGCCGCCCTCGGCGGGGACGAGCGCATGGCGGCGCTGGCCGTCGCCATACCCGCCGCCGGCTATGCGTTGGGTCTGGCGCTGGTCATGATCGTGACCGGCACGCCGGCTCGGGACGGGCGCGTGTTCCCGAAGTTCGTCGGCGCGACCGCGATGCTGGCCATCGGCCTGCTCGCCCCGGTGGGCGCGGCGGTTGCCGGCTGTGCGGCCGTCATGACGGCCATGGCCGTGGCGATGGTGCTGGTCACGCCGGCACCGGCGGAGCAGGGCGCGCCAGCGGCGCCCGGCAGCGACAGCTACGCGGCACAGGACGCCTGACCAGCCGCTCATCGGTCGCCCATGCCCTGGAGCCGGTCGATGTCGTGGCGCAGGGCGTCGCGGGTGGCCCCCAGCTGGGCCTGCGCAGCGCCCAGCGACTCGATGAAGCTCGACATCCAGGCGAGGCGGAGCTGGAGCTCCTCGCTGTCGGTCGAGCAGCCGTCACCTGCGCCGGACCGGTAGGCGGCAGCCGCTGCATCCGCGGCCTCGGCGGCCCGGTTCTGGGCCTCGGCCAGCACCTCGCCGGCGTAGCGCTCGGCCTCCGCGGCCAGCCTCCGGCAGTAGTCCTCGGTCCGGCGGATGTGCTGGTCGCAGTCCTGCTGGGTCCGAGCCATCAGGGTCACGACGTCGAGCGATGGCCGGTCGGGGGGCTGGGCCTCCTCGACGCGTCCGTGGCCCCGGGAGGCGGCCTGCTCGCGGCTCCAGGCCCGGAGCGCCTGCTTGTGGCGCTCGGCGTTGGCCCGCATCGCAGCCTCGCGCTGGTCCCGGCGGACGAGCTCGTCAGCGAGCCGGTCGAGGAAGTCGTGGACCTCGTCCTCGTCCAGACCCCGGCGTCCGAGAGGCGTGCGGCTGAAGGTCCGGGTGCGAACCGCCTGGGGTGTCAGCAGGGTGCCCGCCGGCAGGGTCGCCGAGTGATGCCGTCCGTGGTCGCTCATCCCCCCGTGCCTTCCTCGGAGCCGAATCGTTCGTGGTGGACCCGAGCGGCCGGCACACCGGCTGCCCGCAGCGCGGCGAGCGTGCCGGCCACCATCCCGGGCGAGCCGCAGACGTAGACATCGCGGCCCGCCAGGTCGCCGTGGTCGAGGGCGACGCCGACCGCCGTCCCGTGGCGGATCCGGCCTTCCGCCGGCGCCTCGTCCGACAGGCACAGGACCAGGTCGAACCAGTCGTGCCGGCAGAGGGCCTCCAGCGCCGGCAGGTCGTAGAGGTCGGGGCGCCGGCGGCCACCCCAGACGAGCGTCACCCGCCGTCGACCCCCCGCGGCGTCGACGTGGTGCACGAGCGCCTTGAGCGGCGCCAGCCCGGTGCCGCCCGCGATCAGCACCAGGTCGGCGCACCCGCCGTCCAGGGTGAGTCCCTCGCCGACGGGCGCCCCGAGGCGCAGTGCGTCGCCGGGGCGGGTGGCGTGGACCAGAGCCGTGCTCACAGGCCCGCCCCCCACCGCCCGGACGTGCAGATCGAAGCGGCCGGCCTGGTCGGCCAGCGTGGCCGGCGAGTAGTACCGCCACATCCGGGGGCACGCCTCGGTCTCGAGGGCGAGGGACTGGCCCGCCCGGTAGGGCACGGTGAGCGCCGGGGCGACCCGCAGCACCGCCACGCCGGCGGTGCGCCGGTCGACGCCCGCGACGACGGCGTCGTACCACGGCGGCTGGTGGGCATCGGCCTCGGCGGCCATCTGCATCGTGCCGGCCACCAGCTCGTAGGCAGCGGCCCATTCGGCGGCCAGCCCGGCGTTCCACCCGTCGCCGAGGAAGTGCTCGAGCGTGGCGAGCAGGGCCTCGCCCACCGCGGGGAAGTGCTCCGGCCGGACGGCGAAGCGTCGGTGGTCCCGTCCCAGCTGCTCTACCAGCGGCACGATGGCCGGCAAGTCGTCGACACTGCTGACCACCCGCGCCAGCGCGCTCACGAGCTTGTCCCGCTGGGTCGCCATGCCGAGCGGGAACATGTCCCGGATGTCCGGGTGCGTGACGAAGAGCGTCGCGTAGAAGAACAGCGGCACCTGGTCGCCGTAGCGGGCCACGGTGGTCCAGCTCGCCTGCAGGCGAGCGGTGTCGATCGTCGTCATCCGCCGGCCGGGACCTCCACGATGTCGGGCCGGACGCGGGCGATGGCCTCGTCGACCGCGGCGACCGCGCCGTCGTCGGCGCCGGCCTCCTCCAGCACGGCGGCGAGGTGGGCGACGACCAGGTCGTAGTGACGGTCGGTGATGCCGAGGCCGCGGTGCGCCGCCCCGAGCGCCCGTCCCCTGTAGACCTGCGGGCCGCCGAGCACGGACCCCAGCAGCCGCACCTGGTGATCCTTGATCTCAGCGAGGTCGGCGCTCGCGAAGTACGGCGCCAGCTCGGGGTCGTCGACGACTCGCCGGTACAGCTCGTCGACCGCCGTGCGGATGACGGTGGCGCCGCCGAGGCGCTCGTAGGGGGTGGGGGCGGGTGGGGTGGTGTCGTCGCTCATCGGGTGTCCTGTCTGTGGAGTGGGATGGGCAGGGTGGGGCGGCGCACGGTGCGCCCGATGCCGCCGTAGGTGGCGGGGAACCAGGCGTGGGGCACGGGGTGGAGACGGCCGGGGCGCCAGGTGTCGACGCGGACCACGCCCGGCAGCACGAGCTCGAGCCCGTCGAAGAACCGGCGGATGGCGGGCAGGTCTCGGCGGGTGGGCACGTGCCGGGCGTCCGGACCTGCGTGCGAGATCGCCAGGTAGCTGCCCGGGCACAGTGCGTCGCGCAGGCACGCCACGAGGCCGTGGGGGTCGTCGTGGTCGTCGATCAGGTGGAGGACCGCCAGGAGGAGGACGGCGACCGGTCGGTCGAGGTCGACCACCCGACCGGCGCGCTCCAGGAGGTCGCCCGTGCCGTGCGCCGGGGCGGCGACGATGCCGGGGGTGCCGGGTGACGCGGCCGGGTGACGCGCCGGCCGAGGGGCGAGGAGGCCGTGATCGACGCACACGAGCCGGGCACCGGGGGCGGCATGGCGTGCGATGTCGACCGCGCGGGGGTACGCCGGTGGCCCGGCGTGTACGTCGACGAACTGGCGCATACCTCCTTCGCCGGCCAGCCAGCGCACGACACGCTCCAGAAACGCTCGGTCGGCCCGGACCTCCGCCGGGCTGGCGTCCTTCATGGCGGAGGAGGCTCGCCCGTCCGGATGCGCTGCGGTAGGGGCAGCCATGGGCAGATCAGGCCGGGAGAGAATCCCGGGAAGACGTGCCCAGGATCCCGAAGTCGGGAAGTCCTCCCGGCGCGCGGTGGCGCGGGCCCCGGCACCGCGGCGATCGGGCGCGACCTCGACGCTCCCGAGTGCCGGCGGGCCTGTCCCGGGCCTGTCTCACCCACGCCGCCCACCGCCGGCTGCCCGGGTGGCGTGTCACCCGGGGCGCGCCCCGAACCGCCGGCTGGCGGCAGGCGTGTTCACCGCGGGCGACCGGGTCCGCCTGGGGCTCGGCCGGCAGAGGGCGCCGGTCACGCCGTGGCGGCCGCCAGGATCCTCTCGCGCAGCTCGTCGACGTCGGCACGGTCCTGGTGCGGCTCGGCCAGGCGCCCGAGGTGGGCGAGGTCGTCGGCCAGGCGGCCCGAGCGGATCGACGTCGCGGCGTCGAGCGCGGCATGCCCGGCCTGCGCGGCCTCCGCCGGATCGCCGGTGACCATGATCACCTTGGCCAGGCCCACCCGGGACAGGGCGAGCGACCGGGCCAGCTCGGGGCGCCGCCGGTCGATCGCGGTCGCATAGCGGGCCCGTGCCACCGCCGAGGCGCCGGAACCGGCCAGGGTGAGGTCCAGCAGCGCGGCGCCGACGTCTCCGGCGTGCTGGGCGACGTCGTAGTACACCATCCACGGCGGGTCCTCGGCCGGGTCTCGGCCGGCGAACTCGTCGTCGGCCCGGCCGACGGCGGCGAGCGCGTCCTGGGTGTGCTGCATCCTGGCGAGCGCCCTGGCTTCGAGGCTGTGCAGCATCGCCCGCTCGGTGGCGGTCAGCCGGTCCGACCGGACGAGCGCCAGGTGGGCGTGGGTGAGGCCGCGATCGAGCTGTCCGACCCAGGTCTCGAGCCGGGCGGAGGTGCCGAGCAGCCGGGCCCGAAGGTGCCAGTCGTCGGCCTCCTCCGCGCAGGCGACCCCGAACCCGAGCAGGCGGCGGGCATCGTCGAACGCGAGGCCGTCGAAGGCCATGAACCCGCACGTGTGCGCGAGGTACGCGATCGCCGACAGCAGCTCGGGGCGCAGCTCGGGCGGGCACGACCCGGCCCGCAGGAGACCGACCGCCCAGCGCAGTTGGGCGACGGGACCATCGCGGGCGGCACCGCCGTAGAGGTTGTCCCAGCGGTGGAACGCGTGTGCCGCACCCCAGATCTGGTCGATCTCCGGTGGTCCCACGCGGCGGGGCACCGGGGCAGGACCGAGCACGTCCACGAGCGTGGCCGAGACCAGGGCGGTGGGGGTGCGAGCCGATGGACCGGACGGGCCTGCTGCGGCCCGCCGCCCGCCGGGTGGATGGAACCCGAGGTCGGCGTCGGTGGCGGCCCCGAGGACGGCCCGCAGCGCCTCCCGGTAGATGTCGCCCGGCCAGCGGACGTCGTTGCGCTCCAGCTTCCCGATGTAGTTCTCGTCCAGGGCGATGCGCCGCCGGTGGGCGTCCCAGATGTAGGTACGCACGAGTTCGGCCAGCTCGCGGCGGGACATCGGGTGGAGAGGTCGCGTCGGCGAGGCCAGGGCGAGCCGGGCCCGTACCAACGCTTCGTTGACCTTCATGGACGTGCTCTTCTTTGAGGCTGGCTGATGTGGTTGCGGCACTTTACCGGGTCTAAAAGTTCTATCAAGGGGTTTCTCATCCCTTTTCATGTGCTAGAGTCCTCCCCCATGGACCCCACCCCGCTCGGCACCCCGGTGGCCCGACACGCGGGCTGCGAGACTTTCCGCCATGTCTTTCGCCAACTACCAGAACGAGATCTACCTGCAGGGCACGGCCGGGCAGCGGCCTCCATTCACCACGGATCTCAGCCGACTGGAGGAGGCGGCGCGGGAGGCGATGACACCGGAGGCGTTCGGATACGTCGCCGGCAGCGCCGGCAGTGGCTCCACGGCCGCCGTCAACCGGCGGGCGTTCGAACGCTGGCGGATCGTGCCTCGCATGCTGCGGGACGTCGCCGATCGCGACCTGTCGACGACCGTGGTGGGAACAGCCATGCCGGCACCCGTGCTGCTGGCGCCGATCGGGGTGCAGACGATCGCCCACCCCGACGGCGAGCTGGCCTCGGCGCGGGCCGCGGCCGCGTACGGGCTCACCTTCATCCACTCGACGGCGGCCTCGCACTCGATCGAGGACGTGGCCGCCGCCTCCGAGGACGGCTCGCGCTGGTACCAGCTCTACTGGCCCGCCGAGCGGGACGTGGCGGCGTCGCTGGTCGAGCGGGCCGAGGCCGCTGGCTTCGGCGCCATCGTCGTCACGCTCGACACCTTCATGATGGGATGGCGACCCACCGACCTGAACGCGGCCTACCTGCCGTTCCTCCAGGGCACGGGCATCGCCAACTACCTCAGCGACCCGGCTTTCAACGCCCCGCTGAACGCGGACGCACCGCTCGGCGACCGGGTGTTCCGGTGGGCGGCCATCTTCGGCAACCCCCGGTTGACCTGGGCCGACCTGGCCTGGCTCCGCGAGCAGACGAGACTGCCCGTCGTGTTGAAGGGCGTGCTCCACCCCGACGACGGCCGGGCGGCCCTGGACGCGGGGGTCGACGGCATGGTCGTCTCCAACCACGGGGGTCGCCAGGTCGACGGGGCGATCGCAGCCCTGGACGCCCTTCCCGGCGTGCTCGATGCGGTCGCCGGGGCGGTGCCGGTGCTGCTCGACTCGGGAGTGCGAACGGGTGCCGACGTGGTCAAGGCCGTCGCGCTCGGAGCGGCGGCGGTGCTGTACGGCCGGCCCTACGTCTACGGGTTGGGGCTGGGCGGCCAGGCCGGTGTCGAGCACGTGCTGCGCTGCCTGCTCGGAGAGATGGATGTCACGATGGCGCTCTCCGGGCATCGCACCCTCGCCGACCTGGGGCCCGACCTCCTGTCGCTTGCGCCGGGGACGGCCCCCGCCACATGATCCGGGCCATGGCCGGGAACCAGCGAGCTCAGATCACCATGACCGACGCCGAGGTCGCCGGGTTCGTCGAGCGGAGCCGCACGGCCACCATGGCCACGATCGGCCCGACCGGTGCGCCCCACGTCGTGGCCATGTGGTACGCGGTGATCGACGGGCACATCTGGTTCGAGACCAAAGCCGCCTCGCAGAAGGCCGTGAACCTGCGGCGGGACCCGCGGATCACGTGCATGATCGAGGACGGGCTGACCTACGACACCTTGCGGGGGGTGTCGCTCGACGGTCGGGCCGCGATCGTCGACGACCCGGCGGCCCTGTGGGACGTCGGGGTCAGCGTGTGGGAGCGCTACACCGGGCCCTACACCGACGAGGCCAAGCCGATCGTCGAAACCATGTTGCGCAAACGGATCGCGGTTCGGCTCGACGTCGACCGGGTGCGGTCCTGGGACCATCGCAAGCTCGGGCTGCCCGCCATGGAGGTGGGCGGCACGACCGCTCCCTGAGGTCTGGCCCGTCGGGGTGACTCAGCCGCGCGCGTACGGGGTAGGTCTGCGCCACCCTTCGTCTCGTGGGAAAGGACCCTCGGATGATCTACGCGGTGAGCGCACTCGATCCGACGTTGCGCATGATCTTCTTCGCGGCAGCTCTGGTGCTGTTCGCGCTCGGCGCAGTCGGCTACTCCTGGGGCAAGGTGCAGCTCGTGGCTGCGGGCCTGGCCCTCTTCACCTTCCCGTTCTTCTGGGACGCCCTGGCGGCCAGCTGACGGGTCCGCTGGGAGGAACGGGCCGGCCGCCGGACACCAGCGGCCGGCCCGTTCCGCGCCCCGCCGGCGGCCGCCACCCTGGCCGGCCAGCGCGTCGAGCCTCGCCAGGCCGTGCCCGTGGAACTCTGGTGCCGTAGGGCAACGGAGCGCCCTACGTTCACCGGCCATGGCGACCGCCGGAGCGCTGGTGGCGAGAATCGAGGAGGCTCGCCACCGTGAGGGGTTCGACGTCAGTTGGGGCTACCACTCCCGGGTCTCGGTCGAGCATCGGTACGTGTGCATGACCGTGCCGAAGGTGGCCTGCACGACGGTGAAGCTGACGCTGCACGAGTTCGAGGGCCTTCCCCGGGCGGGGGACTGGGGCATGGTCCACGACCAGGATTCGCCGCGGCTGTCGTCGTTCAGCGTGTCTCAGGCGGCCGACATGCTCTCGTCTCCGGACTGGCTGCGCTTCGCGTTCGTGCGTGATCCCTACCACCGCATCTTCTCGGCCTGGAAGCAGAAGATCGTCAACAGCTGGGACACCCAGTACGCGGGGCTGCGGGACCAGATCCGCACCGCGAACAGCTACCCCAGCCACACCGATCGGCCGGCTCCGGCGTTCGGTGACTTCGTGCGCTTCGTCGTCGAGTCGGACGACCCGGGTGTGATCCTCGACGCGCACTGGGACCTGCAGACCCGGATCCTGCTGAACGACCTGATCGCCTACGACGCCGTCGGTCGGTTCGAGACGTTCGTGGAGGACTTCACCGCCGTCCTGCGGCGACTCGACGCGCCCGAGAACGTGATCTCGACGGCCCGCCAGGTGACGAACCCCACGACCCAACTCCCGTTGAGCGCCGCCTACGACCGGGAGCTGGCCGAGCTCGTCTACCGCAAGTACGAGCCGACTTCGCCGCGTTCGGCTACGACCGCGACGGCTGGATGTTCGGCGGCGCCCGCTAGCCCCCGTAGCCCGCCGGGTTGCGGGACTGCCAGCGCCAGTGGTCGGCCGCCATGTCCTGCAGCGTGCGCCCGGCCCGCCATCCCAGCAGCGATGCCGCCTGGCTGACGTCCGCCCAGATGGCGGCTATGTCGCCCGGCCGGCGCTCGACCACCTTGTAGGGCAGCGGCCGGCCGACCGCCGCCGATGCGGCGGCGATGACCTCGAGGACCGTGTGGCCGGCCCCCGTACCGAGGTTGACGGGGACGCAGCCGGCCACGTCCGGCAGCTTCTCCAGCGCCGCCAGGTGACCCAGCGCCAGATCGACTACGTGCAGGTAGTCACGGACGCCGGTGCCGTCCGAGGTCGGGTAGTCGTCGCCGAAGACCCGCACGAACGGGTGGCGGCCCGCCGCCACCTGCATGACGTACGGCATCAGGTTGTTGGGGATGCCCGCCGGGTCCTCGCCTAGCCGCCCGCTGCTGTGGGCGCCTACGGGGTTGAAGTAGCGCAGCGTCAGCACCTGCCACCGGTCGTCGCTGGCGGCGAGGTCGAAGAGGACGTCCTCCACCATCAGCTTGGTGCGCCCGTACGGGTTCGTGGCGTGGCGCCGGGCGTTCTCGTCGACCGGGATGCTGTCGGGCTCGCCGTAGACGGTGGCGGACGACGAGAACACGAGCCGCCGGACGCCGCTGCGGTCCATGGCCCGCAGCAGCGACGCCGTCCCCCCGACGTTCACCGTGTAGTAGCGCAGCGGCTGGGCCACCGACTCGCCGACGGCCTTCAGCCCGGCGAAGTGGACGACGGCCTCGACGTTCTCGTCCACCAGGATCGACGCCAGGGCGTCCGTGTCCGCGACGTCGAGCCGGTGCCGGGAGAGGGTCCCGGCGCCGTCCCCGTGGGCGGCCGCCACCTCGGCCACCCGGTCCAGGGCCGCGGGGCTGCTGTTGGAGTGGTCGTCGACCACGACCACGTTCCATCCTGCGGTGAGCAGCTCGATGGCGGTGTGGCTGCCGATGTAGCCCGCCCCGCCGGTCAGGAGAACCGTCCCTGTCGTCACGCGACAACGGTGGCACACGCGGGGCTCCCGGCGACAGGCTGGGCCGCCCGACCCAGGAGGACCCGTGAGCACAGCCGACCCCTACGCCCCCTTCCCGCACCTGCGGTTCGACCGCCCCGGCGACGGCGTGCTCCGCATCACGCTCGACGGGCCCGGGCTGAACGCCGTCGACCACGAGGTGCACCGCGAGCTCGCCGACGTGTGGCTGGCCGTCGACCGGGACCCCGACGCGCGGGTCGCCGTGATCCAGGGCGCGGGGCGGGCCTTCTCGGCCGGGGGCAGCTTCGAGCTGCTGGAGGCGATGACGACGGACTACGCCGTGCGGACCCGGGTCATCCGGGAGGCCCGGGACCTCGTGTTCAACGTCATCAACTGCGCCAAGCCGATCGTCTCCGCCATGCACGGCCCGGCGGTGGGGGCGGGGCTGGTCGCCGGGCTCCTGGCCGACGTGTCCGTCGTGGGCCGGACCGCCCGGATCATCGACGGGCACACCCGCCTGGGCGTGGCGGCCGGCGACCACGCCGCGATCTGCTGGCCGTTGCTGTGCGGCATGGCCAAGGCCAAGTACTACCTGCTGACCTGCGAGCCGCTCACGGGCGAGGAGGCCGAGCGCATCGGCCTGGTGTCACTGTGCGTCGAGGACGAGGCGGTGCAGGCCCGGGCGCTGGAGGTGGCCGGATCACTGGCGGCCGGCGCCCAGTCGGCCATCCGCTGGACCAAGCACACGCTCAACCACTGGTACCGGGCACAGTCGGCCGTCCTCGACGCCTCGCTGGCCTACGAGTTCTTCGGCTTCGGCGGCCCCGACGCCCGGGAGGGTCTGGCGTCGCACACCGAGAAGCGGGCACCCCGCTTCACCGGACCGACGTCGGAGTGAAATATGCGGAGGAAGCATGGCTCGTATGCGAGACCTGCGCTTTGAGCAGGTCAGCGCCCTCCCTAGCGTGAACCCATGACCTCAGTCGCCGTACTTGGCATCGGCCGCATGGGCCGTCCTCTCGCCGACCGCCTGGTGGCCGCCGGCCACCGCGTCACCGTCTGGAACCGCACGCCCGCCCGCGCCGCGGACGTGGCGGGCGCCACCGTCGCCGCCTCGCCGTACGAGGCGGTCCGCGGCTGCGGCGCGGTCGTCGCCATGCTGGCGGACCCCGACGCCGTCACCGACGTGCTGTTCGGGGTGGACGGCGCCGCACCCGGCCTGGCGCCGGGGACCCTGGTCATCGAGATGTCCACGATCGGGCCGGACACCATCGCCACACTGCGCAAGCGCCTGCCCGACACCGTGGGCCTCGTCGACGCACCGGTGCGGGGAAGCGTGCCCCAGGCGGAGGCGGGCGAGCTCGACATCCTGGTCGGGGGCGACCCGGCGGATGTCGAGGCCGCGGGACCGGTGCTCGCCGCGCTCGGTCGCGTGCAGCCCACGGGCGCCCTGGGCTCGGCCGCGGCGCTCAAGCTGGTGGTAAACGCCTGCATGATCGCCACGGTGGCGGCCGTCGGCGACGCCCTCGAGGTGGCCCGGCGGCTCGGCGTCGACCGCACGGCCGCCCTGGATGCGCTGGCCCCGCTGGGCCGGGCGCCGGGGCTGATCCGTGCCCGGGCGGGTGACGGCGGCACGCCCACCCACTTCGCCCTGGACCTGGCGCTCAAGGACGTGGCCCTGGCGGTCGGCGGCGACCACGCCGGCCTGAGTGTGCTGGCGGCCACGAGGGACGCGCTCTGGGACGCGGTGGCCGCCGGCCACGGCGACAAGGACTTCACGATCCTCGCGGTGCGTTGACACCGCGGCCTCGGGAGTGCTCACGCCAGGCGGGTCCGACGAGTTGGGCAGCGCCGGGGCCGCGGTGGTCGCCGTGTCGCGCCGGGCGTCGCCGGGGTCGGTGGCGGGTCGCGCGGCCGACACCCTGCCGGCCGGGTGGTGGCGCCCGGGCGCTCGCTCACGGGCCCGGTGGATCGGTGACACCGGCCGCCAGGGCGTCGCGCAGCGCGTCGAGCAGAGCGTCGGTGGCGGGCGCTCGCACGGGCCGTGGGGGCAGCGCGGCGTAGACGGTGCGGGCCGGGGGGTCCGGGTCCACGCGGCGGATGGCCACGCCGGTGCCGAAGCGGGTGGCGGCCATGGCCGGGACCAGGGCCACCCCGAACCCGTAGGCCACCAGACCCAGCTTGGCCGTCCACTCTCCCACCCGCAGCGACGTGTCCGGCGTGAACCCGGCGCCCGTGCAGATGGCCGTCACCGCGGCCACCGCGTCCGGCAGGTCGGCGACGATCCAGCGGTCACCGGCCAGAGCCGGCAGCGATACCCGGGGCCCCGCCGCGGCGGGGTGGGCGGCGGGCAGCGCCACCAGCAGCGGATCGTCGGCCAGGTGGACCAGCTCGACGGCGGCGGATCCCAGGTTCCGCCGGACCTGCGTGCTGACGATCGCCACGTCCAGGTCGCCCCGCTCCACCAGCGGTAGCAGGTTCCGGGTGGTGCCCTCCCGCAGGGACAGCGCCACCCCCGGGTGGGCGGCGTGGAACCGGGCCAGGGCGTCGGGGACCAGGGCGGCGTTGGCGGACGTGATGGCGCCGACCCGCAGGCGCCCGCCCCCGAGGCTGCGCAGGTCCCGGAGGGCCCGGCGGGCGTCGGCCAGCCGGTCGAGCAGACCCCGGGCGTGGGGCAGCAGGTGCTCGCCCGCCGGCGTGAGCCGCACGCCCCGGCCGCCCCGCACGAACAGCTCGACCCCGCACGCCCGCTCCAGGCCCGCCACCTGCCGGGAGACCGCCGACTGGGTGTAGCCGAGCGTGCGGGCGGCGGCGGTGAACGAGCCCTGGTCGGCCACCGAGACGAACGTGTTGAGCATGATCGGGTCGAGCAGCTGTGCGTCCAACGCATAGAAGCTACGTGCAAAGGTGGAGGCCGTGCCCTGGGGAGCGATCACCATCGACCAGATCGAGCCGTCGTCGTGGCTGGTGGTGGCCGCCGGCGTAGCCGCCCTGGCCGCCGTCGTCCTGGACGGCGTGTGGCGCTGGTCCCGCAGCGTCGTCACCATCGTCCACGAGGGCGGGCACGCGGCCGCCGCCCTGCTCACCGGCCGGCGCCTGACCGGCATCCGCCTCCACTCCGACACTTCCGGCCTCACCCTGTCGGTGGGCCGGCCGTCCGGTCCCGGCATGGTGGTCACCGCGGCCGCCGGCTACCTCAGCCCCTCGCTCGTGGGCCTGGCCGGGGTGGCGCTGCTGGCCGCTGACCAGGTGACGGTCATGCTGTGGGGTGCCGCCGCGGTCCTGGCCGGGATGCTGGTGATGATCCGCAACGCCTACGGCGCCCTGGTCCTGGTGGTGGCGGGCGGGGCGGTGGTCGCCGTGTCGCTGTACGCCGCGCCCGACGTGCAGGCGGCGTTCGGCTACGCGGTCACCTGGTTCCTGCTCCTGGGCGCGGTGCGGCCGGTGCACGAGCTGTGGCGGCAGCGCCGGCACCACGAGGGCCGCTACTCCGACGCCGCCCAGCTGGCCCACCTCACCCACCTCCACACCTCCGTGTGGGTGGGGTTCTTCTGGCTGGCCACCGTCGGCGCGCTGGCGGGCGGTGCGGTCCTCCTGCTGACCTGAGGGCCATCGCCGACCCCACCGACCGCGCCACCGCGGAAGCCCTCGACGCCGCCGACCCGCTCGCCCCGCTGGTAGCGGAATCGGTCGTCGCCGACCCCGACCTCGTCTACCTCGACGGCAACTCGCTCGGCCGGCTGACGCACCGCGCCCGGCGGCGGCTGGCCGCAGTGGTGGACGGCGAGTGGGCAGCGGGCCTGGTCCGGTCCTGGGACACCTGGGCCGACCTCCCGGCCCGTGTCGGCGACGCCATCGCCGCCCACCTGATCGGCGCCCGGCCGGGCGAGGTGGTGGTGGGCGACTCCACCACCGTGAACCTCTACAAGGCGGCGGCCGCCGCCGTGGCGGCCCGGCCCGGCGCCCGGGCGGTGGTGACCGACGACGACAACTTCCCCACCGACCGCTACCTGCTGGAGGGCCTGGCGGCCCGTCACGGCCTCGCCTACCGGGAGGTGGCGAGCGACCCGGTCGACGGCCCCGACCCGGGTGCGCTGGCGCCGGCGCTGGAGGGCGCCGCGCTGCTGTGCCTGTCGCACGTGGCCTACCGGTCCGCGGCACTGGCCGACATGGCCGCCCTCACCCGCCTGGCCCACGACCACGGGGCGCTGGTGCTGTGGGACCTGTCCCACGCCGCGGGGTCGGTGCCGGTCGACCTGACCGGGTCCGGCGCCGACCTGGCCGTGGGCTGCACCTACAAGTACCTCGCCGGCGGGCCGGGGGCGCCGGCGTTCACCTATGTCCGGCGGGAGCTCCAGGACCACCTGCGCCAGCCGATCTGGGGCTGGTTCGGGCGCCGGGACCAGTTCGCCATGGAGGCCGGCTACGACCCGGTCGCGGGGATCGGGGCGTGGCTCACCGGTACGCCGTCGATCCTGGCGCTGGCCTGCGTCGAGGAGGGGCTGGGGCTCCTGGCCGACGCGGGGATCGCCCGGCTGCGGGCCAAGGGCATGGCCCTCACGTCGCTGGTCGTCGACCTGGCGGACGCCTGGCTCGCCCCCCGGGGCTACACGGTCGCCAGCCCCCGGGACCCCGCCCGGCGGGGCTCGCACGTGGCGCTGGCCCACCCGGACGCCGCCCGGGTGGTGGGCGCGCTGGCCGCCGCCGGGGTCATCACGGACTTCCGGGCGCCGGACCGGGTGCGGCTCGGCCCGGCCCCGGTGGCCAGCCGGTTCGTCGATGTGTGGGACGCCCTGGACCGGATGCGCCGGCTCACGGGCTGAGCACCAGCGCGGCCGGGATCCGCAGGTTGTCCCGGGGCTCGAAGGCCGGCGGACCGGCCGCCAGCCGCAGGCCGGAGGCGAGCACGGCCTCCACCACACCGCAGGCCAGCGCCACCGCGAGGCCGGCACCGGGGCAGCGGTGGGGACCGGCCCCGAAGGGCGCGTCGCCGGTGGGCAGTGCGACCACGATCGCGTCGCCGGCCGGGACGGTGCCGGTGGGCAGGTCGAGGTCGCGGGTCGCCCACCGGTAGGTCCGCAGCACCGGCCCTCCGGCGGCCAGCGCGGCGGCCACCGCGGCGTCGGGGTCGTCGCGCCCGCTGAGCACGGCCAGGCCGATCAGGCCGGCGGTGGCGTCGACGGCCTGGAAGCACAGGGCGACCGTGTTGGCCACGACCTCGTCGAGCGGGTCGGCGGGCAGGCCCAGCAGCCGGGCGAGCTCGGCGGCGGGTGTCTCGGGTTCGCCGGCAGCGGCGCCGCGGGGTGGCGCCAGGGCCCGTGCCAGCCGCCGGGCGGCACCGGCCGCGGCCGGGCCGTCGGAGGCGCCGAGCGCTTCGGCCAGCGCCGCCAGCGGCACCGGCCGGGCCACCGCGGCCGTGAGGTCGATGCGGGGGGTGGGCGCGGTCGTGAGGTCGATGCGGTGGGTGGGCGCGGTCGTGAGGTCGATGCGGTGGGTGGGGGTCTCGGCCGGCGCGGCCGGCGCCGCGCGTGGCGCGGGGTGTGGTGGCGCGGGGTGTGGCGTCGCCGTAGGGGCCGGCGCCACTGGTGGCAGCAGGTGGGCGGGTGCGACGACGTGGTCGATCCGGCCGGCGGCGGCCAGGGCCGCGGCGGCCAGGTCGCGGGCCCGGGCCCGGAGGGCGGGCGGCTCGACGGCGGCCAGGCGCTCCTCGGCGACGGCCCGGCGGCGGCGGTGGTCCTCGCCGTGCGAGAACCGGGCCATCGCCGCCCGCAGGCCCGCGGTGCCGGGTGGGCGGGCCGAGGCGTCGCCGTGGTCCAGCACGGCCGCCACGTCCTCTCGGGACGCGGCCAGCCAGCGGCCGTCGGGCAGGGTCCGGAGGCGTTCGGTCACGCCCGGACCGTAGGGACCCGACAGTTCGGCCCGCGCCGAAGCGTCCGGCGCCTACGGTGCGCCCATGGATGCCGACAACCTGGCGACGGTGGCGGCGGCCCTCGCCTCCGAAACCCGGGCGGCGATCGTGTGCGCGCTGATGGCCGGCACCGCCCACACCACCGGCGAGCTCGCCCGCCACACCGGCGTGGCGCCGTCCACGGCCAGCGAGCACGTCGGCCGCCTGCTCGACGCCGGCCTCGTCGTGGTGGAGGCCCAGGGCCGGCACCGCTACGTCCGGCTGGCCGGCCCCGAGGTGGCCCGCCTGGTCGAGGCCATGGCTGAGGCCCCCGGTCCGGCCGCCCTGCCCCGGGTCCCTGCCGCCCTGGCCTTCGCCCGGTCCTGCTACGACCACCTGGCCGGCGAGCTGGGGGTGCGCCTGTGCGCCCGGCTGACCGGCGGCACGCCCTCCCTGACGTCCGACGGCGTCGCCGCCCTGGCGGTGCTGGGCGTGGCCGACGACGGCCTCCCGGTCCGCACGTGCCTCGACTGGTCGCAGCGGCGCCCGCACGTGGGCGGGCCGCTCGGCGCCCGGCTCCTGGCCGCCTTCCTCGACCGGGGCTGGCTCACCCGGCACCCCACCCGCAGGCGCGAGCTGCGCCTGTCCGCCCGGGGCCGCGACGCCCTCCTCGCCGAGATCGGAGTCCGGCTCGATGCCGCTTGACCTGCGCAACCGGTTCCGGGAGCTGCACCGCGACGGCACCTTCGTCATGCCCAACCCGTGGGACGTCGGGTCGGCCCACCTGCTGGCCAGGCTCGGGTTCCCGGCGCTGGCCACCACCAGCAGCGGGCACGCCGCCTCCCTCGGACGCCGGGACCAGCAGGTCACCC
>DASSUD010000263.1:0-7707 GCA_035707385.1 Acidimicrobiales bacterium
ATGGTGGACGTTGCCGGGCCGGTCCGCGGAGGAGGACATGTCGTCGCGGGTGCGCTCGTAGGCCAGCGACTCGGCGATGCACGCGCCCATCGCCGCGTGCAGGCGGTCGACGGCGCCGGCGTCGAGCTTGGCCGTGTTGGCGAAGGGCGACAGCTTGGCCCGGTGGCAGATCTCGTTGGCCAGCCGCCGGCCGATGCCGGCCAGGATGCGCTGGTCCCGCAGCCAGCCGTGCAGCCGCATGCCGTGCTCGACCAGCAGCGCGGCGAGCGCGTCCCGGTCGAGGCGGTCGGCCTCGGGGCCCAGGTGGTCGAGCGGCGGCTGGCCGTCCGGGTCGCCGGCCACCACCCACACGCCCGCCCGGCGCTCGGTGCCGGCCTCGGTGAGCAGCAGCGCCCGGCCGTCGGCGAAGACCCACCGGGCCTGGCCGCCCCGCGGCTTGGCCGCCTGCTTGGGGTCCTCCTTGAGCCGGCCGCCCTGCATGAGGTGGACGACGAAGGTCACCGGCTCGAACCGCAGCAGCAGGTGCTTGCCCCGCCGGCCGACCTCGATCAGCGGCTGTCCCTGCGCCTGCTCGGGCGGGGGCGTGGCCGTCTTCAGGGCGGTGAAGGCCAGCGGGCGGAACCGTTCCAGCACGGTGCCGCCGTACCACTCGGTGAGCCGCTCGGCGTGGGCCTGGACCTCGGGCATCTCGGGCACGGGCGATCCTCCGGCCTCAGCGGTAGGTGGTGCGGGCCCGGACGCCGGCCAGGGCGTCGTCCACGGCGGCCAGGGCCCGCTGGTGGGTGATGAGCAGGGACAGGTCGCCGCCCACCCGCAACCGGCCCTCGACGAAGGCCCGCTGGGCGCCCAGCTCGCCGGCGGCGACGGCCGCGGCGGTGGCGTAGTCGGTGGTGAGGCGCAGGTCGGACCGGGCGGCCGGCCCCGGGATCAGCGCAACCTTGCCGTCGTCGACGCCCAGGCTCCACGTCACGTCGCCGTCGGGACCACCGGTCACCACCTGCTCGACGGTGAGCGTGATCCCGGCCAGCGCCGCGCCCAGCGGGCCGTCGCCGGCCACGGCGGCGCCGGCGGCGTCGATCCAGGCCGGGCTGAGGTAGCGCACGCCGCGCAACCTACCGGCTCGTGTCATGCTCCGGGCCGTGACCACCGCCATCCCGGAGGGGTTGACCGCCGCCGACGAGCGGGCCCACCCTCCCGCCGACGAGCCGTGGTGGGGCGAGTCCTGGTACTTCGACTTCGCCACCGCCGGCGCCGCCCTCGGCGGCTACGTGCGCCTGGGCTGGTACCCCGCGCTCGGCCGGGCCTGGTACTGGGCGTGCGTGGTGGGGGAGGGCCGGCCGCTGTGCATCGTGGTCGACCACGACGTCGCCCCGCCCCGGGCGGGGTCGCTGGAGGTGCGGGCCGAGGGGCTGTGGGCCGACCACACGGTCGAGGTCCCGTTCGACCACGTGACGCTGGGGTGCGAGGCGTTCGCCCTCGGCACCGACGACCCGGCCGAGGTGTACGGGGCGGCCCGGGGCGACCGGGTCCCGCTGGGGCTCGACCTGGAGTGGGACACCGGCGGGGGCGTCTACCGGTACCCCGCGGGGACGACCCGCTACGAGATCCCCTGCCGGGTCCACGGGCAGGTGCTGGTGGGCGACGAGCGCATCGACATCGACGCCGCCGGCCAGCGGGACCACTCGTGGGGACCACGGGACTGGTGGACGCTCGGCTGGACCTGGACGGCCGGCGCCCTGGACGACGGCACCCGGTTCCACGGCACGGTGGTCCGCCTGGACGACGTGGTGCTGCCCTACCACCCGGGCTACGTGCAGCCGCCGGGCGAACCGCTGGTGGAGACCGAGCACACGGCGACGGCCGCCGACCTGGGCGCCCACGGGTTCCCCGCGTCGGCCACGTTCGAGGTCGGCGACCTGCGGCTGGCGATCGAGCCGGTGGCGTTCGCCCCCGTGCTGCTGGAGGACGACACCGGGCGCGTGTCCCGGTTCCCCCGGGCCCTGTGCCGGTTCACCGACGTGCCCACGGGGCGCCGGGGTGCCGGCTGGACGGAGTGGAACCAGCCCCGGTGACCGTTCCGGCGTCCCTCATGGTGCACAGTGCGAATGAGGGACGCCGGAACGATTAGCCTGGTCCGATGCTCGGTCGGGTGCTCGCCGCTGGGGGCTTCCTCGATCCCAAGACACTCATCGGTGACGTGGGTATCTGGGGGATCTTCCTGGTCGTCTTCGCGGAGTCTGGTCTGCTCATCGGCTTCTTCCTGCCGGGCGACTCGCTCCTGTTCACCGCCGGGTTCCTGGCCTCGGCCCCGAGCAGCGTCCCCGACGAGCTGCACCTGTCCCTCCCGCTGCTGCTGGTCGGGTGCTTCGCGGCCGCCGTGGCCGGCGACCAGGTCGGCTACCTGATGGGCCGCCGGGTCGGCCCGGCCATCTTCCGCCGGCCGGACTCGCGGTTCTTCAAGCAGGACAACGTCGACAAGGCGCAGGCCTTCTTCGACAAGTACGGCGCCAAGACCATCGTCCTCGCCCGGTTCGTCCCCATCGTGCGGACCTTCGCCCCGGTGGTCGCCGGCGTCTCCCGCATGAACTACCGCACGTTCGTGACCTTCAACGTCATCGGCGGCGGCCTGTGGGCCATCGGGGTCTCCCTGCTCGGCTACTTCCTCGGCCAGATCGATTTCGTGGAGCGGAACCTCGAGATCGCCATCCTCACCGTCGTGGCCATCTCCGTCATGCCGATCGCCCACGAGCTGTGGAAGGCCCGCAAGGAGAAGCGGTCCCTCGCTCTCGACATGGCGCACGACATCGTCGAGCCCGGCCTGGCCGAGCTGACCCGCGAGGTCGTCGAGCCGGACGGTCGCCTCGACTGACGTGTTTGGCCCGCCACCCAGGGGGAAGCGGCCGCCTAGCCAGCCGGCCCGCCATCTCCTGGAAGAGTGAGCGCACGCTCCGCGACGCGACACGACGTTTCATCCACGACCCGAGTGAGGTCCTGCGAGCACGCTCGATGGTGCGCGCCCTCCTGGCGAGCTGGGGGCTGGCCGCCGAGCAGGGTCCGATCGAGTTGGCCGTGTCCGAGCTGGTGAGCAACGCCATCATCCACGGGGACGGCCTGATCGACGTGCGCCTGGCGGTGGCCGGCGACTGCATCCGCCTGGAGGTCGCCGACGAGGGCGGCGGCCCCTCGGCGCCGCGCCGCTCCCGCCGCCAGGCGTCCGAGTTCGTCGGGGGCTGGGGCCTGGACCTGGTCGAACGCCTGTCCGATGCCTGGGGCCACAGCCGGGACGGCGGCAGGACCCTGGTGTGGATGGAGCGCCGGACCGGTGGCTCGTCGCCGGGCGGCGACGGCCCGTAGGGGAGCGGCTCAGCCCCCGCCCGTGGCCACGATCCGCCAGTCCGGCGGGTCGGTGCCGGGGTCGTAGGGGGCGCCGACCCGCTTGAGGACCACCTCGTCCAGCCCGGCGCCGGCCGCGGCCTCCACCAGCGCGGCGGTGTCGCCGGTGGCCGCCGCCGGCGTGGCCCAGGCCGGACCGGCGAGGGCGAGGTCCTCCAGGCGGCGGCGGCGCTCGTGCCACGGCTCGCCCGTGAGCGGGTAGCCGTCCTGCCACAGCAGGTCGACGGCCATGAACGCCATGGGGATGTCCCGGGCCAGCCGCCGGCGGGTGGAGTCCGAGCCGGCGGACAGCCGCCGGTGCAGGCGGTCGGCCGCGCCGGCCGGGGCCACCAGCACGCCGTCGAGGGCGGCCTCGGTGTAGCCGAGGGCCCGGCCGATCGGCCGGATCTCCGGGAACCGGTCGGTGACCGGGAAGTGCCCGTCGGCCAGCACGTCCACCACGCCCCCGCTGGACACCACGACGCAGCGCAGGCCCCGCCACCGGGTCTCGACGGCCCAGCCGTCCCCGGCCCCGGCGTCGTCCGGGACCGGTCCGATCGCGGGGACCACGAGCGGGAACCGGTCGGGCAGGTGGCGCCGGCCCGGGTCCGCCGGCGGGTCCATCCGGTGGATCATCCAGTTGCGGCCGCCGGTCTGGAACAGCGCGTGGCGGCCCCCGGACCGCTCGCCCTCCAGGGTGAAGACCACCTTGTCGTCGGTGATCTTCTCGGCCGTGTAGGTGCCGCGGTCCCACACGAACATGTGCCCGGCGCCGTAGTTGCCGTCCGGGATGTCGCCCTCGAACGTGAGGTACTCGATCGGGTGGTCCTCGGTGTGGACGGCCAGGTGGTTGCGCCTCGGGTCCCACGGCAGGCCCCGCGGCAGCGCCCACGAGAGCAGGACCCCGTCGTGCTCCAGCCGCAGGTCCCAGTGCAGGCGGGTGGCGTCGTGCTGCTGGATCACGAACCGCCCACCCTCGCCCTCCGGCGCCTCGCCGCGCGGCTCCGGGGTGGCGGCGAAGTCCCGCTTGCGGTCGTACTCGTCGAGCTTGCGGGGCATCAGGTCCCGAGGCGGGACCGGAGCTCGGACTCGTAGAAGCGGAAGAAGCCTTCCTGGTCCGGCCCGATCTGGGTCACGGCCACCTCGTCGTAGCCCGCGTCGGCGTACTCCCGGAACGCCCGGACGTAGGGTTCGGGGTCGGGCCCGCACGGCGTGGTTTCGGTGGCCTGTTCCTCTGTCACGGTCTGCGCTGCCTGCTCGAAGTGGGCGGGGGTGGGCAGGTCCTGGTGGAGCTGGCCGGGGATGCCGCTGGTCGGCCACAGCTCGTGGGCCAATCTACGGCACGCCGCCTCGTCCTCGCCCCAGCACGCCTTGAACGAGCCGAGGGCCGGGCCGGAGCCGCCCTTGTCACGGTAGGTGGCCAGCTGCTCGGGGTCCGCGCTGGTGGTCACCCAGCCGTCGCCGATCTCGGCTGCGAGGGCGAGGGCCCGGGGACCGAAGGCCGACACCACCACGGGGATCGGGTCCTCGGGCGTTGTGTAGAGCCGCGCGTTCTCGACCGTGTAGTGGAGGCCCCGGTAGGTCACCTCCCGGCCGGTCCACAGGGTGCGGATGAGCTCGACGGCCTCGGCCAGCATGTCGAGCCGGAGGTCGGCCGGTGGCCAGCGGTCCCCCAGGATGTGCTCGTTGAGCGCCTCGCCGCTGCCGACGCCGAAGCGGAACCGGCCGCCGGGCAGCATGTTGGCGCAGGTGGCGGTCGCCTGGGCGACGACGGCGGGGTGGATGCGGATGGTCGGGCAGGTCACGCCGGTCGTCACGGTCAGGTTGGTGGTGGCGGCGATCCCGCCGATCACCGACCACACGAACGGCGACTCGCCCTGGCGGTCGATCCAGGGGTGGTAGTGGTCGGAGATCCACACCGATCGGAACCCGGCGGACTCGGCGCGCTGGGCGATGGCCACCAGCGTGCGCGCGTCGTGCTCCTCGCTGGACAGGGCGTAAGCAAGCTCGGTCATGGATCACGCCTACCCGTTCGTGGTAGCGCCAGCCGGGGTAGGCAACCTGCGTGACGGACGCCCCGAACCCCGTGCCCGCCGACCAGCTGCCGGGCCACCACCCCGACGTCGAGCAGGACAAGCCCGCCCCCACCCGGTTGCCGCCCGGGACCGAGCGCCGGTTCGCGTTCGCGTTCGACCCGGTAAACCTGGCCCTCGGCGCCCCGTTCGGCGTAACGCCGTGGACCAGCGAGGTCCGGGTGACGTCGTCGGACCTGATCATCCGCTACGGCCCGTGGACGCTGCGCACGCCGCTCGCCAACGTCGCCGGCACCGAGGAGACCGGTCCGTACGACCTGATCAAGATCGCCGGCCCGCCCCGGGTGTCGCTGGCGGACCGCGGCATCTCGTTCGCCACCCGCACGGAGGGCGGCCTGTGCATCTGCTTGCGCACCCCGGTGCCGGCGGTGCTGCCGCTCCACCTGGGTCTGGTCAAGCACCCCGCCGCCACGGTCACGGTCGAGGGAGCGGGCGAGCTGGCCCGCCTCCTGGCGGGGTAGGACAGCTGCGGCTCGCTACGGGGCGAGCTGGCCCTGGAGGCGCCGGTTCTTGATCTGGGCCTTGACGTAGTCGCGGTTCATGTAGGCGATGAAGTCGACCGAGATCTCCTTGGGGCAGGCCTCCTGGCACTCGCCGTGCATGGTGCACGAGCCGAAGTACTGCTCCATCGTGTCGACCATCGCCTGCGTGCGGGCGTAGCGCTCGGCCTGGCCCTGGGGCAGCAGGTTGAGGTGCGCCAGCTTTGCCGACGTGAACAGCTGGGCCGCCGAGTTGGGGCAGGCGGCCACGCAGGCGCCGCAGCCGATGCAGGCGGCCGCGTCCATGCTGGCGTCCGACGCCTCCTTCGGGACCAGGATGAGGTTGCCGTCCGGGGCCGCGCCGGTGGGGGCGGTGATGTAGCCGCCCGCCTCGATGATCCGGTCGAACGCCTGGCGGTCGACGATCAGGTCCCGCAGCACCGGGAAGGCCCGGGCCCGCCACGGCTCCACGAACACCTCGTCGCCGTGCGAGAACTTGCGCATGTGCAGCTGGCAGGTGGCCGTGCCCCGCTCGGGCCCGTGGGCCTGGCCGTTGATCATCATGCCGCACGACCCGCAGATGCCCTCGCGGCAGTCGTGCTCGAAGGCGATGGGCTCGTCACCCTTGGCGATCAGCCGCTCGTTGACGATGTCGAGCATCTCCAGGAACGACATGTCCGGGCTGATCCCCTTGGGTTCGTCGACGTAGGTGACCATCCGGCCCTCCTGCCCGGGGGCCTGGCGCCAGACGTGGAGGACGATGTCGATGGTGGGGCGGTGCGCCGCTGCGCCCGCGCCGTTGCCGGTGGCGCCGTTGGGGGAGCCGTTGCCGCTCACTTGTAGGACCTCTGGGTCAGCTTGACGTACTCGAAGTCGAGCGGCTCGCGGTGCAGCGTGGGCTCGGTGCCCTTGCCGTTCCACTCCCAGGCGCCCACGTACGAGAACCGGTCGTCGTCCCGCAGGGCCTCGCCCTCCTCGGTCTGGCTCTCCTCCCGGAAGTGGCCGCCGCACGACTCCTCCCGGTGCAGGGCGTCCCGCACCATGAGCTCGCCCAGCTCGAAGAAGTCGGCCACCCGGGTGGCCTTCTCCAGCGACTGGTTGAGGGCGCCGCCGCCGAGGACCCGCACGTCCTTCCAGAACTCCTCGCGGAGCGCCGGGACCTCGGACAGGGCCTTCTCCAGCCCGGCCCGGTTGCGGGCCATGCCGCAGTGCTCCCACAGGATCTTGCCCAGCTCCCGGTGGAAGTGGTCGACCGAGCGGGTGCCCTTGATCGACAGCAGCCGGGCCACCGTGTCGCCCACCGACGTCTCGGCCTGGATGAACGCCGGGTCGTCGGTCGGGACGGGCCGCGTGCCGAGCAGGCCGGCCAGGTAGTTGGCCAGCGTGTAGGGGATCACGAAGTAGCCGTCGGCCAGGCCCTGCATGAGCGCCGAGGCGCCCAGCCGGTTGGCGCCGTGGTCGCTGAAGTTGGCCTCGCCCAGCACGAACAGGCCCGGCACGTTGGACATGAGGTGGTAGTCCACCCACAGCCCGCCCATCGTGTAGTGGACGGCCGGGTAGATGCGCATCGGGACCCGGTACGGGTTCTCGTCCGTGATGCGCTCGTACATGTCGAACAGGTTCCCGTAGCGCTCCCGGATCGTGGCCTCGCCCACCCGGCCGATGGCCTCGGCGAAGTCCAGGTAGACGCCGTTGCGCAGGGGGCCGACGCCCCGGCCCTCGTCCACCACGGCCTTGGCGTTGCGGGACGCCACGTCGCGGGG
>DASSUD010000264.1:0-14279 GCA_035707385.1 Acidimicrobiales bacterium
TCAGCTCCCAGCGCCCGGTGTTGGCGTGCAGGTAGGCGGCGTAGGGCGCGACGCACAGCAGCAGGGGCAGGGCGAAGGCCGCCAGCGTGGGCGCCACGGCGGCCGGGACGGGCCGGGCGCGGTCGCGGTCGCGCACCGCCACGTAGGCGACGGCCAGGAAGAGCGGCACCGACACGAACAGCCCCTCGGGGCGGGTCAGGTAGGCGAGCCCCGCCAGGAGGCCGGCGCCCGCCACCCGCACCAGCCGCGGACGGCCGGCCATGTCGGCGGCCGACACGGTCAACCACACCGCGCTCATCACCAGCAGCGTGTACTGGGCCTCGGAGCCCGTGCCCCGCAGCTGGGGCATGGTGGCCAGGCCGGGCGCCACGGCCGCCAGCCAGGCGGTGGCCACGCCGGCGGGCCGCCCGGCGATGCGCCGGGCCAGCAGCGACAGGGGCACGATCAGCGCCGCGCCCGACAGGGCAGTGAGCGCCACCGTTCCGTCGTGGGGGTCGTCGAACAGGTGGCTGGCCGCGCCCAGGACGAACGGCACGAACGGCGGGAAGTGCAGCTCCGGGTGCCCGTCCCGCTGGAATCCGTCGCCGTTGGCCCACGACAGGCCGGAGCGCAGGTAGGCGGTCTCGTCGGTGGTGGCGGCGTCGTCGGTGAGCCCGATCGCGACGCGGATGGCCAGGCCCAGGACCACGGCGCCGAGCAGCAGCCACCGGAACCGGGCCGCGGGGTCCACCGGCCGGCGGCGCGGCGCGGCGACCGGCGGTGACGCGACCGGGGGTGCCTGCCCGACCGGGCCGGAGTCGGTGACGACAGCGCTCATCGGCCCGTCACCGCGGGGCCCGGGAGCGGGCGGCGACGACCGTCCACGGGAGCGGCCGCCGCACGGCGGTCACGGCGAAGCGGGTGTCGACGAGGCGGGCGAAGCCCCGGCTCGACCAGTGCTGGATGTGGCCGGGGGTGTTGCCGAGCGCGCCCAGGTACTTGCCGCGCGCCATGTTGGCGACCCGCCACACCGGCTCGCGGGGCACGGACACGACCAGGTCGGCCCCGCACACCCGGTCGAGCTCGGCCAGCGCCGCCGCCGGGTCGGGCACGTGCTCCAGCACCTCGATGGCCAGCACCAGGTCGAAGGCCCGGTCGGGGAACGGCAGGTGGGCGATGTCGGCGAACGACCCGGCCACGCCCCGGTCCCGCCAGTGGGCGGCCAGCTCGTCGTCGGCCAGGTCGATCCCCACGAGGCGGGCCCCCGGGTAGTGCTGCCGGACCCGGGCGCTGACCTCGCCCTCGCCCACCCCCACCTCCAGCACCGCGGCCGGGGCGGCGGCGGGCAGCGAGGCGTCGAGCGCGGCGAAGAACCCGGACATGAGCCGGCGCTCGACCGGGTTCGTGGACGCGTACTTGTCGTAGGTGTTCCCCGTCGGGACGACCGTGGTCACCGTGGTCTCCTGCCAGGCTGTCGCAAGCGGAGGGCGGGCCGGCTGCCCCAGCAAGGGGCCGGGCCGGTTCCCTGGTTTAGCGCGGACCCGTTGCCGGCCCGTCACGCGCGACAGCGTACGCCCTGGTGATCGTCGAAAGTTCACACTCCCGACACATCGGGTTACCGGGGCCGCGGCCGCCGGGCGCCCGTGCGACCCGCGGGGGTCGGCCACAATGGGCGCGTGACCGCCGATCCCGTGGCGCCCGACGCGCCCGCGCCCCCCGCGCCGCTGCCGCCGCGCCGGCCCGCCCGGCGCCGCGCGCTGGCGTTGTCCGCCCTGGTCGGCGTGGCCGTGGCGGCGGTGTGCGTGTGGTTCGTGGTCGACCGGCTCACGTCGCAGTGGTCGGAGGTCCGGGACGAGATCGCGGGCGCCGAGGTCGGCTGGCTGGTGGCGGCCGTGGCCTGCGCGGGGGCCGGCATGTCCTGGATCGCCGCCTGCTGGCGCCGGGCCCTGTCCCTGCTCGGCCCGCCGCCCGACCGGTCGCGCACCGTCGCCTGGTACTTCGCGGGCGAGATCGGCAAGTACGTACCCGGCGCCGTGTGGCCGGTGCTGGGCCGGGGCGAGCTGGCCCGCCGGGGCGGTGTCCCCCGCCACCGGGCCTACCCGAGCGTCGGCCTGTCGCTCGCCGCCCTCTACCTGGCGGCCCTCGGCACCGCCTCGCTCCTGGTGCCGCTGGACCTGGCCAAGCAGGCCGAATCGCCTGCCGCGCTCGCCCTGCTCGCCCTCCTGCCGCTCGGCCTGGCCGCCCTCCACCCCCGGGTGCTGACGCTGGCCCGGGACGTGCTGGTGCGGTTCACCGGCCGGGGCGCCGACATCGCCATCCCGCCGTGGCGGGACACGGTGGCCGTGGTGGCCAGCTACCTGCCGGCCTGGCTGTTCATCTGGGCCGCCACGTGGTGCGTGGCCCGGGCCCTGGTGCCGGACCCGCCGGTCCTGCGCATCGGGATCGCCACCATGCTGTCGTGGACCGCCGGCTTCGTGGCCGTACCGGTCCCGGCCGGGGCGGGCGTGCGGGAGGCGGTCTTCGTCGCCGCGTCCGGGCTGCCCGCCGGCCTGGGCGCCACCATCGCCATCGGCAGCCGCCTGGCGTTCCTGCTGGTCGACGTGGCGGGCGCCGCCCTCACCGCTCCCTGGCACCGCACCGGGACAGGGGGCCCGCAGGCTCAGGCGTCGAGCACCGTCAGCTCGGCCCGGCGCCGGTCGGGATCGGAACCGCCCGGCTCGTAGTGCGAGGGCGCCACGCCCAGCTCGAGCTCGATGCGGCGGACCCGCTCCAGCGTCCGCTGGGTCACCACCCGGTGGGAGGCGATGAGATCGGCGATGACGCCGAGCGCGAACACCTGCACCGCGGCCACCAGCAGGACGCCGCCGAGCACGATCGACTGGAGGTGGCCGGAGCGGTCGTCGTGCATCACCCAGTCCCACAGGAACGGAGCCCACGCCACCACGGCGCCCGCCAGCAGCACCAGCGCCAGCGCGGTGAACACCCGCAGCGGCTCGTAGCCGGTGTAGATGCGGAACAGCGCCAGCATGTTGCGGCGCACGTAGCTCGACATGGACGTGAACAGCCGCGATTCGCGGACCTTGGCGTTGGTGGCCACCGGCACGGCGTCGACCGCCACCAGGCTCTTGCCCGCCTGGATCAACGACTCGAGCGTGTAGGTGAACGTCGACACGACGGTGAGGCCGAGGGCGGCCTCGCGGTTGTAGGCCCGGAACCCGGAGGTGGCGTCGGGCACGTCGGTCTCGGAGGCCCGCCGCACCACCCAGCTGCCGAGCAGCTGGAGCACCTTCTTGGTCGGCGAGAAGTGGTCGATGGCGCGCACGTTCCGGTCGCCGATCACCATGTCGGCCCGCCCGGCCACGATCGGCTCGACCAGGGCGGCGATGGCGGATGCCGCGTACTGGTTGTCGGCGTCGGTGTTCACGATGACGTCGGCGCCCAGCTTGAGGCAGGCGTCGAGGCCGGCCTGGAAGGCGGAGGCCAGGCCCTTGTTGTTGGTCAGCTTGACGATGTGGTCGACGCCGTGGGCCCGGGCCACCTCGACCGTGCGGTCGGTGGACCCGTCGTCGACGACCAGCCACTCGACCTTGTCGATGCCGTCCACCACCCGGGGCAGGTCGGCCAGGGTGGCGGGAAGCTGGTCCTCTTCGTTGAGGCACGGGATCTGGATGATGAGCTTCATGCGGCGCGCTGACGGACGCGGTCGCCATCATTCCGGCCGCCGGGCCCGGGGTCAACTCGCGTAACCACCTGTTCATCGAGCCTCCACCCACCGACGCCGGGCGACCCGCGTCCGTGGCCGTCGCGCGCCGGCCGTACACTCGCTCCCATGCATCCGCAGCCGTCCCTGCCGGCGTGAGCGCGCCGGCGGCCGAGCTCGCCACCGGGCTCCGGGCCGGGGACCGGCGGGCGCTGGCCCGGTCCATCACCCTGGTCGAGTCCACGCGGCCGGACCGGCGGGCGCAGGCCGCCGCCCTGCTCGACGCCGTGCTGCCGGCAACCGGTGGCGCGGTGCGGGTCGGCATCAGCGGCACCCCCGGGGCGGGCAAGTCCACCTTCATCGACGAGCTGGGCACCCGCCTCACCGGGGCCGGGCACCGCGTGGCCGTGCTGGCGGTCGACCCGTCGAGCCGGCGCAGCGGTGGCTCGATCATGGGCGACAAGACCCGCATGGAGCGGCTGGCCCGCGACCCCCGGGCCTTCATCCGGCCCTCGCCGTCGGGCGGGTCGCTGGGCGGGGTGGCCCGCCGGACCCGGGAGGCGGGGCTGCTGTGCGAGGCCGCCGGGTTCGACGTGGTGCTGGTCGAGACGGTGGGCGTCGGGCAGTCCGAAGTGGCGGTGGCCGACATGGTCGACTGCTTCGTGCTGGTGGCCGCGCCCGGCGGCGGCGACGAGCTGCAGGGCATCAAGCGGGGGATCATGGAGCTGGCCGACGTCGTCGTGGTCAACAAGGCCGACGGCGACCTGGCGGCCGCCGCCCGGCGGGCGGTGGCCGACTACCGCCACGCCGTCCACCTGCTGCGGCCCAAGCACCCGGGTTGGTCGGTGCCGGTGGTGCCCGCCTCGGCGCTCGAGGGCACCGGGATCGACGAGGCCTGGGCCGAGGTCGAGCGCCTGGAGGCACACCTGCGGTCCGGCGACGCCCTCGCCGCCCTGCGCTCCGACCAGGCGGTGGCCTGGCTGTGGGCCGAGATGCGCGAGCGCCTGGTCGACGCCTTCCGCCACGACGAGCAGGTGGCCGGGCGCCTCGGCGAGGTCGAGGCCGCCGTGCGGGCGGGGCGGCTCTCCCCCACCACCGCGGCCCACGAGCTGCTGGCCGCCCACGGCGTCGAGGAACGGGACGAGAGCGACGACGAGGACGGCGGCGACGAGGACGGCGACGGCGCGGCGAGCGGCGGGCCCCGAGCGGCAGGAGACCTGTCATGGTGAGCGACGACGCCCCCGGCACCGGGGCGCCGGCCCGGGGCCGCCGCCTCGCCTGGGGCGCGTACCGCCGGGCCGGGCGGCTCGGCCGGCGGCTGCTGGGACCGGACCCGGCGGCGGTGCCCGCGCCCCCACCCGGCCCCGACCCCGCGGTGCCGCCCTGGCTCCCCCTGCCCACCGGCGACCGTCCCGCCCTCTGCCCCGTGTGCCGGTGGCAGGGCCCGGCGTTCGAGGGCCCGGCGCACGTCGAGCTGGCGCTGTGCCCGGGCTGCGGCAGCAACGGCCGCGACCGGTTCCTGCACTGGTGCCTGTCCCGGCGGGTCGACCTCGGCCCGGAGTTGCGGGTCGTCGAGTGCAGCCCCCGGATGGGCGAGGCCTACCGGGCCGCCATGAGCACCTGGTTCTTCTACCGGACGAGCGACTTCGACCTGCGGGCCCACGCCGGCAACCTGCGCCTCGACCTCCAGGCCATCGACCTGCCCGACGCCTGCATCGACGTCCTGCTGTGCGCCCACGTCCTGGAGCACGTGCCCGACACCGGCAAGGCGCTGGCCGAGATCCGCCGGGTGGTCGCGCCCGGCGGTCACCTGCTGCTCCAGGTGCCGGTGCTCCAGGGGACGACGGCTCCGCCGGAGGCGCCCGAGTTCCACGGCGACGACACGCCCGTGTTCTGGCGGTTCGGCTTCGACCTGACCGCCCGGCTGCGGGAGGCCGGCTTCGCCGTCGACCTGCTGTGCACGGCCGAGCTGGCCGAGGCGGTGGCCGAGGAGGCCAACCCGTGGTCGACGTGGGCCGGCGAGTTCGACGTGCCCGGCATCCTGGCCGGGGCCCGGGCCGGGGACGTGCCCCGCGACCTGGTGGTGGTGGCCGACCGGGCGGAGGCGGCGCGCATCGGGGCCGAGCCGGGCTACATGTACCTCACGTGGGACTGCCGGGCATAGGCGATCTGGCGTCTCTCACGTCCGCATGGCGACGTGAGATCCGCCAAATCGGCTAGACCCGCTCCAGCCAGAGGTTGGCGCCGGGGTTGTGGGCGACCCACGGCAGCTTCGCCACGGCCTCGCGGTGGCGCTGCCACAGCATGTCCTGGAACCAGCGGATCTCGAACGCCGGGTTGAAGGCGAGGAACGCCCGCAGCAGGTACGCCTCGTGCCAGGCGCGCCCCTGGCGGACCCAGTCCGGGGGGTACTCGAACGGGAAGAAGACGTCGTGGACGTGGACCCACACGCCCGGCGCCAGGCGGGGGAAGACCTCGAACACGAGGTGGTTCACGTCCGAGCCGGCCCGGGACACGTGCGTCGAGTCCACGAACAGCACGTCGCCGGGCCCGAGGGCCGCGAAGACGGCGGGGTCGACGTCCTGGACCGGCGCCCGGTGGACCGTGACTCGACCCTCGTCCTCGGGCCGCAGCAGGCTCTCGAGCAGGGCCGGGAACGGCTCCACGAAGGTGACCTCGGTGCCCGGCAGCCAGCCGTCGACCGTGTCGAGCAGGAGGGCCGACGAGTAGCCGGAGCCCACCTCCACGACCCGGGACGGCCGCAGCCGCCGCAGCATGCCGTGCAGCACGACGCCGTCTCCGTAGGAGTAGGCCGGGTTGTCGTACCAGTAGCGCCAGCGCCCCTCGCCCTCGTGCTCCGGGAAGGGGGCGTCGGCCACCAGTCCGGCCAGCTCGTCCACCAGCGCCAGCTGGTCGGCTTCCCGCAGGTCGACGCCGGCGAGCGGGCGGTCGGGATCCCGCAGCGCCGGCGCCCGGCGCTCGTAGTCCGCCAGGTCCGGGAACGGCGAGTAGAAGTGGCCCGGCGGCACCCAGGTCTCGTAGGTGGCCCGCAGGTGCTCGTTCTCGGCCTGGAGGGCGCGGTAGTCCCGATCCAGCCCCGGGGCCCGGCGGACCCGACCGGCCAGGGCCCGGGCCGACGCCACCGGCGTGCGGGCAGCCCGGGCCGCGGCCCGCAGCCCCCGGCGCAGCCTGCCCGTGCCGCCGCGGGGCCCGGTCACCCGGCGACCGTCTCGGCCCAGCCCCGCACCCTGCCGACGAAGGTGTCCCAGCCGAACGTCTCGGCCCGGGCCCGGGCGGCGGTCGCCAGCGTGGCCCGCCAGACCGGGTCGGCGATCAGCATCTCGGTGTCGGCCACCAGGCCCTCGACCCCGGCGAAGCGGTAGCCGGACACGCCCTGCTCGACGATCTCGATCTGGCCCGCGGCGTCGATGACCACCGGCACGGCCCCGGCGGACATGGCCTCGACGGTGGTGATGCCGAAGTGCTCGAAGCGGTCGGGGTGGCGGTCGGGGTCCTCGCCCAGCCCGGCGGCGTGCCAGAAGATCGAGGCCCGGCCGTACAGATCCCGCAGCTCGGCCCCCGAGGCCTCGGGGTGCAGGGTCACCGGCAGGCCCTCGGCGGCCGACCGGATCTCGTCCAGGTAGGGACGGTGCTCCGGACCGCACCCGCCCACCAGGTGGTACTCCCAACCCGCGGCGCCCCCGCCCTCCACCAGCCGGCGGAACGCCCCCACCATCTCCAGCTGCTTCTTGTTGTGGCCCGTGCCCGGCAGGAAGAAGCGGCCGACCGACAGGATCACGCGCTCCTTCTCGCCCGGCGGGACCAGCGTCACCGGCGGGTTGAGGACGTCGCTGTCGCGGTGCCACAGCCGCTCGATCCAGCGCTGCGTGTAGCGCGAGTTGGCCAGGATCCGGTCGTAGCTGTCCAGGTAGGCCGGCTCGCCGGTGTGCCCGGCCAGCACGGGGGCGGCCCGGGCGACCCGGGCCCGCCATCCCCCGCCGGCGTGCACGCCGATGACCGGGACGCCGAGCGGCCGGGTGTCGGTGCCGATGCCGAGCGCGGCCGGAACCCACGACCGGCTCCGCAGGTCGACCCGCACCGCCTCGCCCGCGGCGACCTCGACCGTGAAGGTGAGCGCCACGCTGCGGCGCCGGTCGACCGGGGAGGCGGGCGCGTCGAGCACCGCCCGGCCCAGCGGTCGCCCGTCCACCTCGGCGACCACCTCGATCGGGCCCACCTGCGGGGGGAGGTAGCGGCCGAGCAGCACAGTCACCGGCACCGGCCCGCCGGCCGCGGAGGTGACCACCAGGTCGGCGTCGCCGCCGGTCCAGCGGATGCCGTGGGCCCGGGTCGACTCCGGCGTGTAGAAGCGGTCACCCAGCTCGACCGTCGCGCCGGCCCCGGCCCCAGCCCCGGCCAGCGGCCTTCGGGCCCGGTCCGCCACCCACCGCCGGGCGCGCTCCGGGCGGCCGGGCCGGGGACCGGGGAAGTGGACGACGAACAGCCCGTGGCGGGCCCGGCTGGCGTCCCAGCTCAGGTAGGAGGCGTTGACGAACAGGTCGTAGGCCTCGGACGCGGCCGTGACCCCCAGGTCGTCGATCACGTCGACGCCGACACCCGACAGGTCGAGGTCGAGCCGCTCCCCCAACCACGCCCGGTCGACCGGCTCGTGGGCCAGCAGCGACACGTCGTGCCCGCCGGCCAGGGCGGCGGCGATGCCGGCCGCGAACTTCTCGCCCCCGCCGCCGGTCGGCCAGTAGCGGTCGTAGACCGCGACCTTCACCGCCGGACCGCCCACGCCAGCAGCTCGCCGTCGCCCACCACCGCCCGGCGCCGGATCCGGCGGCGGGCGGCCAGGGTCGCCGGCGCGGCCTGCAGGAACGACAGGAACGACTTGGCGCGCCGCCACACGATCGTCGGGTTGGGCCGCCGCCGCCGCAGCACCGGGGCCACCAGGTCCCGCCGGGCGTAGGAGGCGGTGGTCAGGAGGTAGCGCCACACCGCGTGGGCGGCCATGCCCGGCGGGGCGTTCTTGGCCAGCATGAGCAACCGGTTGCGCTCCACGTAGTGCTGGAAGGTGGGGGTGCCCTCGCCGCCGGTCGACGCGGCGTGGACGTGGCGGGCCACCGCCCCCGGCACGTACCGGTAGCGCCAGCCCCGGCTGCGGCCCCGCCACGACAGGTCGGTGTCCTCGTAGTAGAGGAAGAAGCGCTCGTCGAACAACCCCACGTCGGCGAGGTAGGCCGGGCGCAGCAGGACGCTGCCCCCGCACCAGGCGAACACGTCGGCGGGGGCGTCGTACTGGCCGCGGTCGGGCTCCAGGAACCCCCGGTCGGCGCCGTAGCCGCCCTCGATCAGCACCGACCCGGCGTTGTTGACGACGTCGACGGGCGGGCCGGCCACCGGCACCTCGTGCCAGGCCGGTCGGGCCGTGACCTCGATCTCCGCCGCACGGTCGCCGGACCGCACCGAGACCCGCTTGGGGGCCTCGGCCGCCAGCTCGACCTCGACTCGCCCGGGCAGGGTGGCGCCGTCGCCCACGGGGACACGCAGCGTGGCCTCGGCGCCGGTCCAGTGGAACAGGGTGCCGTCGGGGCGGTGCTCGACGCCCCAGCCGCCGTCGGCCACCTGGGCGTCGCGCCACCGGTCGACCGCGTCGACCCGCACGCCGCTCACCATGACGCCGAGCTCGCGGGCGTCCGTGCCGCCCGGCCGGAAGGTGGGCGAGGCGATCGCCACCTCCACGAACCGGTCGGCGAACAGCATCCGGGCCGACACCGCCCCCAGCCGGTCGTCGGCCTCGATGGCGGCCACCAGGGCCCGCAGCCAGCCCGGCTCCACGAACGAGTCCGCGTTGACCAGCCCCACGTAGTCGACGCCGTCGAGGTCCGACAGGGCCAGGTTGTTGGCCACGAACCCGCCGTTGTGGTCGTTGCGGACCAGGCGCACGCCCGGCCGCTCGGCCGCGATGCGGTCGCTGCCGTCGGTGGAGGCATTGTCGACCACGACCACCTCGAGCCGGTCGGCGGGCCAGTCCAGCTTGCCCAGGGCGTCGAGGCAGGCGCCGAGCAGGTCGGCCCCGTTCCAGTTGAGGACCACCAGGCGGACGCGGGGCGGGGAGGTCGAGGATCGCACCAGGCCGGGGATGATACGGCCCCGCCCGCCGGCCCGTGGCCGGCACCGGCGGTAGCCTTGACCCTCGTGCCCACGCCCGATGCGTCCGCGGCCCGGGTGGCCGACGCCGTCGTCGCCCGCCTCGCCCCCCGCACGGTCTTCGCCGCCGGGGACGCGCCGGCCCTGGTGGCCGAGCTGCGATCCCGAGGGGTCGAGGTCACCGCGGTCGACGTCGTCGCCCTGCGCTCGCCGGTGGAGGGCCGCTACGACCTGGTCACCTGCCTCGACGCCGCCGGCGCCCTCGACCCCGCTCTGGTGCCGGCGGCCGTCGCCCACCTGGCGGCGGCGGGCGACGCCGTGCTGTTCTCGGCCTCCCCCGCCCCCGACCCGGCGGCCGCCGGCGACGCCCGGCCGCCCGAGGGCTGGTCGCGGCTGTTCGCCGAGCACGGCCTGGTGCGGGACTTCGACCACGACGCCGCCTACGTGTCGCCGTGGGCCGCGCTGTACCGGCGTCGGGACATGACCGTCGGCGACGTCGTGACCGCCTACGACCGGGCCTGGTCCGGCCTGCGGGGCGAAACGCTCGCCCTGCGGGCGGCGCTGGCGGAGGCCCGCCGCGAGCTGGAGGCCCGCTCGACCGCCGCCGAGGTCGAGGAGCTGCGCAAGGAGGTCCTGCGGCTGCGGGACCAGGTGGTGGGCAAGGAGGCCGAGCTGGCCACCGCCCTCGGCCGGGTCACCGAGATGGAGAGCATGATCGGCCGCTACGACCACCTCGAAGCGCGGCTGCAGGCGGTGCTGGAGTCGAACTCGTGGCGCATCGGCCAGATCGTCACCCGGCCGCTGCACGCCCTGCGCAGACGGTCGCGCTGAGATGGGCGGGCCCCGGTTCTCGATCGTCACGCCCGTCTACGACCCGCCCGAGGCGGTCCTGCGGGCGACCGTCCGGTCGGTCACGGCCCAGACGTGCGGCGACTGGGAGCTGTGCCTGGTGGACGACGCCTCGCCGGCCCCGCACGTGGCCCGGGTCCTGGCGGAGCTGGCGGCGTCCGACCCCCGCATCCGGGTGGCCACCCGGCCCACCAACGGCGGCATCGTGGCCGCGTCCCGGGACGCGGTGGCGATGGCCCGGGGCGAGTTCCATGCCCTGCTAGACCACGACGACGAGCTGCACGCCGACGCCCTCCGGCTGGTGGACGAGGCGCTGCGAGCCACCCCGGACGCCGACTACGCCTACACCGACGAGGACAAGATCGACGAGCGGGGGCGGCGCTCGGCGCCGGTGTACAAGCCCGACTGGTCGCCGGAACGGTTCCGCACCCAGATGTACGCCTGCCACCTGAGCGTGCTGCGCGCCTCGCTGGTCGACGAGGTCGGCGGCTTCCGGGAGGGGTTCGAGGGCTCGCAGGACTGGGACCTGGTGCTGCGCGTCACCGAGCGGGCCCGGCAGGTCGTGCACGTGCCGCAGGTCCTCTACCACTGGCGGACGCTGGCGACGTCCACCGCCGGCCGGGGCGAGGCGGCCAAGCCCTACGCCTACGAGGCCGGCACCCGGGCGCTGCAGGCCCACTGCGACCGCATCGGCTTCCCGGCCCGCGTCGATCAGGACGACGAGCACCCCGGCGTCTACCACCTGCGCCCCGCCCTGCGGGCCCACCCCCCGGTCACGATCGTCATCCCGACCCGGGGCACGGTGAGCGAGGTGCGGGGCGAGCGGGTGAGCCTGGTGGCGCACTGTGTCGCCTCGATCGTGGCCCTGTCCACCTACCGGGACTACGAGATCGTGGTGGTGGCCGACACCGACACCCCCCCGGGCGTGGTCGACCACCTGGCGGCACTGGGCGGCGACCGCCTGCGGGTGGTGCCCTACGACCGGCCGTTCAACTTCTCGGACAAGATCAACACGGGGGCGCTGGCCGGCCGGGGCGAGCACGTGCTGCTGCTCAACGACGACATGGAGATCGTCACCCCGGGCTGGATCGAGCGGCTGGTGATGTACTCGTCGTTCCCGGGGATCGGCGCCGTCGGGGCCAAGCTGCTGTACGGCGACGGTCGGTTGCAGCACGTCGGCGTGATCCTGGGCAACGCCCTGCCCGGGCACATCTACCGGGGCTACCGGGGCGGCAGCGGTGGCTACATGAACATGGTGCGGGTGGCCAACAACTTCACCGCGGTCACCGGAGCGTGCCTCATGACCCCCCGGGCGGCGTTCGAGCAGGTGGGCGGGCTGTCGACGGCGTTCCCGCTGAGCTTCAACGACATCGACTACTGCCTGAAGCTGCGATCGCGGGGGCTGCGGGTCGTCTACGACCCCGACACGGTGCTGTACCACTTCGAGTCCGCCAGCCGGTCGTCGGCCGTGTCCGACTGGGAGTTCGCGCTGTTCCGGGCCCGCTGGGCCCACGCCACGGAGCTGGACCCCTACGACAACCCCAACTTCCACCCCTGCTCGCTGAACATGGTGACGCCCATCTACCACGCCGACGGCGAGGTCCTGATCTAGTCGCTACGGCAAGGTGGCGGGGGCGACGGCCAGCCGCTCGGCGACGGCTCCGGCGTGCAGCCGGCGGTCCCACACCGCCACGACCAGGTCGGGGTCGGCGACCGCCAGGGCACTCGCCAGGTGGGCGGCGTCGGCGCCCCGCAGGGCGTGGCGGGCGCAGAGGTAGCCGGCCCGGCGGGTCACGGCCGCCGTCAGCTCGACCGGGCGGACGGCGGCCCAGAGCTCCTCCCAGAACCGCCGCGCCTGCCCGACCTCGGTCGGCGTGAGGTCGTGGTCGCGGCCGGCGGCCGCCAGGGCGGCGCAGACCTCGGGGTACGCCAGCCGGCTCGACAGGGCGGCGTCACACCCGTCCCACAGGTCGCCGGCGAGGCCGGTGCCCGGCTCCTCCACCAGCAGCTTCACCAGCGCGCTGGCATCGAAGTAGACGAGGGCCAACGGCTCAGCGGCGGTCGTCGCTCACCCGGTCGGCCAGCGGCCGGCGAGGGCGCGGCCGGGGCCGGGACCCGACCGCGGGCCGCCGCGGCTCGGCCGGCTGCCCGATCAGGCCTTCGCCCGTCAACCGCTCGATCGTCGGCGTCGTGTCGAGCCCGACCAGGCGCGCGACCGGCACGCCGCGATCGGTGATGACGACCTCCCGACCGTCCCTGGCCACGGCCAGCCAGTCCCGTAGGTGGGCCCGTAGATCGGTCACTGCGACGTCCATCCGGCAAGTGTACATCTCGTAGTCACCTGATTTGTACAGTTCGATCTCATCCCCCCGGGGTGACGACACGCCGCGGTCGGCGGCGCAGCCTGGGCGCATGACGAGCGCACCCGTGGGCATCCCGGCCGAGCGGCTGCTGGAGATGATGCGCCTGCTGCGGGAGTCGGACGACGTCGAGCTCAAGCTGACCGTGCCGGAGACCTCCCGCCGGTCGGCGATCGCGGCGCTGGACCTCGACCCGCTGGAGGCCCAGATCCGCCAGGTCTGGTACCTCGACACCCCCGACCTGGACCTCGACAAGGCCGGCGTGGTCGCCCGGGTCAGGCGGGTCCAGAGGCGGCCCGACGACTCGGTGGTCAAGCTGCGCCCGGTCGTGCCCAACGAGATGCCCGCCGCCCTCCGGGCCCTGCCCGAGTTCGTCGTCGAGCTCGACGCCATGCCGGGCGGCTACGTGTGCAGCGGCTCGCTCAAGGGCAGCCCCAAGCGGGCCACCGTCAAGGACGCCGTGGCCGGGCGCGAGCCCCTGCGGCGCCTGTTCAGCAAGGAGCAGCGCCAGTTCTACGCCGACCACGCCCCGGAGGGCCTCGCCATCGACGACCTCCACCTCCTCGGGCCGATCAACGTCCTCAAGCTGAAGTTCGAGCCCGAGGACCTGCGCCGCAGGATCGTCGTCGAGCTGTGGGCGTACCCCGACGGCTCCCGGATCCTCGAGCTGTCCACCAAGTGCGCCACCACCGAGCCGTTCGACGTGGCCGCCGAGACCCGGGCCTTCCTGGAGTCCAAGGGCATCGAGGTCAGTGCCGCCGACCAGCAGGCCAAGACCCGCACAGCCCTCGACTTCTTCTCCGGCGAGCTGCGGGGCGGCTGAGCGCCGACGCCGGGCCCGGGGCTCAGAAGCGGCGCAGGAAGCGGCCCAGCTTGCGCTTGATCCGGGTCGTCGTCCGCCGGCTGATGCGGTACGCCAGCGACCGGGCCTCGGCCGACGCGCTCGACAGCTCGGCGTCGCGCTGGCGGACCAGGCCCGAGAGCGCCGTGACCTGGTCGGTCAGGGCCTCGATGCGGGCGTTGAGCTCGTCCCGCTGAGGCATGAGCGCCGCGATCGCCGAGCGCATCGCCAGCATCTGGGACCCGGCCCCCTCGGGCAGGACCATCGGCGTGCGGTCGAGGTCGGCGGCCACGAACTCGACGTCCTTGGCCAGGTCGCGCACCATGGCCTCGTCGACCACCGTGACGCAGCGGGCGGTGCGCACGATGCCGCACAGCTCCACCGCCCGCACCAGGAA
>DASSUD010000265.1:0-7871 GCA_035707385.1 Acidimicrobiales bacterium
ACGAGGACCTGCGGGCGGTCATGGCGGGCAACAGCGGGGACGCCGCCTTGGTGTTCACCTGCAACGGACGGGGTAGGCGCCTGTTCGGTGACCCCGATCACGACGCCTCCCTCGTCCACGCTGCGATCCGGGGACCGGTCGCGGGCATGTTCTGCGCAGGCGAGATCGGGCCCGTCGGGGGGCGCAGCTTCCTGCACGGCTTCACCGCAGGAGTCGTGGTCTTCCACCAGTAGGGTGGCGCGCGCATGACCGCCGACGCCGACCTCTCGTCCCGCGCCATCAACGTCATCCGCGGCCTGGCCATGGACGCCCCGCAGGCCGCCAACAGCGGCCACCCCGGCACGGCCATGGCCCTCGCTCCCCTGGCCCACGTGCTGTGGACCCGCATCCTCAGCTACGACGCCGAGGCCCCCCACTGGCCCGACCGCGACCGCTTCGTCCTGTCGGCCGGGCACGCCTCGATCCTGCTGTACTCGATGCTCCACCTCACCGGCTACGGGCTGACCCGCGACGACCTGCGGGCCTTCCGCCAGTGGGGGTCCCAGACGCCGGGCCACCCCGAGGTCCACCACACCGCCGGTGTCGAGGTGACGACCGGTCCGCTGGGCCAGGGCTTCGCCAACGCGGTGGGCATGGGCATCGCCGAGCGCTGGCTGCGGGCCCGGTTCGGTCCCGAGCTGTGCGATCACCGCACCTTCGTGATCTGCAGCGACGGCGACCTGATGGAGGGTGTCAGCCACGAGGCCGCCTCCCTGGCCGGGCACCTCGGGCTGGGCCGGCTGATCTACGTCTACGACGACAACCACATCAGCATCGACGGCCCCACCGAGCTGGCCTACTCCGACGACGTGGCCACCCGCTTCCGCGCCTACGGCTGGCACGTCGACGAGCTGGGCGAGGTCGCCAACGACACCGGCGCGCTGGAGGCCGCGCTGCGGCGGGCGGCCGCGGACGAGGAGGCGCCGTCGCTGCTCGTCCTGCGCAGCCACATCGGCTGGCCGTCGCCCCGGTTCACCGACACCGCCGAGGCGCACGGCAACCCGCTGGGCGACGACGAGGTCGCCGTGACCAAGGAGATCCTGGGCCTCCCCCCCGACGAGACCTTCTGGGTCCCCGACGACGTGCTGGAGCTGTACCGGGAGGCGGGGCGCCGGGGCCGCGACGCCCGCGACGCCTGGGAGAAGCGGCTGGCGGGCTACGCGGGCGACCGCGAGGCCTACGAGGCCTGCATCGGTCGCCGGGGCCTCCCCGGCTGGGAGGCGGCCCTGCCCACCTGGCAGCCCGGTGAGTCGCTGGCCACCCGCAAGGCCAGCGGGGCCGTGATCGAGGCGCTGGCGGACAAGGTGCCGGGCCTGGTGGGCGGCGGTGCGGACCTGACCGGCAACACGGGGACGGTGATCAAGGACCGCGGCGTCAACACGGCCGAGGACCCCGGGGGCCGCCAGATCTACTTCGGCGTCCGCGAGCACGGCATGGCCGGCGTGTTGAACGGCATGGCCGCCCACGGCGGTGTGATCCCGGTGGGCGGCACGTTCTTCGTGTTCAGCGACTACGCGCGGCCCGCGGTCCGCCTGGCGGCCATGTCCGACTACAAGGCGATCTTCGCCTTCACCCACGACTCGGTGGGCCTGGGCGAGGACGGCCCGACCCACCAGCCGGTCGAGCACCTGGCCTCGCTGCGGGCGATGCCCCGGCTGCGGCTGATCCGCCCGGCCGACGCCAACGAGACCGCCCAGGCCTGGCGCATCGCCCTGTCGTCGGAGGGACCGACCGCGCTCGTGCTCACCCGCCAGAACCTGCCGGTCCTGGAGGGCACGGCCGGGGCCCCGGTCGAGCAGGGGGCCTACGTCCTGGCCGACCCGGGGGGCGACCTCGACGTGGTTCTCGTCGGCACGGGCAGCGAGGTGTCGGTGTGCGTCGGCGCCGCGGCGCGGCTGGCCGAGGACGGGTTGGCCGCCCGGGTGGTGTCCATGCCGTCGTGGGACCTGTTCGCCGTCCAGGGCGACGACTACCAGAACCTCGTGCTGCCGCCGGACGTGCCGACGCTGGCCGTCGAGGCCGGGGCCAGCTTCGGCTGGGACCAGTGGGCCGACGACAGCGTGAGCATCGACCGCTACGGCGCCTCGGCGCCCGGGGCGGTGGCACTGGCCAACCTGGGCTACACGCCCGACAACGTGGCCGAGCGGGCGCGCACCCTCGTCAACGACCTCCGGGAGGCCCGATGACAAAGCTCCACGACCTCTACTACGGGCACGGGCAGAGCCCCTGGCTCGACAACCTGCGGCGCGGCTGGCTCACGGGCGGCGAGCTGGCCCGCTGGGTCGAGCGGGGGGTGCGGGGCATCACCTCCAACCCCACCATCCTCCAGAAGGCGATCGCCGGCTCGGCGGAGTACGACGACCAGTTCCGCGACCTGGCCCGCGGCGACGGCTCGGTGACCGACAACTACTGGACCATGGCCATCGCCGACATCGAGGCCGCCCTGCGCATCCTGCGCCCGGTGCACGACGAGAGCGGTGGGGTCGACGGGTTCGTGTCGCTGGAGGTGGCGCCCGACCTGGCCCGCGACGTGGACGGCACGGTGGCCTCCGCCCGCGACCTGCACGACCGCATCGCGGAGCCCAACCTGTACGTGAAGGTGCCGGCCACCGCCGAGGGCGTCGCGGCCATCCGCACGCTGATCGGCGAGGGGCGCAACATCAACGTGACGCTGATCTTCGGGCTCGACCGCTACGAGGAGGTCATGGAGGCCTACCTGTCCGGCCTCGAGGCTTACGACGGCGACCTGTCCGGCGTGCACAGCGTGGCGTCGTTCTTCGTGAGCCGGGTCGACACCGAGGTCGACCAGCGGCTGGAGGCGATCGGCACGCCCGAGGCGCTGGCCCTCCGGGGCAAGGCGGCCGTGGCCCAGGCCCAGGCGGCCTACACGCGCTTCCTGGCCCGCTTCAGCGGCCCCCGCTGGGAGGCGCTGGCCGCCCGGGGCGCGCACGTCCAGCGCCCGCTGTGGGCGTCCACGTCGACCAAGAACGACGCCTACCCGGACACCCTCTACGTCGACACGCTGATCGGCCCCGACACGGTCAACACCATGCCGGAGGCGACGCTGGAGGCGATCGAGGACCACGGCACGCTGGCCCGCACGGTCGACGCCGACCCGGCGGCGGCCGAGGCGACGCTGGCCGCCCTGGGAGCGGCGGGCCTGGACATGGACGACGTCGCACGGGTGCTCGAGGAGCAGGGCGTGGCGACGTTCGCCAAGAGCTTCGACGAGCTCATGTCCTCACTGGACGCCAAGGCCGAAGACCTGCGCAGCGGGTCGCCGGGAAGCTAGACAGAGCGACGAGGCAACGCGCGGGCCACGCCGGCGGCGCGGGAGGAAGCGTGTACGGCGAACTGGTGGTGGTCGACGACGTCCCCGGCGAGCTGGCCGAGCGCGTCATCGAGGCGTTCCACGCCCGGCCCCACGACGCGTTCTCGCTGGCGGTGTCGGGCGGCGACCTGGCCCGGCGCTGCTACGAGCGGCTGGCGGACGACGCCGGCAACCAGATCGACTGGTGGAAGGTCGACGTCTACTGGGGCGACGAGCGCTGCCTGCCGCTCGACCACGGCGACTCCAACTACCGGCTGGCCCGCGAGTCCCTGCTGGAGCGGGTGGGGGCGGTCAACGCCAACTTCCCCATGCGCTGCGAGGAGGGGCCCGACCCCTACCAGCTGCGCCTGGGCGAGCTGGGGCGCATCGACCTGATCCACCTGGGCATGGGCCCGGACGGCCACACCGCCTCGCTGTTCCCGGGGTCGCCGGCCCTGCACGCGGACCCCGGGAGGCTGGTCGTCATGAACGAGGACCCCTCGGGCACCAACCCCTACACCCGCATGACGTTCACGCTGGCCGGCATCGCCCGGGCCCGGTTGGCGCTGGTGACCGTGGCCGGCGAGGCCAAGCGGGCGGCCCTGGCCCGCGTGATGGCGGGCGACGCCGAGATCCCCGCCAGCCACATCCGCGCCGACCGGGTGCTGTGGATCGTCGACCCGGCCGCGGCCGGCGAGCTGGCCTGAGCTCCGGGCAGGCGGTGACCGTCGTGCGGGGGGCACTGTGCCGGCTGGGGCTGGCCCGGCCCCGGCGGACCGCGCTCCAGCAGGCGGCGATGGGTGTCCGGCGCGGCGTCCGCCGCCGGCTGATGTTCGCCAACGCCGCCGGGGCGCTGGCCGTGCTCACGTTCGTGCGGCTGGCCTCCGGCGAGGACCTGGCGCCCCACATGCCCCTGTGGCTGCAGGTCGTGGGCCCGCTGGTCCCGGTGCTGCTGCTGGTGCTGCCGGCCTACAAGTGGGGCCACGTGGCCTTCGCGCGGGTGATCGGCTGGGCCATGGAGGGTCGCGAGCCGACCGAGGCCGAGCGGTTCGCCGTCCTGCGCGAGCCGTGGCGCCAGGCCCTGCGGCCGCTCGTGTTCTGGCTGATCGGGGCCGCTTGCTACGGCGTCCTGGCCGCGATGGTGGGCGCCGACGCCATCACGGTGGTGCGGGTCGTCGAGGGCACGGTGATCGGCGGCGTGACCACCTGCGCGCTGGCCTACCTGATGATCGAGCGGATGTTCCGGCCGCTGTTCGCCGGTGTGCTCGACGGGATGCCCGAGCCCCGGCCCCGCACGCCCGGCGTCCGGTTGCGCCTCCTGCTGACCTGGGCGGTCGGCTCCGGCGTGCCTCTGCTGGCCATCGCCCTGGTGGCGCTCATCGACGGCGACGAGATCCCCGCCTACGCGCTGTCGGCCCTGGCGCTGGCCGGCCTGGCGGCGGGTTTCATCGCCACCGTGTCGTCGGCGCGGTCGGTGGCCGAGCCGCTCGACGGCGTCCGCCACGCCCTCGACCGGGTCCGCGACGGCGACCTGGACGTCGGGCTGGTGGTGGACGACGGGGGCGAGATCGGCGAGGTCCAGTCGGGGTTCAACCAGATGGTGGACGGCCTGCGGGAGCGCCGCCAGATCCGGGACCTCTTCGGCCGCCACGTCGGCCACCAGGTGGCGACCCAGGCCCTCGAGCGGGGCACGGGGCTGCGGGGCGAGCAGGCCGATGCCAGCATCGTGTTCGTGGACCTGGTGGGGTCCACCGCCATGGCCGAGGTCCTGGCCCCGGACGAGGTCGTGGGCACCCTCAACGACTTCTTCGACGTGGTGGTGCGGGCGGTCGACGCCCAGGGCGGCTGGGTCAACAAGTTCGAGGGCGACGGAGCGCTGTGCGTCTTCGGCGTGCCCGGCGCCCAGCCCGACCACGCGGCCCGGGCGCTGCGGGCGGCCCGGGTGCTGTCCCGCGCGCTGGAGGAGCTGGCCGAGCGCCACCCCGGGCTGACCGCGGGCATCGGCGTGTCGTCGGGCCAGGTGGTGGCCGGCAACGTCGGCACCGAGGCCCGCTACGAGTACACCGTCATCGGCACCGCGGTGAACGAGGCGGCGCGCCTGACCGAGGTGGCCAAGGGCCGGACCGTGAAGGTCCTGGCCTCCGCCGAGTCGGTGCGGCGGGCCTCGCGCGAGGCCGGCGGCTGGCACGACGTCGGCACGGTGGCGCTGCGGGGCCGGTCGGCGCCGACGGCGATCTACGTGCCGGTCGTGGAGGAGCCCGCCACCACCTGAGCACCGGTCGCGCGCCGGTCGGGGACGGCCCCCGTTGGGTCGGGGAATCCGCCGGTAGTGTGCCCCGGATGGAGCACGCGCACCTGCTCGACCTGCCGTCCGACGAGCTGCTCGCCCGGGCCCGCCGGGTGCGCGACCAGGCGACGGGCACCCGGGTGACCTACTCGCCCAAGGTGTTCATCCCCCTCACCATGCTGTGCCGCGACCGCTGCGGCTACTGCACGTTCGCCCAGCCGCCGGCCCGCCTCGACAAGGTCTTCCTGTCCCCCGACGACGTGCTCGCCATCGCCACCGCAGGCGCCCAGGCCGGCTGCCACGAGGCCCTCTTCACGCTGGGCGAGCGCCCCGAGGAGCGCTATCCGGCGGCACGGCAGTGGCTCGACGACCACGGCTTCGCCTCCACCGTCGCCTACCTGACCGAGATGTGCCGGCTGGTCCTCGACCGCACGGGCCTGCTCCCCCACGCCAACGCCGGCGCCCTCCACGAGGACGAGCTGGCGCAGCTGCGGCCGGTGGCACCCAGCCAGGGGATGATGATCGAGACCCTGCGGGGCGACCTGGCCGCCCACCGGGGCTCCCCCGACAAGACCCCGGAGCGCCGGCTGGCCACGCTCGAGGCCGCCGGGCGCCTGGGCATCCCCTTCACCACCGGCATCCTGGTCGGCATCGGCGAGAGCCGGGAGGACCGGCTGGCCGCCCTGGAGGCCATCGCCGACTCGCACCGGCGCCACGGCCACGTGCAGGAGGTGATCGTCCAGAACTTCCTGCCCAAGCCGGGCACCGCCATGCACGGGGCGCCCCCGTGCCCGCCGGACGTGCACCTCGACGCCGTCGCCCTGGCCCGCCTGGTCCTGCCGGCCGCCGTCCACGTCCAGGCCCCGCCCAACCTGGCCGACGACTTCGGCGTGCTGCTCGACGCCGGCATCGACGACTGGGGCGGTGTGTCGCCGGTGACCGCCGACCACGTGAACCCCGAGCGGCCCTGGCCCGCCCTCGACCGGCTGCGGGCGGTGACCGAGGCCCGGGGCTTCGCCCTGGCCCCCCGGCTCACCGTGTACCCCGAGTTCGTGGCCGCCCCCGACCGCTGGCTCGATCCCGCCCTGGTGTTCCCGGTGGGCGACCGGTCCGACGCCGAGGGCCTCGGCCGCGACGACCCGGGGTCCGTGTTCCCCGAGCGCACGCTGGAGAACGCCAAGGCCGGCACCGGGGCCGAGATCGTCCTCACGGGCATCCGCTCCACCGCCTGGTACTCCGGCGCCGACGCCGAGCCGCCCACCCTGATCCCCGGCCCCCGGGGCGCGGTGCGGGGCCGGGTGGCCGAGATCCTGGCCGGCGTGCGCGGCGGCCAGACCGTGGGCGAGGACGAGGTCGTGGCGCTGTTCGCCGCCAGGGGCCCCGAGGTGGCGGCGATCGCCGAGGTGGCCGACGACCTGCGCCGCGAGGCGGTGGGCGACACGGTCACGTTCGTCCGCAACCGCAACATCAACTACACGAACGTGTGCACGTTCAAGTGCCGGTTCTGCGGCTTCTCCAAGGGACCGCTGTCCCTCAACCTGCGGGGGACCCCCTACCTGCTGACCCTGGACGACATCGCCGAGCGTTCACGCGAGGCGTGGGACCGGGGCGCCACCGAGGTGTGCCTGCAGGGCGGCATCCACCCGAACTTCGACGGCGACTACTACGTCGACGTGGCGCGGGCGGTGAAGGCGGCGGTGCCGGACATCCACGTGCACGGTTTCACCGCCCTGGAGGTCACCGAGGGCGCCAAGCGCCTGGGCGAGCCGCTCGGCGCCTACCTGCGCCGGCTGATGGACGCCGGCCTGCGGTCGCTGCCCGGAACGGCGGCCGAGATCCTCGACGACCCGGTGCGCGCCATCCTGTGCCCCGACAAGATCACCACGGACGAGTGGCTGGAGTGCCACCGGGTGGCGCACGGCGTGGGACTTCGGTCCAACGTCACGATCATGTTCGGGGCGGTCGAGTCGCCCCTTTCGTGGGCCCGCCACATCCTGCGCACCCGCGACCTGCAGGCCGAGACCGGTGGCTTCACCGAGTTCGTGGGCCTCCCCTTCGTGCACATGGCCGCCCCCATCTACCTGCAGCGCCGGGCCCGCCGGGGCCCGACGTTCCGCGAGGTGCTGCTCATGCACGCCGTGGCCCGCATCGCCTACCGGGGCCTGATCGACAACATCCAGTTCTCGTGGGTCAAGCTCGGCACGGGCGCGGCCGTCCAGCTGCTGCGGGCGGGCT
>DASSUD010000266.1:0-12419 GCA_035707385.1 Acidimicrobiales bacterium
GGCCCAGATCCTCGACCTGCTGAGCGAGCAGCAGCGCGAGCGCCACATGGCCGTGATCCTCGTCAGCCACGACCTGGGCGTGGTGGCCGGCCGCACCCACGACATCGCGGTGATGTACGCCGGCCAGATCGTCGAGCAGGCCCCGACCCGCACCCTGTTCGCCGAGGTGCGGATGCCCTACACCGAGGCGCTGCTGCGGTCGGTCCCCCGGCTGGAGAACCCGAGCCACACCCGGCTGGCGGTCATCGGCGGGCGACCGCCCGACCTGATCGACCCGCCGGTGGGCTGCCGGTTCGCCGCCCGGTGCCCCTACGTGCAGGACCGCTGCCGCGAGGAGCAGCCCCCGCTGGTCGAGGGCGACACGCCCGGGCACCTGTTCCGGTGCTGGTACCCGGTCGGCACCGACGCCGGCCGTGAGGCCCTGGAGCGGAACCTCGCCGCCCAGCTGCCCCAGGCGGAGGCGGCCGTGACCGGCGAGCTGGCCGTGGAGGCGTCGTGAGGGTGGACCGCTAGTGGCCGGCATAGGCACCGCGCACCTGCGCCCCGAGGAGGACGTCCTCCTGCGGGTCGAGCACCTCGTGGTCAACTTCCCGGCCGGCGGGGGCCAGGTCGTGTCGGCCGTGGCCGACGTCAGCTTCGACGTGGCCGAGGGCGAGACGCTCGGGCTGGTGGGCGAGAGCGGGTGCGGCAAGTCGACCGCGGCCCGGGCGGTGATGCAGCTGCCGGCACCGACGTCGGGCACCGTCCGCTTCGCCGGGAGCGACCTGACCACGTTCAAGGGCGAGCGGCTGCGGGCCGAGCGCCCGCAGATCCAGATCGTGTTCCAGGACCCGATCAGCTCCCTCAACCCGCGCCGCACGGTCGGCGACATCGTGGGTGCGCCCCTGCGCATCTGGAAGCGGGGCAGCGGTGACGAGCGGCGCCGCAAGGTCGACGAGGCGCTGGAGGCCGTGGGCCTCGACCCGGACGTGGCCCGCGACAAGCGGCCGCACGAGTTCTCCGGCGGCCAGTGCCAGCGCATCTGCATCGCCCGGGCGCTCGTGCTCGAACCGAGGATGATCATCTGCGACGAGCCGGTGTCCGCGCTCGACGTGTCGGTGCAGGCCCAGATCCTCAACCTGCTGGAGGACCTGAAGGCCCGCTACGGGCTGACGCTCGTGTTCATCACCCACGACCTGGCGGTGGTGAAGAACGTCAGCGACCGGGTGGCGGTCATGTACCTCGGCAAGGTCTGCGAGCTGGCGTCTCCCGACCAGCTGTACGCGGCGCCCGCCCACCCGTACACGGCGGCGCTGCTGGCGTCGATCCCGGTGCCCGACCCGGCGGCGGAGACCGGCGCCAGCGGGCTGGTGGCCGGCGACCTGCCGTCGCCCGTCTCGCCGCCCAGCGGCTGCCGTTTCCGCACCCGCTGCCCCCGGGCCGAGGAGCGCTGCGCGGTCGAGCAGCCCCAGGTCCGTGAGGTGGCCGCCGGGCAGTTCGTGGCCTGTCACTTCCCGCTGGTCGGCGACGAGGCGCCCCCGGCGGACCGCATGCCGGTCGAGGAGCCGGTCGCATCGGGGGGGAACGGGGCCGGGGCGGGTGCCCCGGGCGGCATCGACAGCACGCCCGGGGCCCCCACCGGCGCGCCGGTGGACGCCGGCGGCGACCCACCGGCCGGCGACGGCTCCCGAGCGACGTAGTCGCGAGGTCCCGAGGCCCGATGGACGCTCCGCACGCCGTCTCGGGCAGCCTGCGGCGCGCCCGGCTCGACCCGGCGGAGCGGCGGGCGCAGATCGTGGCGGTGGCGGCCGACGTCTTCCGTGGGCGGGACCCGGCCCGGGTGCGCTTCGAGGACGTGGCCCGGGCTGCGGGCGTGTCCCGGTCGCTGGTGTACGCCTACTTCGGCGACCGGAGCGAGCTGATCGCGGCGGTGTACCTCCACAGCCTGTCCGGGATCGACGACGAGCTGTCCGCCCTGCTGCGCGAGGTCCCGATCGACGAGTGCCGGCTGGGCGTGCTGGTCCGCACCTACCTGGAGATCGCGGCCGAGAACGCCGACGCCTGGCGCCTGTTCGCCGCCGCCGGGGCCATCGACCACCCGGCGGTGCAGCAGGCACGGCGGGACCGCTGCCAGCGGATCGCGGACACGTGGGGCGGCGGTCCCGCCGAGCGGCTGCTGGCCCGGGGCCTGGTCGGTCTGCTGGAGGCGGCCGCCAGCGAGTGGCTGGAGCACGGGGGGTGCTCGGTCGACGACGCGGTGGCGCTCCTGACCCGCGCGCTGTGGAACGGCGTGGGGCACCTGCCCCGGTCGCAGGCACCGGACGGGTGAGCCTGCTGTTCAATCGGGGTTCCCGCGGGGAATACTGACCGCATGCCTCGTGCCATGTGGAGTGGCGCCATCAGCTTCGGGCTGGTCAACATCCCGATCAAGCTGTTCAACGCCGTGTCACGCAAGAGCGTGCACTTCAACCAGATCGACACCCGCACCGGATCGCGGATCCAGTACCGGAAGGTGTCCGCCGCGGACGGCGAGGAGGTGCCGAACGAGGCGATCGCCAAGGGGTACCAGCTGTCCTCCGGTGACTACGTGCTGGTGGGCGACGACGAGCTGGCGGCCCTGGACCCGGTGGCCACCCGCTCCATCGACATCGAGCAGTTCGTGGACCTCGACGAGATCGACCCGATCTTCTACGACTCGCCGTACTACGTGGCGCCCGACAAGGCGGCCCGCAAGCCCTACGCCCTCCTGAGCCGGGCCATGGAGGAGCAGAACAAGGTCGCCATCGCCCGGTTCGTGATGCGGTCCAAGCAGTACCTGGCGGCGCTGCGGCCGATGGACGGCGTGCTGGTGATGTCGACGATGGTCTATGCCGACGAGGTCAACGACCCGGCCGAGCTGTTCGACGGTGACGAGCTGCGGGACGTGGACGTCAGCGAGCGCGAGCTCACGATGGCCACCCAGCTGGTCGAGTCCCTGACGGAGCCGTTCGAGCCGCAGCGCTACGACGACACATACCGCAACCAGGTGCTCGACCTGATCGACCGCAAGGCGTCCGGCGAGGAGCTGGTGGCGGCGCCCGCCCCGGCGACCGAGGAGAAGGTCGTCGACCTCATGGCCGCCCTCGAGGCGAGCGTGCGCGAGGCCAAGGCGGCCCGCACCCGTCACCCGACCGCCAAGTCGGCCGGCGGCGACGACGAGGTCGACGACGACGTCGAGGAGGCCCAGGCCGCGTCCGGCGGCGGTGGCCGGTCACGGTCGGGGACCAAGTCACCACGGGCGTCCAAGGCGTCGAAGGCATCGAAGGCATCGAAGGCGCCGCGGCGGAAGTCCGCGTAGCCGGCCGTGCCCACGGTCGAGGTCGAGGGCCGCAAGCTCAACCTCTCCAACCTCACCAAGGTTCTTTACCCCGACACGGGCACGACCAAGGCCGAGGTCATCGACTACTACGCCCGGGTGGCGCCGACCATGGTCCCGCACCTGGAGGACCGGGGCGTGACGCTGCGCCGGTTCCCCGACGGGGTGGCGGGCGGCTCGTTCTTCGAGAAGCGCTGCCCCGGCCACCGGCCCGGCTGGATGCGCACCATCCTCGGCCCCGGCGACCGCAACGGCGACATCGGGTACTGCTGCCTGGACTCGGCGCCGGCGCTGGTGTGGGCGGCCAACATGGCGGCGCTGGAGGTCCATGCCCCGATGGCCCGCTCGGACATCGAGACGCCGACGATGGTGGTGTTCGACCTCGACCCGGGCGAGCCCGCCACCATCGTGGAGTGCGCGGACGTGGCGCTGGACGTCCGCCACGTGCTCGACGGGTTCGGGCTGGTCGGGTTCCCGAAGACGTCGGGGTCCAAGGGCATGCAGGTGTACGTCCCGCTCAACACGCCGGGCGTGACACACGAGCGGGCCTCCGCGTTCGCCCAGGCGGTGGCCCAGCTGCTGGAGCGGGCCCGCCCCGAGGCCGTGGTGTCCAACATGAGGAAGAGCCTGCGCACGGGCAAGGTGTTCGTGGACTGGAGCCAGAACAGCCGGCACAAGACGACGATCGCCCCCTACTCGCTGCGGGCCCGGCCCCGGCCGACCGTGTCGACGCCGCTGGCGTGGGACGAGGTCGAGGACGCGGCCGGGGGCGAGCCGCTGGCCTTCGAGGCCGGCGAGGTGCTCGACCGCATCGACGAGCGCGGCGACCTGTTCGCCGGGACGCTGACCCGCAGGCAGCGCCTGCCCGACGGCTGAGGGCGGTCCATGGAGTCGATCGAGCTGACCGTGCGCACCGGCGACGAACCGGCGGTGGTGGACATCACGGGCGAGGTGGCGCAGTTCTGCCGGGACCGGGGCGACGGCCTGGTGTCGGTGTTCGTCCCCCACGCCACCGCCGGGGTGGCGATCATCGAGACCGGGGCGGGCAGCGACGCCGACCTGCTGGCGGCACTGGCCGGGTTGCTGCCCCGCGACGGCCGCTGGGCGCACCGCCACGGCTCACCCGGCCACGGCGCCGACCACATCCTGCCGGCGCTGGTCCCGCCCGCCATCACGGTCCCCGTCCTGGGGGGCCGCCCGGCGCTCGGCACCTGGCAATCGGTCGTGGTGGTCGACACCAACGTCGACAACCCGACCCGCACGGTCCGCCTCAGCTTCCTGGGTGGGTGATCAGGCGGGGAATCGGGTGGTGGGGTCGCTCGTGGCCTCGGGCATGACCGTGGTGGCGTCGGGGTCCGGGTCGGTGGGGGGCTGCCCGCTCGGGGCCGCGACCGTCTCGTCCGCGCCGGCCGGGACCGGGACCGTCTCGTCCGTGCGGGCCGGGACCGGCGCGATTTCCTCCGCTCCGGCCACGACCGGCGGCAGGCCGCCCGGGGGGAACACGGTGGGGCCCGGGCGCACCGCCGCGCGCCCGTCCTGGCCGACGGTGGCGGTCGGTGCCCACCACGGCTCCGGAGGGTCGGTGATCCGGCCCCGGCCCGGGGTCACGGCCGCCAGGTCCTCGAAGGGATCGCGGCGCTCGGCCCGGATGGTGACGGCCACCGCCAGCCCGACCAGCCATCCGGTCCACAGCCCGAAGCCGGCCCCGGCGTCGGCTGCGGCCACCAGCCCGTCCTGCCCGATGTCGCCGAGCGTGCCGCCGGGCAGGACGACGGCGACGGTCCAGGTGTAGGCGGTGGCGGCCGCCGCCGCGCCCGCCACCACGAACCCGCCCCATCCCGCCAGGAACGCCGGCCCCCGGGCCCTGGCCCGCCCGGCCACGGCCGACAGTCCCACCGCCAGCACCGCCAGCACCGCCAGGCGCAGGACGACGCCCGCGACGACGTCGCCTTCCGCTCCGCCGGGCACCTCCCACGACGGCACGCCGGTCACCGTTCGCAGGAGGGTGGACGCACCGTCCTCGGCCGCCGCGTCCTGGGCGGGCGGGTTGCCCAGCGCGGCGACCAGGACCACCGTCATGACGCCCCCAGCCAGTGCGGAACGCATCGACATGGTGTCGATCTATACCCGATCTCACCCTCTGAGGCGAGATATCACCGAGTGAAGTGGGGGGTGGGTGCGGGCCACGTGAACGCCTGTTCCTACGCCTCGCACTGGCGTTGACACGATGCGTGCTGTGCTCCATGCTGCTTGGGCACTGGGAGAGGGGTCGACATGGTGCTCTGGCGGTCGAGGGGATCCGCGACGCGCACCCAGGGGGCGTACCGCCCTCGGGTGGTGCTCTGCGCCGCCGTGGTGGTCAGCCTGCTGGGGCTGAGCGCCGGCGCCGGCCCGGCCGGAGCGCAGGAGGGCGGCGGACCGCCCGAGCTCCAGGCGACGCCGCTGGCCGGCGCTGAGCTGGTGGAGGGGGCCAAGTCGGCCAGCGGCAGGGCCGCCCTGACCGATCCCGGCCTGCTGGCCCTCGACGACCCGGCCCCCGTGCCGGTCGTGGTCAAGCTCGACTACGACGCCCTGGCCGCCTACACCGGCGACATCGAGGGCCTCGAGCCCACCAGCCCGTCGGTCACCGGCGAACCGCTCGACCCGTCCGCGCCCGCCGCGCAGGAGTACGACGCCTACGCCGCCGGCATCGAGTCCACCTTCGTCGAGGCGCTCGGCGCGGCGATCCCCGCGGCCGCGGTGGGCGAGTCGCTACGCGTCGTGTACGGCGGCCTCGCCGTGCGGGTGCCCGGCGACCGGATCGATGACCTGCGGGCGCTACCGGGCGTGGTCGCCGTCCAGTCCAACGCGCCCCTGACGCTCCACACGGACTCCAGCCCGGAGTTCACCGGCGCCACGGCCGTGTACCCGGCGCTCGGCGGCCGCGCCAGCGCCGGCGCGGGTGTGATCGTGGGTGTGCTGGACACGGGCGCCTGGCCCGAGCACCCGGGCTACGCCGACCCCGGCTCCCTGCCGGCGCCGCCGCCGAAGACGGATGGCACGCCCCGGACCTGCGATTTCGGCGACAATCCCCTCACCGCGGCCAGCGACGTGTTCGTCTGCAACGACAAGCTGATCGGCGGCCAGCCGTTCCTCGACACCTACAACGCGGTGATCGGCGGCGAGGTCTACCCGGACTCGGCCCGCGACTCCAACGGCCACGGCACCCACACCTCCACCACCGCCGCCGGCGGCCCGGTGGCCGACGCCGACCCGCTGGGCATCTCCCGCGGGCCGATCCACGGCATGGCCCCCGCGGCCCACGTGTCGATGTACAAGGTCTGCGGGGTCGAGGGCTGCTTCCCGTCCGACTCGGCCGCGGCCGTGGCCCAGGCGATCGCCGACGGCGCCGACGTCCTCAACTTCTCGATCAGCGGCGGCGAGAACCCCTTCTCCGACGTGGTGGAGCTGGCGTTCCTGGACGCCTACGCCGCCGGCGTGTTCGTGGCCGCCTCCGCCGGCAACGAGGGCCCCGGCCCGGACACGCTCAGCCACCGGGGCCCGTGGGTGACGACGGTCGGCGCCTCCACCCAGGAGCGAGCCTTCACCTCCACGGTCACGCTGACCGCCGGGGGCGGGGCCACGGCGCAGGTCACCGGCGGCACGATCACCACCGGGATCGCCTCCCCGCTGCCCGTGGTGCGGGGCGCCGACCCGCCCTACGGCAACGCCGGCTGCACCGCCCCGGCGGCACCCGGCGTGTTCACCGGCAAGATCGTCGTGTGCGAGATCGGCCCGGGGAGGGTGGCCCGCGGCTTCAACGTCCTGCAGGGCGGCGCGGCCGGGATGCTGCTCGTCAACGCGGCGTTCCCCGCCCCCGCCTTCACCGACAACCACCTCCTGCCCGCCGTCAACGTGGACAAGCCCGGGGCGGACACTATCGCTGCGTTCCTGGCCGCCAACCCGGGGGCCACGGCCAGCTTCACCACCGGCGCGGCCTCGGCCGGCGTGGGCGACCGCATGGCCAGGTTCTCGTCCCGGGGACCGGGCGGCGACTGGCTGAAGCCGGACGTCACGGCTCCCGGCGTCCAGATCCTGGCCGGCCACACGCCCACCCCCGACGACGTTGCCGCCGGGCCGCCCGGCAACCTGTACCAGGCCATCGCCGGGACGTCGATGGCGTCACCGCACGTGGCGGGCGCGGCGGCGCTGCTCATGGACCTGCACCCCGGCTGGACACCCGGGCAGGTCCGGTCGGCGCTGGCCACCACGGCCACCACCGACCTCGTGGACGCCGACCTGGTATCGCCGACCGACCCCTTCGACCGTGGCTCCGGCCGCATCCGGGTCGACCGGGCCGCCAACCCCGGCCTGACCTTCGACAGCCCGGCGGCCGACTTCGTCGACGCCGGGTCGGGGGCGCTGGCGACGGTCGACGTCAACATGCCTTCCGTGAGCGCGCCGGTCATGCCCGGCACGCTGACCACCACCCGCACGGCCACCAACGTGACGAGCGGGACGGTGCGCTACCGGGCCACGGCCACCGCCGACGATCCCGGCGCCACGGTCACGGTGAAGCCGAGGAGCTTCACGCTCGCCCCCGGGCGGTCGATCGAGCTGACCGTCACCATCTCGGGGCCGGCGCTGGCCACGGGCCAGTACTTCGGGCAGATCGACCTCCATGACCGCGACGGTGATCGGGACCTGCACATGCCGGTGTCGTTCGTGCGCCAGCAGGGCGACCTGTCGCTGACCCAGATGTGCGACCCGACCACGATCACCCGGCCCGAGGGCCGGTCGACGTGCACGATACGGTTCGAGAACCTGAGCCAGACCGGCACCACCGTCGACGCGCGCACCCACCTGGACGCCGGACTGCGGATCAGCGGCGTCGACGGCGCCACCCAGACCGGCTTCCGGGACGCGGTGGCGAGCGCGGAGCTGGCGGGGTTCGTTCCGGGGAACCCGAACATCGCCCCGGGTGCCGGTCCGGCCGGCTACCTCCCGCTCGACGCCTTCGGCATAACGCCGGTACCCATCGGTGACGAGGCAGCCCTGAACGTCAACACGCCGGCCTTCGTGTACGGGCAGTCGACGTACAGCCGCCTGGGCATCACCTCCAACGGCTACCTCGTCGTCGGCGGGACCACCGGGACCGGGGACATCGTGTTCGCCCCCCAGACGTTCCCCGACCCGGCCCGGCCCAACAACGTGCTGGCGCCGTTCTGGACCGACCTCGACGGCACCGGGGCGCCCGGCATCTTCATCGCCACCCTCACGGACGGCGTCAACAGCTGGATCGTGGTCGAGTGGCGGCTGAACGTGTTCGGCACGGCCAGCCAGCGGGTGTTCCAGACCTGGCTCGGCATCAACGGTGTCGAGGACGTCGCCTACGCCTACGACCCGGCCAACCTGCCGGCCGACCCGTCCGGGTTCCCGTTCAACGTCGGCGCCGAGAACGCGGAGGGCACGGGCGGCAGCCAGATCGCCGGCCTGCCGACCGAGGACCTGCGGGTCACCACCAGCCCGGCCGTGCCCGGCGGGGTCATGACCTACAGCGTCGAGGTCAAGGGCGTGCGCGCGGGCACGCGCAACGTGACCACGTCCGTCACGGCCCCGATCGTGAACGGCACCACCACGGAGGTGGACGCCATCACCGTCCAGTGAACGGTGAGCGATGATGTCGGGGTGTTGGACCACCTCAGCATCCAATGTGTCGACGTCGGGGTCAGCGCCGCGTTCTACGACGCGGTGCTGGCGCCCCTCGGCGGCCGGCGCATCCTCGACTTCGGTCAGACCATCGGCTACGGGGTTCCCCCGATGCCCGACTTCTGGATCCAGGCGCAGGCGACCGGCGACGGGTTCCGCGAGTCCCACATCGCCTTCAAGGCCGCCGACCGGGCCACGGTGCGGGAGTTCTTCGCGGCGGCGGTGGCCGCGGGTGCCGAGGTCCTGCACGAGCCGAAGCTGTGGCCCGAGTACCACGACCAGTACTACGGAGCGTTCGTGCGGGACCCCGACGGCAACAACGTCGAGGCCGTCTGCCACGGGCCGGACTGATCCCGGCGGGAACGCGATGAGTTTCCGGCTCCCGGTCGGTCCGACCTGCACGCTGCGACACCGTGAAGGAGCCTCTGATGCCTGTGCGTGACACCACCCCGGCCGGCGCCCCCTGCTGGATCGATCTGCTCACCACCGATACCGACGCCTCCAGGGCGTTCTACGGCGCCCTGTTCGGCTGGACGTCCGAGGACTCCGGCGAGGAGTTCGGCGGCTACATCACCTTCGCCAAGGACGGCCGCCTGGTGGCCGGGGCCATGAGGAACGACGGTCAGGCCGGGACGCCCGACGGGTGGTCGGTCTACCTGGCCACCGACGACGCCAAGGCGACCACCGACGCCACCGTGGCCGCCGGCGGCCAGGTCATCGTGCTCCCGATGGACGTGGGCACGCTCGGCACCATGGGCCTGCTGGTCGACCCCGGCCAGGCGGCCATCGGCATCTGGCAGCCCGGCGACCACAAGGGCTTCCAGGTCGTGGGCGAGGACGGCACCCCGGCCTGGTTCGAGCTCCACACCCGCGCCTACGACACCGCCGTGTCGTACTACGAGAAGGTGTTCGGCTGGGACACGCACGTGGCCGGCGACACCGCGGAGTTCCGCTACACGACGCTGGGCGAGGGCGCCGATCAGGCCGCCGGCATCATGGACGCGTCCGGCTTCCTGCCCGACGGCGTCCCGGCCACCTGGTCGGTCTACTTCGGCACCGCCGACACCGACGCCACCGTAGCCAGGGCCGTCGAGCTGGGGGGCAGCGTGGTCATGCCGGCCGAGGACACGCCCTACGGGCGACTCGCCACCCTCACCGACTCGACCGGCGCGGTGTTCAAGCTGGGCTCGCTGGGCTGATGGCGCCGACGGTGCGCCCGGCGGGTCCCGGCGACCTGCTGGGCGTGCTGCGGGTCCACGAGCGCGACCCGAGCCTCGGCCCGTCCGGCGTGACCGACCGTCAGCGGGCCACCTGGGACCGGATGATGGCCGCCGAAGGGCTGACGGTGTACGTGGCCTGCGACGGCGGGGAGGCGGTGGGCGTCGTGAGCCTCCAGACCATGCCCAACCTCGGCTACGACTGCCGGCCGTCCGCCGTCCTGGAGGCGATGGTCGTGGCCGAGGCCCACCGCCGCCGGGCCGTCGGCTTCACCGCCGGGGCCGAGGGCTTCCGCCTCTACCTCGATCGCTAGCCGCCACGCCCGGGCGGTCAGCGGGCGACGAAGTACTTGGCCTGGGGGTGGTGGCAGACCAGCGCCGACGTCGTCTGCTCGGGCTGGTACTGGAAGCCGGTCTCCTCGTTGCACTCCAGGCCGATGCGCTCGCCGCCCAGCAGGGCGAGGACCGTCATGTTGTCCTCGAGGTCCGGGCAGGCCGGGTACCCCCACGAGTAGCGGCCGCCCCGGTACTGCTGGCGGAACAGGCCGGCGAGCGACGGGCCGTCCTCGTGGGCGAAGCCCCATTCCTCGCGCATGCGCCGGTGCCAGTACTCGGCCAGCGCCTCGGCCATCTCGACCCCCAGGCCGTGCAGCAGGAGGTAGTCCTGGTAGCGGTCGTCGGCGAACAGCTTGGCCGTGCGCTCGGACACCGCCGGCCCCATCGTGACGATCGAGAACCCGGCGTAGTCGACCTGGTCGCCCTCCGCCGGCCGGAAGAAGTCGGCGATGCAGTAGTAGGGCGCCTTGGTCTGGCGGGGGAACGCGAACCGGGCCCGCTCCTCGGAGCGGCTCTCGTCGGTCCACACCACCAGATCGTTGCCGTCGCCGCTGGCGGGGAAGTAGCCGTACACGACCTGGGGGACCAGGAGGCCGTCGGCCTTGGCCTGGGCCAGCTCGTCGCGCAGGGTGGGCCGGATGCGGGCCTTGAACTCGTCGTCGGACTCGCCCCCCTGGGGCCGGAACTGCCACTGGTTGCGGAACAGCGCGGTCTCGTTGAGGTAACCGGCGATCTCGTCGACGGGCAGGCCCTTGACCACCCGGCCGCCGAGGAACGGAGGCGTGAACACCTCGTTGTCGGTGACCACGTCGGGGGAGCGGGACGGCACCTCGGCCGGCGGCGCGTCGCCCTTGTCCCGCAGTCCCAGCGAGGCCCGGGACGGCACCCGGGACTCGGACGGCACCCGGCCCCAATCGGGGTCGTCGTCCTCGGCGCCCCGCTTGATGGCGCCCAGCCGGTCCATGACGTGCAGGCCCTCGAAGGCGTCCTTGCCGTAGAACAGCCGGCCCTCGTACAGGTCGCGCAGGTCGCGCTCGACGTAGCTGCGGGTGAGCGCGGCCCCGCCCAGCAGCACCGGGATGTCGGTCAGTTCGCGGCTGTTCAGCTCCTCCAGGTTGTCGCGCATGATGAGCGTCGACTTCACGAGCAGGCCGGACATGCCGATGGCGTCGGCCTTGACCTCGAGCGCCTTGTCGATCATGTCGGCGATCGAGATCTTGATGCCGAGGTTGTGCACCTCGTAGCCGTTGTTGGTGAGGATGATGTCGACCAGGTTCTTGCCGATGTCGTGGACGTCGCCCTTGACGGTGGCCAGCACGATGCGGCCCTTGCCCCCGCCGCCCTCGACCTTGTCCATGTGCGGCTCGAGGTGGGCGACGGCCGCCTTCATCGTCTCGGCCGACTGCAGCACGAACGGCAGCTGCATCTGGCCGGAGCCGAACAGCTCGCCCACGACCTTCATGCCGGCCAGCAGGGTGTCGTTGATGATCGACAGGGGCGGGGTGCCCTCGGCCATGGCCTGGTCGAGGTCGGCGGTGAGGCCGTCGCGGTCGCCGTCGACGATGCGGGCCTTGAGCCGCTCGTCGACCGGCCAGCCACTGCGGTCCTCCTTCTCGGCCTTGGTCACCGTCACGTCCGCGAACACGTCGAGCAGCGCGGCCAGCGGGTCGTAGCCGGCGGCCTCGTCCCGGCGGTCGTAGACCAGGTCGCGGCACACCTTGAGCTGGTCCTCGGGGATCTTGTTCAGCGGCATGATACGGGCCGCGTGGACGATGGCCGAGTCGAGGCCGGCCTCCACCGCCTCGTGCAGGAACACCGAGTTGAGGACGTGGCGGGCCGCCGGC